>NZ_JAGYGI010000044.1:0-34214 GCF_019947365.1 Pseudomonas sp. GL-R-26 | reverse complement strand
ACATCGTTGGGTTTTACAACAACGAGCGGCTGCACTCGAAACTGGGATATCTGCCACCAACCGTTTACGAGCGGGCGATGGCGTCGAAATCACCTACCGAGGTGTCTGGAATTAGTTGACCACTACATTGCCCTCCGGTCGGCTTCGCTTCGACCTACATGCAATGAGTTCGACTGCGTCGAACGGCGCTGCGCGCCAATCCCCGGATGAACACCTCCGTTCAGCCTCCCGAGGGGGCGGGTGGATCAAGATCAAAAGCTGCAGGCGAGCTAACGCTCGGCCTGATGAGTGGTGAGAAGCGTGGGTGTACGCCGATCAACTGGAGCTGGCTTGCCAGCGAAGGCGGCCTTACAGCCGACCAATCTCTTGCAGGCATACTCGGATCAAGTGTGGGAGCGAGCCTGCTCGCGAAGACGACCTGCCAGCCGACCCAGACCTTGCAGATGTACTGAGTACCTGTGGGAGCGAGCTTGCTCGCGATGACGACCTGTCAGTCGACCAGGTACATCACAGACGAACGAACCCAACAAACAGGCCGGCTGGTAGGCCGCCTCGGGCGCTTTTGCGGTACACGCCCCCTCGTGAGGCCGAGAGGAGGTTCTGCGCAGTGGGCAACTCGGCATGGATGCCGGGTTAGCTGCCCCCGGCCATGGATGGCCGATGGCGGCGGGCCCACGGAGCAGGACCGGAGCGAGGGCATGCCGAGCCACGGCGAGGCACCGAATGTCAGGGGCAAGAGCCCTTGGTTACTTGGGGCTTTTCCAAGTGACCCGCTGTAAGAGCGGAACCATAGGTGGCCGTTACCGCAGAAACGGATATGTACACCATCAAAATCCATGCCGCCTGACACACAGCCATCGCGAGCAGACTCACTCCCACACGGGATCGAGGACAACCTCAAAATCGCCTTGCACTGCCTGCAATCGGGCCATCTCCCCGAAATAACAGACAGCGGTGTACAATCGCGCTCTTATATCTCTGTTGATCATGCGAAGGATTTTCCGGATGTTGCCGCGTTTTCCTGCCGTCACCCGCTGCCTGACTCTTGCCGCCCTCTTTGTGGCCGGTCCAGTCGCAGCATTGGAGTTTCCCCTGCCACCGCCAGGTGAGGACATCATCGGCCAGGTGCAGGTGATCAAGGCCAAGTACGAAGATACCTTCGCCGACCTTGGTACCGCCTACGATCTGGGCTACACGGAAATGGTCGCGGCCAACCCGGGTGTCGATGCCTGGTTGCCAGGCGCCGGCACGGAAATCATCCTGCCGACCCGCTTCATCCTGCCACCAGGCCCGCGTGAAGGCATCGTGATCAACCTGGCCGAGTACCGCCTCTACTACTACCCGAAAGGCAAGAACGTGGTGTACACGTTCCCGCTGGGTATCGGTCGTGAAGGCTGGGGCTCGCCGATTGCCCACACCAGCATCACCGCCAAGACACCGAACCCTACCTGGACGCCTCCGGCTTCGATCAAGGCCGAGCACGCAGCAGACGGTGATCCGCTGCCCAACGTCGTGCCGGCCGGCCCTGACAACCCTCTGGGGCCGTTCAAGTTCACCTTGGGCACACCGGGCTACCTGATCCACGGTTCGAACAAGAAGTTCGGCATCGGCATGCGCACCAGCCACGGCTGCTTCCGCATGTTCAACAACAACGTGCTGGAAATGGCGGGCATGGTGCCGGTCGGTACGTCGGTGCGGATCATCAACGACCCGTACAAGTTTGGCCTGAGTAGCGGCAAGGTCTATCTGGAGGCGCATACGCCGCTGGACGACAAGGGCAACCCGTCGGTGGTCGACAAGCACACCGCAGTCATCAATGCGATGCTCAAGCGTGAAGACATCACCAACAACCTGCGCATGAACTGGGATGTGGTGCGTGATGTGGTCGCCGCTGAAGACGGTCTGCCGGTTGAGATCGCTGTGCCGGGCAACGGTGTCGTACCGATGGTGTCGAGCACTCCGGTCGATCCGCTGCAGTAATGCTGGCAAAGAACCCGTCGGCGCGGACCGCGTCGACGGGTTTTTTATTGCCCGGAGAAACGCCAGGCAATAAAAAAGCCGACCCAAAAAATGGGTCGGCTTGATAACAATCCCGAAGGATTATTACTTGCGGCTAGCTTTGTCCAGCATGCGCAGAGCACGCTCGTTAGCTTCGTCAGCAGTCTGTTGTGCTTTTTGAGCAGCAGCCAGAGCTTCATCAGCTTTGCGGTAAGCTTCGTCTGCACGAGCCTGGGAGCGAGCAGCTGCGTCTTCAGTAGCGGTCAGACGTGCTTCGGTTTCTTTCGATGCGCTGCTGCAACCGGTAGCCAGAACTGCGGCCAGAGCCAGAGCAGAGAATTTCAGAACGTTGTTCATCGTGTTCCCCTTCAAGGACTTTCTATTAAGTAGCTATCTCCTCCGATTGAGGAAATAGCCGGCGTACATACTACCCATTACTTGTAGTAAGTAAAACTGACGTGACGCAAGAAGCAAAAAAAATTGTAGGCGTTGATTCTTTTTCGAGCAACTTTTAACTGAATTGTTTAAAAAATATCCAGCTGCAAGGCCCGTGGCTGAGCGAACTGGCGAGAAAAAGTTCCTGTGGCACGGCGCTCTTTTTCCTGGTCCGGCTAAAGTCCGCCTACATGGATTCGTCTACACTTTTGTTCGGCTTTTGTGTGGCGCCTCTCAATATCTTTCTCGATGTTCAGGTGACTTTAACAACGGGCGCTCGTCTTAAGTCTCAACATCCGGCAATGTACAGGCTATCGACCCGGAGTGATCTTCGGTCGAGCCAATCCTGCGTGATCCGGAGCCGCACCCGCCAACCGGCACGATGACGAGCGCATCTTGAGCATTTCTGCCAATGGTGCCTACTATTTGTACGTGCTCGGTAGCGCGAGATCGGTGCAGCTCTTCTCGGTGTCCATTCAGGCACGGGGTGGCGTAGATGTTCCTTCGCCGGAAAAACATCGGTAAGGTAGGGGTCGGAATTCCAGACCCGCGAGGAGTAGTGATGAGCGAGGCGTTGTCCATCCACCATGACCAGGCTGGTCATCAGTTCGAGACCAATGTGGACGGTCATCGTGCCTATCTGACCTATATGGATCTGGGGAAACAGACCCTGGATATCTATCGCACCTTCGTGCCCAACGCATTGCGTGGTCGCGGTATTGCGGCAGCCTTGACCGAGAAGGCGCTGGAGTACGCTGACGAAATGGGCTACACCGTCATTCCATCGTGCTCCTACGTCGAGCGCTACATGGAGCGTCACCAGCGGCATGCGGCCAAGCTGAGTCAGTGACCTTCAACAAAACGAACACATAAAAAAACGCCGGGTTCAGCCCGGCGTTTTTTTTGTGTGCGCTTTTTGCGCCGCCAAACAGGCGATCAGCTGCGATCGCGATTAGGCAGCACATCCTTGAGCTTGGCATGCATGCTGCGCAAGGTGTTTTCGGTCGCAGTCCAGTCGATGCAGGCGTCGGTGATCGACACGCCGTATTGCAGGTCGGCGAGGTCTTTCGGGATCGCCTGGGCGCCCCAGTTCAGGTGGCTTTCAACCATCAGGCCGATGATCGACTTGTTGCCTTCGAGGATCTGGTTGGCGACGTTCTCCATCACCAGCGGTTGCAGGGCCGGATCCTTGTTGGAGTTGGCGTGGCTGCAATCGACCATGATGTTCGGCTTGATCTTCGCCTTGTTCAGCGCCTGCTCGCAGAGCGCAACGCTGACCGAATCGTAGTTCGGCTTGCCGTTGCCGCCGCGCAGCACCACGTGACCGTAGGCATTGCCCTTGGTGGTCACGATCGACACGCCACCTTCCTGGTTGATGCCCAGGAAGCGGTGCGGGCTGGAAACCGACTGCAGGGCGTTGATCGCTACGGTCAGGCCGCCATCGGTGCCGTTCTTGAAGCCGACGGCCGAGGACAGGCCGGAGGCCATTTCACGGTGAGTCTGGGATTCGGTGGTGCGCGCGCCGATGGCCGACCAGCTGATCAGGTCCTGCAGGTACTGCGGGGAGATCGGGTCGAGGGCTTCGGTGGCGGTCGGCAGGCCTTTTTCGGCCAGGTCCAGCAGCAATTGACGACCGATGTGCAAGCCGTCCTGGATCTTGAACGAGTCGTCCAGGTACGGGTCGTTGATCAAGCCTTTCCAGCCGACGGTGGTACGTGGCTTCTCGAAATACACGCGCATGACCAGATACAGGGTATCGGACACTTCGGCGGCGAGAACCTTCAGGCGCTCGGCATATTCGTGGGCGGCCTTGATGTCGTGGATCGAGCAAGGCCCGATGACGACGAACAGGCGATGGTCGGTGCCATCCAGAATGTTGCGAATGACTTCGCGGCCCTTGGTGACGGTGCGCAGTGCGGCGTCGCTCAGGGGAATATCGCGCTTGAGCTGATCGGGAGTGATCAGTGTCTCGTTGGAGGCGACGTTTAGGTCGTTGATCGGTAAATCAGCCATCGTTTACTCGTCAGGTCACGGGTGCCGGCCGCCAGCGAACCCGCGCGGCGGAGCACAGCAAATTAAGCGCGTCGGGGACCCGAACCTTAGCGCGTTACACCGTGGCTCGACAATGGGCAGACGCCGGTTTGGTGGGCTTTCGCAGTCAGTTTCCCTGCCGTGAGGGGCAAACCGATCAAGAACACCCCTATTCCAGCACCGGCTGCGCAAAAGCCTTGCGCACCGAATCGTGAGAGAACTCGTCGGCATGCTCTTGGACCCATTCGAGGGCCAGGGCCTGGATATCCTGCAAGTCCTCGTGGGCGTCATGCAGGCGGCAGTAGCGTTCGATCTGGCACACCTGCTCACCCATTCGGGCGCTGAACAGCGTTTGTTCATCGACGAAGGCGATGCCCACCAGGTAACCACGCTTGCGTCGCAGGCACCAGGCGACATAGCCCAGGTAGCGCATGTCCGGGTTCACGGTCGGCATGCGTACCTCCAGCGCCGTGCCGTGGCGCCACGCGCGGTGATAATTGCAAGCCATGCCCCCGAGGCTGATAGTGTGCAGCTGTCGTCGCGAAAGACACTCAGGTTTCAGCAACTTTAACTCGACGGGCACATCGTCAGGGTGAGGAATGAATCGTCCCATGAACACAGACTCCATGTGTCGGCCATCTGACATTGTTCCCTCCAGTATAGTGGTCGAATTGGAACTGACCGATTTTGACGCCGACCAACGGCTGCTGGCGATGAGCGGCGTATCGCTGGTCATTTTCACCAGTGTCGGCTGCGCCAGTTGCCGTTTTGCCCGTGAGCAATTGCCGACACTCGATCTGGCAGTCGACCGACTGTGCTGGATTGATGCCGGCAACAACGGCGGGGTGGTCGAGCGTTATCAGGTCTTTCACTTGCCGGCGCTGTTTGTCGTTCGCGACGGCGAATTCTTTGGAGCACTCAAATCGCGTCTGACCGACACCGAGCTCAATCGAGCCGTGCGCCAGGCGCTGAGTCGAACAGCAGAGGAGTTGCCATGACGGGGACAGTTGCCAGGCCGACGATCGGCATTATCGGGACCGGCGCAATCGGCGGTTTCTACGGGGTGATGCTGGCGCGAGCCGGTTTTGATGTGCATTTTCTGCTACGCAGCGAGTTTTCCGCCGTGACCGAGCACGGGTTGCAAGTCGATAGCGCGCCCCACGGTGCGCTGAAACTGAATCCGGTACAGGCTTATTCGAACGCTGAAGACATGCCGCCCTGCGACTGGCTGCTTGTGGGGGCGAAAACCACCAGCAACGCCGACCTGGCACCTGCCATCCTGCAAGCGGCGGCACCGAATGCCAAGGTACTGCTGCTGCAAAACGGCCTGGACGTCGAAGACAGCCTGCGCGAGCTGCTCCCCGATTCGCTGCATGTGCTCGGAGGGCTGTGCTACATCTGCGTCCATCGCGAGGCGCCGGGCGTCATCACCCATCAGGCGCTGGGCGCGGTGCATGTGGGGTATCACAGCGGTCCCGCCGATGGGCCGGCACGCACTGCGATTGTCGAGGAGGGCGTCGGGCTGTTTCGCAGCACCGGCCTCGATTCCCAGGCCATGGCGAATTTACATCAGGCGCGTTGGCAAAAACTGGTCTGGAATATCCCTTACAACGGTCTCTCGGTTTTGCTGGGGGCGAGCACCACACCGTTGATGGCCGATGCTGACAGCCGCGAGCTGGTCAAGGCGCTGATGGCTGAAGTGGTTCAAGGCGCAGTTGCCTGCGGGCATGACGTACCGGCAGGGTATGCCGAGCATTTGTTCATGGTGACCGAAAAGATGCCCGACTACTGGCCGAGCATGTACCACGATTACTTGCACAAGCGACCGCTGGAACTGGCCGCGATCTACGCCCGGCCTTTGGCGGCGGCGAAGGCAGCCGGGTGTGAGATGCCACGCACCGAGGCCTTGTATCGCAGTTTGAGTTTCATTGATCGACGCAACACCTGAGTCGACCGACCTGAGGGGGAAGGGCATGCCAAAGGCAATTGACGACAAGCTGGTGCTGGCGATTTCTTCGCGGGCGCTGTTCGACCTGAGCGAAAGCCACAAGGTCTACCTGTCGAGTGGCGTCGAAGCCTACCGGCAGTATCAGATCGAACATGAAGACGAAATCCTCGAGCCCGGCGATGCCTTCCCGTTGGTGCAGAAACTCCTGAACCTCAACAACAGCCTCGGCCGCGCCCGGGTCGAAGTTATTCTGGTGTCGCGCAACAGCGCCGACACCGGGCTGCGGGTGTTCAACTCGATTGACCACTACGGACTGGCAATTTCCCGTGCGGCCTTTGTCGGCGGGCGCAGTCCGTATCCCTACCTCAAGGCCTTTGGCTGCGATCTGTTTCTCTCGACCCACGCCGAAGACGTACGCAATGCACTGGACGCCGGGTTCGCGGCAGCGACCATTCTGTCGGGTGGTGCCAGCCGTGCGGCTAGCGACGAGTTACGCATTGCCTTCGACGGAGACGCGGTGCTGTTTTCCGATGAGTCGGAGCGCATTTATCAGGCCGGTGGTCTGGAAGCGTTCCAGGCCAGCGAGCGTGAGGCCGCCCGCGAGCCGTTGCGCGGAGGGCCGTTCAAGGGCTTTCTCGCTGCTCTCAATCTGTTGCAGCGTGAATTCCCGGAAGACACCTGTCCGATCCGTACCGCGCTGGTCACGGCGCGATCGGCACCGGCCCATGAGCGGGTTATTCGCACGTTGCGCGAATGGGACATCCGTCTCGACGAGTCGCTGTTCCTCGGCGGCCTGACCAAGTCGGCCTTTCTCGAAGCCTTCGCGGCGGACGTGTTTTTCGACGATCAGGCCGGCCACTGCGAGTTGGCCCGTGAAGTCGTCGCCACCGGTCATGTGCCCCATGGCATAAGCAACGAGCAAAAGGTTTAAGCCCACCGTTCAATGCGTTGCGCCGGACGTCGTAGTCGCCAAGGCACTGCTAAGCTGAATCAAATCTCCGCCATGTTGGCAGTCGAGGAGGTCATATGATTCGTACGATGCTGTATGCCACTGACCTTGGCCTGTATGCGCCCGTGGTGATGCAGCATGCCCTGGAGCTGGCCAGGACCTTCAATGCCGGTTTGTACGTCGTGCATGCGGTTGAACCCATGGGGTTGTTTGCCGAATCGGTGCTGCAAAGTTATCTCGATGAACAGGCGCTGAACGAGTTTCACAGCCAGGGCCTCAATACGGTGATTGCCAGTATCGAGCAACGGGTGCTCGACAGTTTTCGTGAGGAGTTGGGGGATGAAGGGGAGCACGACCTGGAGCGGATTCAGGCAGTACGGGTGCTGCAGGGCGATCCGTCGCAGGTGATTCTGGACCAGGCGCAGAAACTCTCCGTGGATTTGTTGATCGTAGGTAGTCACAGCCATGGCGCCGGTGCGGAAACGCCTTTGGGGCGAACCGCCGCCCGTGTGTTGCAACTGTCCAAGGTGCCGGTCTATCTGGTGCCGTTGGTGCAACGTCGTCGCCAAGGGGACCGCTAGGACACGAATAATGGCAATCTGATAAAAAAGTTCTAGATTTATTCTTCGAGCCATTAATATAGTTATATATCGTCGCTGATGCCCGTGGCGTCTACCTGCTTTGAGGGATTCATATGAAGCTTCAACAATTGCGCTACATCTGGGAAGTGGCGCACCACGACCTCAACGTTTCCGCTACAGCCCAAAGTCTTTACACCTCTCAACCGGGCATCAGCAAGCAGATCCGTCTGCTGGAAGACGAGCTGGGCGTCGAGGTTTTTGCCCGCAGCGGCAAGCACCTGACCCGCGTTACCCCAGCCGGCGAGCGCATCATCACCACCGCTGGCGAGATTCTGCGCAAGGTTGAAAGCATCAAGCAGATCGCCCAGGAATTCTCCAACGAGAAGAAAGGCACCCTGTCGATTGCCACCACTCACACCCAGGCGCGTTATGCATTGCCGCCGGTGATCAGCAATTTCATCAAGCAATACCCGGACGTTGCCCTGCACATGCACCAGGGATCGCCGATGCAAATCGCCGAAATGGCCGCTGACGGCACCGTGGATTTCGCCATCGCCACCGAAGCGCTCGAGCTGTTCGGCGATCTGGTGATGATGCCGTGCTACCGCTGGAACCGATGCGTGGTCGTGCCTCAGGGCCACCCGCTGACCAAGCTGTCGAAACTGACCCTCGAAGCACTGGCCGAATACCCGATCGTGACGTATGTGTTCGGTTTCACCGGCCGTTCGAAACTCGACGAAGCCTTCAGCCATCGCGGCCTGACGCCGAAAGTGGTGTTCACCGCTGCCGACGCCGACGTGATCAAGACCTATGTTCGCCTGGGGCTGGGCGTGGGCATCGTGGCGAAAATGGCCGTCGACAGCAAACTCGACAGCGACCTGGTGGTGCTCGACGCCAGCGAACTGTTCGAGTCCAGCGTGACCAAGATCGGCTTCCGTCGCGGCACCTTCCTGCGAGGCTTCATGTGCGACTTCATCGAGAAGTTCGCGCCGCACCTGACCCGCGAAGTCATGGCCAGGGCCATTCAGTGCCACAACAAGCAGGAACTGGAAGAGCTGTTCGAGGGCGTCGAACTGCCCGTTCACTGATAGCGTTTCTGCCGGTCAAACTACCTCGGTGACAGCGAACTGTTGCCGAGCGCCCGCCACCATGATCTCCACCTCATCGCCCTCGAATTTACCCAGCAGGCTTTTGCCCAGCGGTGAGCGCGGGGTGATGACGGTGATCAGTTGCCCCACCAGATCGACCTTCAGCCCGGCTGCATCGGGTGCCAGAAACAGCCATTGTTCGCGCCCCTTTTCGTCCTCGAGCCCGAGCAGCGCGCCCACTTCGATGCCCCGCTGATCGTCATACGGGCGCAGGGCCAGGTTCAGGCAGAGGTTCAGTGACTGGCGAATTTCCTCGACCCGCCTGGCTTGCCCGGCCGCGAGATAGGACGCTTCCAGCCCCAGGGTGTCGTACTTGTTCTCGGCGATGTTTTCTTCGTGGGTTGCCGTTTCGTAGGCGGTTTGCGCGGCCCGCTCGGCGATGTCGAGATCGATCCGCAGCTTGTCGAGAATCAGTTGGTGGACGGTTTGCTTATTCATGATCAATCGCAGAATTGCAGGACGTTGGCGCGACTTTTTTCGCTGGGCGCAGTCCGGTCCTGTTGCAGCCAGAACTGACAGCTTGGGTTGGACAGGTTGCGACTGCTGCTGCTGCGCGCCTGATCGAGCCGTTGCTGCTGCTCGTTCTTGCGCAGGTTTTCTTCATATTGGTCGAACAGCGGGCTTTGTGACGGCATGTCCGGCACCGATTGGGCCACCACAGGTGGTTTGGCCAGTTGCTCCACAGCTGTCGCCACAGACGCCAATTGCTCGCTGAAAAGCAGGCGCGAAGCGAGCCAGCAGGTCAGCACGATGGCAATGAATCCCAGCCACATGCCGAGGGCGATGCTGCCGGTCAGTTGCAGGGCGTTGAGGCTGATCGGGAAGGATCGGCGTGGAGTGGGGCGGTGGGGCATGATTGCCTCCTGGCGAAAGGTCACTGGCGAGTGGCGATTGTCGCATGAAGAATAATCGCCGTCGGCTCTTCTGCACGGGGTAATTTATGCGGACAATCGGCGCCTTTGCCAACGGGAGCCTGGAATGCCTGAAATGAAAACCCGCTGGGATATTTTTTGCACCGTGGTCGACAACTTCGGCGACATCGGGGTGACCTGGCGACTGGCCCGGCAACTGGTGGCCGAACATGGTCTGGCGGTGCGTCTGTGGGTCGATGATCTTCGAGCGTTCGAGCGCCTGTGCCCGGAAATCGACATCCATGCTGCGCAACAGTGGCAGCAGGACGTCGAAGTGTGCCAGTGGCCCGCCGAGTGGCAGCCGACTGAAGCCGCCGATGTGGTGATTGCTGCCTTTGCCTGCCAATTGCCGAGCGCCTATATGGAGGCCATGGCCGAACGGGAAAAGACGCCGCTGTGGATGAACCTCGACTATCTGAGCGCCGAAGACTGGGTGATCGGCTGCCACGGTTTGCCCTCGGTGAAGTACAAAAATGTGCAGAAGTTCTTCTTCTTCCCTGGATTCCGGAAGGGCACCGGTGGACTGCTGCGTGAGCGAGGGTTGCTGGAACGGCGTCGGCAATTTCAGCAAAATCCGCAAGTTCAAAGAGAATTCTTGCAAGGTTTGGGGATTGATCCTGCGCCTGGCACGCAGCTGATCTCATTGTTTGCCTACGAAAACACCGGTCTGGCCAGTTGGCTCGATGGGATGGCTGGCGATTCTACGGCCACTCATCTGCTGGTGCCGGAAGGGCGGATTCTCGGCGACGTCGAGCGTTGGCTTGGTGTGCAGGGTCTGGCGGCCGGTGCAGTGCATGTGCGGGATGCCTTGACCGTGCAAGTGCTGCCATTTGTCCGCCAGGATCAATACGACCGGTTGCTGTGGTGCTGCGATTTCAATGCCGTGCGCGGCGAAGATTCCTTCGTGCGCGCTCAATGGGCCGGCCGGCCATTTCTCTGGCACATTTACCGGCAGGAAGAAGACATCCACCTGGACAAGCTCGAAGCCTTCCTCGAACTTTATGTAAAAGGGTTATCTGCGCCTGCGCGGGAGGCGATCAGCGGTCTCTGGCGGGCGTGGAACGCTGGTGAAAAAATAGCCGACCACTGGCAATTCACCCGTAAACACTGGCCAGAGCTGGAAAAACACGCCGAGGCGTGGTGTCAGGAACAGGCCTTGCAGGCCGATCTTGCCACGGCGCTGGTACAGTTTTATGGAAATTGGATATGATACGCGGCCTAGATTTTTGTAAATCCCATCCAAATTCGGATATTCGCAATGAAAACTGGTAAAGAACTGAAACCCGGGACCGTGATTCGTCTCGAAAACGATCCTTGGCTGGTTCAGAAAGCTGAATTCACCAAGTCCGGTCGTAACAGCGCGATCATGAAGACCAAGCTGAAGAACCTGCTGACCGGTTACAAGACCGAGATCGTTTACAGCGCCGACGACAAACTGGACGACGTAATCCTCGACCGCAAAGAAGCGACCCTGTCCTTCATCAGCGGCGACACCTACACGTTCATGGACACCACCGACTACACCATGTACGAGCTGAACGCTGAAGACATCGAAGCCGTTCTGCCTTTCGTTGAAGAAGGCATGACCGATGTTTGCGAAGCGATCTTCTTCGAAGAGCGTCTGGTTTCCGTAGAGCTGCCGACCACCATCGTGCGCGTAGTTGACTACACCGAAGGTTCGGCTCGCGGCGACACTTCCGGCAAAGTAATGAAGCCAGCCAAGCTGAGCAACGGTACCGAGCTGCAAGTTGCTGACTTCATCGAAATCGGTGACAAGATCGAGATCGACACCCGCGAAGGCGGTTCCTACAAAGGCCGTGCCAAATAAGCACAGCTTCAGGAATGAAAAAGCCCGACCATTGAGTCGGGCTTTTTTGTGCCTGCGATTTCGGGTTCAACCAGAAACCCTGTGGGAGCGAGCTTTTTATTTCAGGTGTTGCTTGAGCTCTTGCGAAGCCTGCAACATCGCCGAACGCACCGCTGGCACCTGGCTCACCACGTTGAGCAAACCGTAGTCGTGGATCAGGCCGTTGTAGCGAACCGAAGTCACCGGCACTCCGGCCTCGTCCAGTTTGCGGGCGTAGGCTTCGCCTTCGTCGCGCAACACGTCGGCACCGGCGGTCTGCACCAGCGCTGGAGGCAATCCTTTCAACTGAGCGCTGGTCGCGCGCAGTGGCGAGGCGTAGATCTCATTCCGTTGATTGGCGTCGGTGGTGTAGTTGTCCCAGAACCACTTCATCATGTTTTTGGTGAGGAAGTGCCCCTCGGCAAACTGGTTGTAGGACGCGGTTTCGAAGTTGGCATCAGTCACTGGCCACAACAGCACCTGGAACCTGATCGCCGGTGTGCCCTTGTCCTTGGCCATCAGCGCAACCACCGCCGCCATGTTACCGCCGACACTGTTGCCGGCTACCGCCAGGCGCTTGCCATCGACGCTGATCTCTTTACCGTGCTCGGCCACCCATCGGGTTGCGGCATAAGCCTGGTTGATCGCCACCGGGTAATGCGCTTCCGGCGACGGCGTGTAGTTCACGAACACGGCCGCGGCACCCGAACCCATCACCAGGTCACGCACCAGCCGCTCGTGGGTCGGGAAATCCCCCAGCACCCAGCCACCGCCGTGGAAGAACATGAACACCGGCAGCTCGCCCTTGACCCCGGCCGGCCGGACGATGGTCAGGCTGATCGGTTGGCCGTCGACTTGAATGGTCTTCTGGCTGACATCGGCTTTTGGCAGCGTCAGCTTGACCCCGGCTTGCGCACCTACCAGAACGGCGCGGGCCTCGGCGGGCGTCATTTGCTCCATCGGCTTGCCGGTACCGGCATTCAGCACATCGAGGAATGCTTGGGTGTTGTGCTCAACCCCGCTACCTGCGAATGCGTTGCTGATGGACAAGGCGAGAAGGGTACCGGTCAAGACTTTGCTGAAAGTGTTCATGTTCGTTTCCTGTTCGGGCCTGGGTAGCCAGCGCTTAGACGGTTACGTGCAGACGCACATCGACGTTGCCACGGGTGGCGTTGGAGTACGGGCAGACCTGGTGGGCCGCGTCGACCAGTGCTTGTGCATCGGCTTGTTCAAGACCCGGCAGGCTGATGTGCAGGTCGATGTCCAGGCCGAAGCCGCCGGGGATCTGGCCAATGCCGACGTGGGCAGTGATCGAAGCGTCGTTCGGGATGCTGCGCTTGGTCTGGCTGGCCACGAATTTCAGGGCACCGATGAAGCAGGCGGAGTAGCCGGCAGCGAACAGTTGCTCAGGGTTGGTGGCTGCGCCGCCGGCACCGCCGAGTTCTTTCGGCGTGGCGAGCTTGACGTCGAGGATGTTGTCGCTGGAAACCGCACGACCGTCACGGCCACCGGTGGAAGTTGCGATTGCGGTGTAGAGAGTTTGCATGGTGAAAGCCTCGTTCAGGGTTTGTTTGTTTTACGCTAAATATTTGCGCGCTAAGTAATGGCGAGATGAATGTATCGCGCAAATATTTAGCGCACAAGATAAATAGTAAAATTAATTTGCCAGGACAGACGAACGGTTGAGAAGGATTGGCTGGAGCTATTGAGTTAGAGCGACTGGAGGTTTTACAGGCGGCTTTTTCGGAAGGGGAATCGGGTTCTGTGGGACAGCACAAAGCAAATGTGGGAGCGGGCTTTGTGCTGGCCTTGAAACTACAGGCTGTCTTGCAGGTGGCGACGCAGCTCCTGCAACTCCGCTTGCAGGTTTTGCAGACGCTCCACGGTCATCCCGCTGGCGCCGAGGATGCACTGGGGAACATCACGGGCCTTGTCACGCAAGGCCCGACCCTGTTCGGTGAGTTCGACGATTACCACCCGCTCGTCTTCGCGGCTGCGGGTTCGGCTGAGCAGGCCTTCGGCTTCCAGGCGCTTGAGCAGCGGCGTCAACGAGCCTGGATCGGTCAGCAACCGCGTGCTGATTTCACCTACGGTCAAACCGTCCCTTTCCCACAACACCATCATCGCCAGGTATTGCGGGTAGGTCAGGCCCAGCGCTTGCAGCAAGGGTTTGTAGACCTTGGTCATCATCAGCGAAGTGGAATGCAGGGCGAAGCAGGCCTGATTGTCCAGCAGCAGGTTGTCGCAGTTGTCCGGAGTGTTGCGCTCGGTGGTCATGTCGAAGCCTTGATCTGTGATCTCAAGAATCTAGCGGGCGAATCTTTAATGCGCCAGATAATTTTGATCAATGCCGCTGCAGATGGGTTTGCAGCGCCAGATCCCAGGGCGGAACCGGGCTGAAGCGGGTTTTCAGGTACTCCAGCAACAAGCGACTGCGGGAGTTGGGTTGCTGTTCCAGGCGCAAGGCATAGATGCCGGCGCTTTCCGGTTTCGGCAGCCCGCTGTCGCAGAACAGCGGCAACAACTCACCCCGCAACAGGTACTCGCTGGCCAGCCAGGTCGGCAGATGCGCGATTCCCAGCCCGGCCAATGCGCCGCACACCAGCGCCTCGGCATTGTTGGCGCTCATGCGGATCCGCGCCGGCCGGTGCAACTGCATTTGCCCGTCGCGCTCGAAACGCCAGGCGAAGGGCGGGGCCAAGCCATCCCAGTCGAGCCCGTCGTGTTCAATAAGATGTGTGGGCTCGGTCGGAACGCCGCGACGCCGCAAATAATCAGGGCTGGCGCAGGCGATACGCACCATGCTCGCCAGTGGCGTGGCCACCAGCCGGGTATCGGCCAGTTGCCCGGCGCGCAATACCAGATCGACCTTGCCCAGGTTCAGGCCCTGCATGTCGACGAAGCTGTCGATCAAGTGCAGTTGCACATCGAGCCCGGGGTAGAGCATCAGGAAATCGGCAATCACCGGTGCCAGGTGCCGGCGCCCAAAGGCTGCCGGCGCATCGATACGAATCAGGCCTTCCGGCGCGCTGCTCAGGGACACGGCCTCGGCCCGGGCCAGGCGCAACTCGGCGACGATCCGCCGTGCGCGCTCGGCAAAGGCCAATCCCGCCGGGGTGGCGCGTACCGCATGAGTGCTGCGCAGGAACAACTGACTGCCGACCGCGCTTTCCAGGCTGTCGATACGCCTTGCCACGGCCGAAGGGGTCAGCGGATGACGCCGTGAGGCGGCGGAAAAACTGCCGGTTTCCAGCACGTCAAGGAACAAGGCCAGTTGGTCGGTCAGTTGATTGGGGTTCATGGCAGGTTTGCGCTTGTGCGAATTTGGCACAGCCATTGTGCGATGCTGTGCGTTTCCGCGCCAGAAGCAACTGCGTAGGATCAAAGGCCTGATGGCAATGGGGAAAATGCGGTGATTGAGTTCTTGATGTATCTGGCGTTTGGCGCTGCGTTGGGCACGCTCGGCGGGTTGTTCGGCATCGGCGGCGGCCTGATCGCCATTCCGCTACTGGGCGTGCTGTTCGGGCTCGATCAGCAGATAGCCCAAGGCACGGCCCTGGTGATGGTGGTGCCGAACGTGATGCTGGCGCTGTGGCGCTATCATCAGCGCAACCGGATCGAACTGCGCCACGCGTTACCGCTGGCCATCATGGGGTTCTGCTTCGCCTGGCTCGGATCGATCTGGGCGGTGGGCATTGATGCGCAAACCATGCGCATGGGTTTTGTCGCCTTTCTAGTTGCGCTGTCGGCGTACAACCTCGTCCGCATGTTCGCCGCCAGCGCCCCGGCGGCTTCTCAGATGAACTACTCATGGCCCTGGCTGGGCCTGCTTGGCGCTGCATCCGGCACAATGGGCGGATTGTTCGGCGTGGGAGGCGCGGTGGTGGCGACACCGGTGCTGACCAGCCTGTTTGGCACCAGCCAAGTAGTTGCGCAGGGGTTGTCGTTGGCGCTGGCCTTGCCGAGTACGGGGGTGACGCTGGTGACTTACGCCGCGCACCATCAGGTCAGCTGGGTGATCGGCTTACCCTTGGCGATCGGTGGGCTGATGAGCATCAGTTGGGGCGTGAAGGTTGCCCACGCATTGCCGGAGCGGCTGCTGCGCGGGCTGTTTTGCGGGTTCCTGGTGTTCTGTGCGGTGATGCTCGCCTTCAAGGTTTGAAGCCATCGACAATGTGCTCGGCCAGGCACTCGGTGATGGGTGACGGGTTATGCAGGTTGCGCACGAGCATGATGCTGGCCTCGGGCAGTAGCGGCAGATCCTCGGCCTCGCCGAGGATGCGCATGTCCGCGGTGATCAGGCTTTCAAGTTGCGCCGTGACGGCCAGGCCGGCGCTGACCACCGCCATGATCGCTGACAGGCTGTCGCTGTTGTACGCCACCCGATAATCACGCCCCCGGGCATCCAGGGCGTTACAGGCCCACTGGCGGCAGAAGCAATCACTGTTGAACATCGCCAGTGGCAGCGGCGTCTGCTCATGAGCGCTGTAGCATTGCGCTTCGGCCCAGACAAAACGCTCCTTGCGCAACAACTGGCCGATTTCACTGCCTGGTTCGCGGGTGACGATGGACAGGTCGAGGTCCTGGCGCATCAACAGTTGTTTTGATGATTCGCAGTGCACTTCTATCTGAATCAGCGGGTAAGACTGAGCAAACCGGCGCAGAATCCCCGGGAGGAACCGCATCACATAATCGTCAGGCGTGCCGATGCGCACGGTGCCGACCATGTCGGGTTCACGCAAGGTGTTGAATACTTCGCTGTGCAGCTTGAGGATCCGTCGCGCATAGCCGAGCAACACCTGGCCTTCAGCCGTCAGTCGCACCTGCCGCCCGTCGCGCTGGAACAACTGGCGCTGCAGCACATCTTCTTCCAGTCGTTTCATCTGCATGCTGACGGCTGACTGGGTGCGGTTGACCATTTCGCCGGCGCGGGTAAAGCCGCCCTGGTCGGCGATGGCGACGAAGGTGCGCAACACTTCGGTATCGATACTCGGGTAGGCGGACATCCATCAATCTCCGAGATATGTGACATCAGAAACATTCGTTGGATTGATCTTAGACCCGGCGCGAGACTGGAGCCATCCAAACGGAGGGCAACAAGATGAAAGGTCAACACGAGTTCCACGGATCAGAAAAACACTCTATTCACGTGATATCCGATCTGCTGCACAAGGTCGGCCGCTGGTACGAACTGCATCGCGAGCGCGAACTGCTGGCGAGCTTGAGCGACGAAGCACTCAAGGACATCGGCATGAGCCGTGCGGATGTGGAGAACGAGTCGATCAAACCGTTCTGGAATGACCCGATGCATAAATGATGAAGGCCACGCTACACAAACCCCTTACCGGTGAGGTAGGTTGCGAGCAGACAAGGAGGCACTCATGCCCGCAACATTGTCCTTTACCCTCAAACAGGCTCGGCGTCTGGCGCTGGCCGCCCAAGGGTTCAACGGGCGGTCGTCGCCAGCGACGATCAAGGCTGCTGCGCTCAATCGCCTGATCGAGCGGCTGGGCATTCTGCAGATCGATTCGGTCAATGCATTGGTGCGTTCGCACTACCTTCCGCTGTTTTCCCGCCTCGGCAATTACTCATCCGATTTGCTTGACCAGGCTGCCTGGAGCCAGGGCCGGCGCCGTACGTTGTTCGAGTACTGGGGTCATGAAGCCTCGTTACTACCACTTTCCATGTACCCGTTGATGCGTTGGCGCATGCAGCGTGCGAGCCGTGGCGAAGACATTTATCAGCAATTGGCGCGCTTCGGCCGTGAACAGCAAGACACCATTCGCCGGGTGCTGGCTTCGGTCGAGGAGCAGGGCGCGCTGGGGGCCGGAAGTCTGTCGACCCGTCAGGAACGGGCCGGCTCCTGGTGGGACTGGAGCGCGGAAAAGCATGCGCTGGAATGGTTGTTCGCTGCCGGTGAAGTGACCGTTGCCGGACGGCGCGGATTCGAAAGGCTCTACGATCTGCCGGAGCGGGTGATTCCTTCGGAGGTGCTTGCGATCCCCGTCCTGAGTGATGACGAGGCCCAGCGCGGCCTGTTGCGGCATGCGGCAATGGCCTTGGGTGTCGGTACGGAGAAAGACTTGCGTGACTATTTCCGCTTGAACCCAGCGGACAGCCGCCCCCGTTTGGCCGAGTTGGTCGAGGCCGGGGAATTGCTGACCTGCGAAGTCCAGGGCTGGCGGCATCCGGCCTATTGTCTGCCCGAGCCAAAAGTGCCGCGCAAAGTCGTCGCCAGTGCATTGCTCTCGCCGTTCGATTCGCTGATCTGGGAGCGCAGCCGGACCGAGCGGCTGTTTGATTTCCGCTATCGGCTCGAGATCTACACGCCGCAGGACAAGCGGGTGTACGGCTATTACGTCCTGCCGTTTTTGCACAACGAGCGGATTGCCGCACGGGTCGATCTGCGCGCCGAACGGGGGGCGGGCCGTTTGGCAGTGCATGCGGTGCATGAAGAGGACGCGGGGCTGGATGAAGATGGGATGATGGTGTTGGCGGTCAATCTGCGGCAGATGGCGGATTGGCTGGGGCTGGCACAGGTTCAGCTCAATTGCCCGCGGGCCAGTGCGGCAAGGTTGCGGGTGGCATTGGCACAGATTGATGGTGACTGAGCTGGCCTCTTCGCGAGCAGGCTCGCTCCCACAGGGGAGCGCGGTCCAATGTGGGAGCGAGCCTGCTCGCGATGAGGGCGCCGGGATTTAGCGCCGAACCTGCTTCAGAGTCTCGGCAATCAAAAATGCCAGTTCCAGCGACTGATCGGCATTCATTCGTGGGTCGCAATGGGTGTGGTAGCGATCCGACAAGCCATCCTCGGTGATCGGTCGCGCACCACCGATGCACTCGGTCACGTTCTGCCCGGTCATTTCGATGTGGATACCACCGGCATAACTGCCTTCGGCTTCGTGCACCTGGAAGAACTGCTTCACCTCGCCAAGGATTTGCGCAAAGTCGCGGGTCTTGTAGCCGCTGCTGGCCTTGATGGTGTTGCCGTGCATCGGGTCGGAACTCCACAGCACTTGCTTGCCTTCGCGCTGGACGGCGCGGATCAGCTGCGGCAAGTGATCGCCGACCTTGTTCGCGCCCATCCGCGCGATCAGGTTCAGGCGACCCGGATCGTTCTGCGGGTTGAGAACGTCGATCAAGCGAATCAGGTCGTCGGGGTTCATGCTCGGGCCGACCTTGACCCCGATCGGGTTGTTCACCCCGCGCAGGAATTCGACATGGGCGCCGTCCAGCTGGCGGGTGCGGTCGCCGATCCACAGCATGTGGGCCGAGCAGTCGTAGTAGTCGTTGGTCAGGCTGTCGCGACGCACGAAGGCTTCTTCGTAGTTCAGCAGCAGCGCTTCGTGGGCGGTGAAGAAACTGGTCTCGCGCAGTTGTGGCGAGGTGTCCATGCCACAAGCGCGCATGAACGCCAGGGTTTCATCGATGCGGTCGGCCAGGTGGCTGTACTTTTCCGCCAGCGCCGAGTTGGCGATGAAGTCCAGGTTCCACTTGTGCACCTGATGCAGATCGGCAAAACCGCCCTGGGCGAACGCGCGCAACAGGTTCAGGGTAGCGGTGGACTGGTGATAGGACTGCAGCAGGCGTTCCGGGTCCGGCACGCGGCTTTTTTTGTCGAAGCCGATGCCATTGACGATATCGCCGCGGTAGGCGGGCAAGGTCACGCCATCGATGGTTTCGTCGTTGGCCGAACGCGGTTTGGCGAACTGCCCGGCCATGCGCCCGACCTTGACCACCGGACAGCCGGCGGCAAAAGTCATCACGATCGCCATCTGCAACAACACCTTGAAGGTGTCGCGGATTTTCGCCGCGGAGAATTCGGCGAAGCTTTCAGCACAGTCGCCACCCTGCAACAGAAATGCGCGGCCCTGGGTCACCTCGGCAAACTGACGGCGCAACTCCCGGGCTTCGCCGGCAAACACCAGCGGCGGATAGCTGGCCAGGGTCTGCTCGACCTGCTGCAAATGCGCGGCATCAGGGTATTGGGGTTGTTGCTGGATCGGCAAGGCGCGCCAGCTGTCAGGGCTCCAGGGTTGGCTCATCACGGTCTCTAGTGTTTTCGCTCGGACGTCCATGTTATCAGCAAATTAGTGCGTGACCTGTTCCTGTCGCTTCGCCGACAATCTCGCCTTTGCCGCTCTCTACCCGCGGTGTTATTGCGTTGCCGGCCCCGGTGACGATCAGGAGATGAAATGACTGAGGAGCGCGTCGAGCATCTGCTCGCCGAGGTACAGGACGAGTTCGGCGTGATTCGTGTGCTGGAAGTGGCCGATTACCGTTTTCTCGAGTTCGGTGATGCCATCGAGCAAAGCTGCGTGTTCACGGCCGATCCGAGCTGGCTCGAGTACGATTACACCCGGGCGATGCTGATCGGCGCGCTGTGCCACGAGCAACCGGAAAGTGCGCTGTTTCTTGGTCTAGGCGCCGGTACGCTGACCCAGGCCTGCCTCAAGTTCCTGCCGCTGGAAGATGTCGAAGCCATCGAGCTACGCCCGGACGTACCGCGCCTGGCCATTGAATATCTGGGGCTGGATGACGATCCGCGCCTGTACATCCGCATTGGCGATGCGCTGGAGCTGCTGGACACCGCCGAATCGGCGGACCTGATTTTCGTCGACCTTTATACCGACGTCGGTCCGGGTGTCGGGCATCTGGCCTGGAGCTTTCTGGAAAACTGCCAGAAGCGATTGAATCCGGGTGGTTGGCTGGTCATCAATCAGTGGGCTACCGATGATGGTAAACCCCTGGGCGCCGCCTTGTTGCGCGGTTTGTATCACCGACATTACTGGGAACTACCGGTGAAGGAGGGCAACGTGATTCTGATCGTGCCGTCGGAGCTGGACCAGGAACTGGACATGGACGGCCTGATCGCCCGTGCCGAAGCGCTGGCGCCGCGGTTGGGGTATTCGTTGCAGTCGTTGATCAAGTGCATTCGTCCGGCCACCTGAAAGTTGGTGAGATGACTGTGGCGAGGGGGCTTGTCGGACCGCCGCACCGCCCCGTTCGGCTGCGCAGCAGTCGTGTTTCTGGCTGGCGCGGTGTGTCCGAGTGAGCTAGGTGCAGGGATTTGGGGACCGCTTCGCGGTCCAACGGGGGCAAGCCCCCTCGCCACAAAGTTTATGTCAGCAACCCTTGAATACTCCAGGCCGCCGCTCCACCATCGACCGCACACCTTCCTTGACGTCCTCGCTGGCCATCAACTTCCTGACCAGCAGCGGCAACGCCTTTGCCGCCGCGTTTTCCCCTTCATAACGGGCCTGTCGCGCAGACATCAGCGTCGCCTGCACCCCAAGCGGTGCCTGCCGGGCGATCCGCTCGGCCAGTTCAATCGCCCGGGGCAGCAAGTCTTCACTGGCCATGACCTCCTGCACCAGACCCAGGTGCAAGGCATCACGGGCGTCGAATTCATCACCGGTCAATAACCAGCGCATGGCATTTCCCCAGCCGGAGACTTGATGCAGACGCAGGGTGGCGCCGCCGAATGGGAAGAGCCCGCGTTGCACTTCCATCTGCGCGAACCGGGTGTTGCTGGCGCACAGGTTGATGTCGGCGGCCAACATCAATTCGATGCCGATGGTCAGGCAATAGCCCTGGGCGGCGACGATCACCGGTTTGCTGACCCTGGGGCCTGCGAACACCCCCCACGGATCACAGCCGCCGGGCGGAACCTGCCAGCCATCTGCCAGAGTGACGCTGGCATTGACCAGGTCGAGCCCGGCAGTGAAGTGCTCGCCATGAGCGAACACCACCGCCACCCGCGCCTCGCTGTCGGCTTCGAACTCGCCATAGGCCAGGCTCAACGCGTTGAGCAGGTCGAGATCGAAGGCATTGCGCTTGGCCACCCGATCCAGACCGATCAGGAACACATGACCATGCCGTTCGCGGCTGACTCGACTGGAGTTGGGCTGATTCATGTGGCTGTCCTCGGTGTGGGAAAGGCGTGCCAGACCGGCGGTCTACACGGCAAAGGGTGAACCGTTTTAGCGCCATAACCCGCAAGGCCGGGCATTTGAAAAGTAGACGGCTGATCGATTATTCGCAAAGCCTGTTACACAACGGTGTATCCGGTGGATTTCCGATAAAAAAAGCTCCCTTTTTGGGTGAATTCCGGTATAGTGCGCGCCGGCCTTTAACCGGGCCGCGTTTAGGTAGCGCAATTCCCCGAAGCCAGCTTCGGCTGCACGTCCGCCCAGCGGACTCTCCCTTGACGATTCTTTTCATTCATTCGTTTTCGCAAATCCCCGCCGACAAAGCTGCCAGGGCGACTCTTGAGTCTCAACACGGCACGCGCAGCTTTGGAGCATGGGTCTTTGCGGATGCACTTAGAGGCAGACCCATGACCCAGGAAACCGGCGGCTTCGCCGCTTTTAATCTTAATCCGAATATTCTTGCAGCCGTCACCGCGACTGGCTACGAAGAGCCATCGGCTATTCAGCAGCAATCGATCCCGATCATCATGGCCGGTCACGACATGATTGGTCAGGCGCAAACCGGTACGGGTAAAACCGCTGCGTTCGCCCTGCCGATCCTGCATCGCATCGATCCTGCAAAGCGCGAACCGCAAGCCCTGATCCTGGCTCCAACTCGTGAGTTGGCGCTACAAGTTGCAACCGCTTTCGAAACCTATGCCAAGCAAATGCCGGGCGTAACTGTTGTGGCTGTCTACGGCGGCGCGCCGATGGGCCCACAGCTGAAAGCAATCCGTAATGGCGCACAGATCGTTGTCGCCACTCCGGGCCGTCTGTGCGACCACCTGCGTCGCGACGAAAAAGTACTGGCGACCGTGAACCACCTGGTTCTCGACGAAGCCGACGAAATGCTCAAACTGGGCTTCATGGACGACCTGGAAGTTATCTTCAAGGCCTTGCCTGTCACCCGTCAGACCGTATTGTTCTCGGCCACCCTGCCGCAGTCGATCCGTGCCATTGCTGAACGCCACCTGCGCGATCCGCAACACGTGAAGATCCAGACCAAGACCCAGACCGTTACCGCGATCGAACAGGCTCACCTGTTGGTTCACGCTGACCAGAAGACTTCCGCCGTTCTCAGCTTGCTGGAAGTGGAAGATTTCGACGCCCTGATCATGTTCGTGCGTACCAAGCAAGCGACCCTGGACCTGGCCAGTGCCCTGGAAGCCAAAGGCTACAAAGCCGCTGCGCTGAACGGTGACATCGCCCAGAACCAACGTGAGCGCGTGATCGAGTCCCTCAAGGATGGCCGTCTGGACATCGTTGTGGCGACCGACGTTGCTGCTCGTGGCCTGGACGTTCCGCGCATCACTCACGTGTTCAACGTTGACATGCCGTACGATCCAGAGTCCTACGTTCACCGTATCGGCCGTACCGGCCGTGCCGGTCGCGAAGGTCGTGCACTGCTGCTGGTGACTCCGCGTGAGCGCCGCATGCTGCAAGTGATCGAGCGTGTAACCGGTCAGAAGGTTGCTGAAGTTCGCCTGCCGGACGCTCAAGCCGTTCTGGATGCGCGCATCAAGAAACTGACCAACAGCCTGTCGCCGCTGGTTGCTGATGCCGAATCGACTCATGGCGATCTGCTGGATCGTCTGACCGCCGACATCGGTTGCACCCCGCGTGCCCTGGCCGCTGCTCTGCTGCGCAAGGCTACCAACGCTCAAGCGCTGACCCTGGCCGCTATCGAGAAAGAACGTCCACTGGTGCCGAACAATGCACCGCGTGGCGATCGTCCAGAGCGTTCCGGTGATCGTCCTGAGCGTGGCGACCGCGAGCGTCGTGCTCCGATGCCACTGGGCGAAGGCCGTGCACGTTGCCGTACCGCGCTGGGCGCGCGTGACGGTATCGCTGCCAAGAACCTGCTGGGCGCCATCCTCAACGAAGGTGGTCTGGCGCGTGAAGCGATCGGTCGCATCCAGGTGCGTGACAGCTTCAGCCTCGTCGAGCTGCCGGAAGATGGTCTAGAGAAGTTGCTGACCAAGCTGAAGGACACTCGCGTTGCCGGCAAGCAGTTGAAGCTGCGTCGCTACCGCGAAGATTGATCCGCTCTCGGGCTGATTGATCGAACATGAAAAATCCCCGACTGGTTCGGGGATTTTTTTTGCCTGCGAAACAGCCCTGTGCTTCAGCCGAAGCGGTAGATGTCCATGCCCAGTGCACCCATGGTGAAGCCCTGGTGGGCAACGCTGAACGGCCCGCCGGCGGCGCGGGCAAAGTAAAGTGGCAACAAGTGTTCGTCGCTGGGATGGTTGCGCACAGCATTCGGTGCTTGCGCGCGGTAGTCGTGCAATGCGGCTTCGTCATTCGCTGCGAGTTTGTCGATCATCCAGTCGCGAAATGCCTGGGCCCAGGGCTCAACGCTCTCGGGGCCGGCATGCCAGTCCAGTTCCCGCAGGTTGTGAGTGATGCTGCCGGAGCCGATCAGCAGGACGCCTTGCTCACGCAGGCTGGCCAGCGCGTGGCCAACGCGGGTCTGTAGGGCAGGGCCGCCACGGGTGGGCAGCGAAACCTGGACAATCGGGATGTCTGCCTGCGGATACATCAGCGATAACGGCACCCAGACGCCATGGTCGAAAGGCCGATTGCTGTCGATACGTACTGGAAAACCAGCGGATTTCAATAACTCGGCAACCTCTGTGGCGAGTGATGGGTCGCCGGGAGCCGGGTACTGGACTTCGAACAGGGCTTTGGGAAAACCGCCGAAGTCATGCCAGGTTTCCGGTTGTGGATTGCCGCTGACCAACAGCTCATTGCTTTCCCAGTGCGCGGAAACAATCACGATGGCCTTGGGCTTGGGTATCTCGGCGGCCAGGCGGGTGAGTGCTGGCCCGCTGGCGCCGGGTTCCAGGGCGAGCATGGGGGAACCGTGGGATATGTACAGGCTGGGGAACATGAATGAGCTCCTGAGAGTTAAGATGCAACATCTTCAGTCAGATCATTAATCTAAATCTAATATAAGTTTTAGGGTGTTTTGATCGAATTTTCGGGGTTATTTATGCAGCCGGAGTTTTGGCACAAGAAATGGGCGGCGAACCAGATCGGCTTTCACCTGCCGCAGGTGAACCCTCATCTGAAGCGGTTCTGGCCAGCGTTAAGCCTTGAAGAAGGCGCACGCGTGTTGGTGCCGTTATGTGGAAAAAGCCTGGATTTGCTATGGCTCGCCCATCAAGGCCATGAGGTCTTGGGAGTCGAGCTGTCGGAAAAAGCCGTCGAGGAGTTTTTCAGCGAGCATGGCTTTGATCCCGCCGTCAGCGAGCAGGGGCCGTTCAAGGTTTATCGGGCGGGCTCCATTGAGCTGTGGTGCGGCGATTTCTTCGAGCTGACGGCAGGCGATGCTGCCGATTGCTCCGCACTTTATGATCGCGCGGCGTTGATTGCGCTGCCGGCGGAAATGCGAGAGCGTTACGCCGCCCATTTGAAGCGGATTCTGCCGAAGGAGTCCCTTGGCCTGTTGATCACCCTGGACTATGACCAGGCGCAAATGCCCGGCCCGCCGTTTGCTGTACTCGATGATGAGGTGCGGCGGTTGTTCGGGGACTCATGGGCGCTGAAGATCCTGGAAGATCAGGATGTGTTGAGCGAGAGCGGGAAATTCCTGGAGGCGGGTGTCACGCGGCTGGAGGAGCGGGTGTATCGGGTTTCCAGTCGGTAATAGTGGCTGGCTTTACTGGCCTCATCGCGAGCAAGCTCGCTCCCACAGTTGATCGGGTTGAACCACAAGATTTTCGGTCGGCCCCAATCCCATGTGGGAGCGAGCCTGCTCGCAAAGGGGCCCTGAAAACATCGAAACATTCCAGCAGACAAAAAAAGGCCCGCATCGCTGCGGGCCTTTTCATTTTTGCTGTGAAGTCTCTTAGCTCCGACGACGAGCCAGAGCGTCGATACGCTCTTCCAGCGGCGGGTGGCTCATGAACATGCGAGCGAACCCTTGCTTGATGCCACCGTTGATGCCGAAGGCGTTCAGGGTGTCGGGCATGTGCACCGGGAGCCCTTGTTCCGCCCGCAGGCGTTGCAGGGCGCCAATCATCGCGGCGGTGCCGGCCAGGTTTGCACCGGCTTCGTCGGCACGGAATTCGCGCTTGCGCGAGAACCACATGACGATGGCGCTGGCCAGGATGCCCAGAACCAGTTCGGCGAAGATGGTCGCCACGTAGTAGGCAATGCCCTGGCCTTCTTCGTTCTTGAAGATCACCTTGTCGACGAAATTGCCGATGATCCGTGCGAAGAACATCACGAAGGTGTTCACCACGCCCTGGATCAACGCCAGGGTAACCATGTCGCCATTGGCTACGTGGCCGATTTCGTGGGCCAGGACGGCTTTCACTTCATCCGGCGAGAAGCGCTCGAGCAAACCCTGGCTGACCGCGACCAATGCGTCGTTCTTGTTCCAGCCGGTGGCGAAGGCGTTCGCCTCGTAGGCCGGGAAGATACCGACTTCGGGCATCTTGATCCCGGCTTCGCGGGACAGTTGCTCGACGGTTTGCAGCAGCCATTGCTCGTGACGGGTGCGTGGCTGGGTGATGATCTGGGTGCTGGTGCTCATCTTCGCCATCCACTTGGAGATGAACAGCGAGAACAAGGAACCTGCGAAACCAAAGACCGCACAGAAGATCAGCAGCTGATTGAGGTTGAGGTCAACCCCATTGGCCGCCATGAACCCGTTGAAGCCGAAAAGGCTCAGGGTGATGCTGGCAATCAGCACGACCGCCAGGTTAGTGGCCAAGAACAGCAGGATGCGCATCATGGTTGTAGAAATCTCCTCAAGCTAAAGATGTAGCGTACTGCGGGGTATATAAGGTGCTGCACCGGGGTATTCAACCGGGTGACTATTTCAAACTGTGTCCTACGGCGACAGTCTAGCTGCTTGCAGGGCATTTCCGACAAGTGTGCGGGAAGTGTTTGTCAGTCAATTCGTGTCGAAGGCCCCGCCTTTGTTAGGCGCGAGCAGGCAAGGTGATATCCGCCAACGGGCAAAGGGGCAGCCAGTGGCGCAATGCAAACAAATGTTGCCGGATGAATCACCGTGCGACGTTCGGCGACGTCGCACGGTGACAGATCGCTTACTGGCGGTAGGACTTGAGGAAGCCGCCGATGCGTCCGATGGCCATCTCCAGGTCATCGACACGGGGCAGGGTCACGACGCGGAAGTGGTCTGGCCATGGCCAGTTGAATGCGGTGCCTTGAACCACCAGCAGTTTCTCGGAGAGCAGCAGGTCGAGGACGAATTTTTCGTCGTTATGGATCGGGCAGACCTTTGGGTCGATCCGCGGGAACGCATACAGCGCGCCCATCGGCTTGACGCAGCTCACGCCCGGAATGTCGTTGAGCAACTCCCAGGTGCGGTTGCGTTGCTCCAGCAGGCGACCCTGGGGCAGCACCAGGTCATTGATGCTCTGATAGCCACCCAGGGCGGTCTGGATCGCATGCTGGCTCGGCACGTTGGCGCACAGGCGCATGTTCGCCAGTATGTCGATGCCTTCGATGTAGCTCTGGGCATGGTGTTTCGGGCCGGAAATGGCGATCCAGCCGGAACGGAAACCGGCCACGCGATAGGACTTGGACAGACCGTTAAAGGTCAGGCACAGCAGGTCCGGCGCCAGGGAGGCGGTGCAGATGTGCACGGCATCGTCGTAAAGGATCTTGTCGTAGATCTCGTCGGAGAACACTACCAGGTTGTGCTGGCGGGCCAGTTCCAGCATGCCCAGCAGCACTTCCTTGGAATACACCGCGCCGGTCGGGTTGTTCGGGTTGATGATCACCAGGGCCTTGGTGTTCGGGGTGATCTTGGCCTTGATGTCGGCCAGGTCCGGCCACCAGTTGGCTTGCTCGTCGCACAGGTAATGCACCGGATTGCCGCCGGACAGGCTCACGGCTGCGGTCCACAATGGATAGTCCGGCGCCGGCACCAGCACTTCGTCGCCATTGTTGAGCAGGGCCTGCATCGACATCACGATCAGTTCGGAAACGCCGTTGCCCAGGTAGATGTCTTCAATGCCGACGCCTTCCACCTGCTTTTGCTGGTAGTACTGCATCACGGCCTTGCGCGCACTGAACAGACCCTTGGAGTCGCTGTAGCCCTGGGCGGTCGGCAGGTTGCGGATCACGTCCTGGAGGATTTCATCCGGTGCTTCGAAACCAAAGGGCGCCGGGTTGCCGATGTTCAGCTTGAGGATGCGATGGCCTTCCTCTTCCAGGCGCTTGGCGTGCTTGAGCACCGGGCCGCGAATGTCGTAGCAGACGTTGGCGAGCTTGTTCGATTTGCTGACCTGCATGGCGATGTGTTCCCGAAAATGAACGATCCAGACGGCGTTTGGGCAACCGTGCTGGGAATCCTGCGTATTCACACAGGCCTGACGCCTTGAGATGCAGCACCCATATTTCCGTTTGAATGCGCGTGGTCTGGCTGCCAGACTGGCGTTTGACGAGGCGCAATCATACGTGCCGCCCGATCCGTGGAAAAGGTACAGATCGGGCTTTTTCAGCCGCTGAGGTGTGATGATGGAAAAGTTGGAAAAAACCCTGGAAGAATGGAAGGCGATGCTCGACCCAGAGCAGTACAACGTGTGCCGCCTCAAAGGCACCGAACGTCCGTTTTCCGGTAAATACAACGCCACCAAGACCGACGGTATCTACCACTGCATTTGCTGTAGCGAGCCGCTGTTCGACTCCAGGACCAAGTTCGATTCCGGCTGCGGCTGGCCGAGTTTCTACGCGCCGATCGGCGACAGCGCCATGACCGAGATCCGTGATGTCAGCCACGGCATGATCCGCACCGAAGTGGTCTGTGCCAAATGCGACGCGCACCTGGGGCATGTATTCCCTGATGGTCCGCCGCCGACGGGCCTGCGTTATTGCATCAATTCGGTGTGCCTGGACCTGGTACCGCGCGAGTAAGTCCCCGAAGCGATCCGATGATCGCTTTCCCGATATTTAAATTGCACACAATTCAATTGCTCGCTACTTTGTTGATTCTTCCATTCATTCGGAACCTCAAACATGAGCGACAACCTGCTGAGCATCCCTTGCACCACGATCAAGGGTGAGCAAAAAACCCTGGCGGATTTCGCCGGCAAAGCCGTGCTGGTGGTCAACACGGCCAGCAAATGCGGTTTCACTCCGCAGTACAAAGGCCTGGAAGAGTTGTGGCAGACCTACAAGGAACAGGGCCTGGTGGTACTCGGATTTCCCTGCAACCAGTTCGGCAAGCAAGAGCCGGGCAACGAAGGGGCGATCTCCGAATTCTGCGAGCTGAACTTCGGTGTCAGCTTCCCGCTGTTCAAAAAGATCGACGTCAATGGTGCCGACGCCCATCCGCTGTTCGTGCAATTGAAAAAGCGCGCACCGGGGGTGCTGGGTTCCCAGGGCATCAAGTGGAATTTCACCAAGTTCCTGATCGGCAAGGATGGGCAACTGGTCAAGCGCTTCGCTCCGGCGACCAAGCCGCAGGACCTGACCCGCGAGATCGAAGCCCTGCTCAAATGAATACCTTGTCAGTCGATTCCCTGAAGCTCGACAGCCAGCTGTGTTTCAAGCTCTACGCGGCTTCCCGAGCGGTGATTCGCGCCTACAAGCCGATGCTCGATCAGTTGGGCCTGACTTACCCTCAGTACCTGGCGATGCTGGTTTTATGGGAGTGGCAGGAAGCGGCCCCGGAGCAACCGACCGTCAAGGCATTGGGCGAGCGTCTGGCCCTGGATTCCGGCACGCTGACACCCTTGCTCAAGCGCCTGGAACAACTGCAACTGGTGCAGCGTCAGCGTTCGGCACGCGATGAACGTGAAGTGCATCTGAGCCTGTCACCAGCCGGCACGGCCTTGCGCGACCAGGTCGGGCCACTCAAGGCGCGCCTGTTGTGCGACAGCGGGGTCGATCAGAATCGTCTCAACGACTTGCGCGATGGCCTCGATCACCTGTTGGGGCAGATCAAGGCGCTGTCGTAGCGGGGATCCACAGGTCCAGCAGGGCGGCCAGTTCTTCGCGCCGGAAGGGTTTGGCCAGGTAGTCGCTCATGCCCGCGGCACGACAGCGTTCGCGCTCCTCCGACATGGCGTTGGCCGTCAGGGCGACGATGGGCAGTTGGGGCCAGCGTCCGCTGCGGCGGATTTGCCGGCTCGCTTCATAGCCGTCCATCACCGGCATGTTGCAGTCCATCAGCACCAGGTCGAATTCCCGTTGCTCGAGTTGATCCAGGGCCTCTCCACCATGAGCCGCAGTGGTGACCTCGCAGCCGAGTTTGCCGAGCATGCCCTTGGCCACCAACTGGTTGACCGGATTATCTTCCACCAACAGCACGCGTCCGCGGCGTAGCGGGCATTGCGTGTCGAGCCGGGCCTCATTGATCGGGTGGGTTTGCGGTTGCAGGATCCGCTGCAACGTCTGAAGCAGCGTACTGCGGGCCAAGGGGCGGGCCTGTTGTTGCAGGGGGGCGAGGGCGTTGACCTCTTCGCTGGGCATGAAGTTGCCATAAGCGGTGATCAGCAGGATCGGCGCGCTGAGGGTGGGGCGCAAACTGAACAGGCATTCGGGGCAGTCGGTGATGAGCACGTCGGCTGCCAGGCCAAGCAGTGAGTCATCCATGGAACGCCGTTCATAGTCCAGCCCCCAGCCAGGCAACAGACTGTTGAGCAACTCGCCCAGCCCGCTGCTGGCGGCCGTGATGGCAATGACTTTGCCCTTGAGCGAAACAGCAGTTGCACGGGTATGGCTGGGCAATGGCAAATCCGCGCAGAACTGGCTGCCAAAGCCCGGCTCGGAGCTGATCGTCAGGCGCCCTTGCATGGCTTCGCAAAGGTTGTAGGTCAGGGCCAGGCCCAGCCCGGTGCCGCCAAACTGGCGGGTAATACCGACACCGGCCTGGGTGAAGGGCTGCAAGATTTTGACCTGGGCATCCAGAGGGATGCCGATGCCGGTGTCGCACACTTCGATTCTGACGCCGTCACCGAACGTCGACAGGCGCACGTCGACCCGCCCGAAACGGGTGAACTTGAGGGCGTTGGACAGCAGATTACTGACGATCTGCCGCACCCGGGTCGGGTCGCCAAGCACCAGTGCCGGGAAATGCGGATCGATCAGGCAGGTCAGTTCGACGCTGGGGGCGGCGTTCTGCGACAACAGGTTGGCGGTGTCTTCGATCAGCGAACCGAGGTCGAAGGGGATGTGTTCAAGTTCGAGTTGGCCGGCATCGAACTTCGACAAGTCGAGAATATCGTTGAGCAACTCCACCAGCACTTTGCCCGAGTCATGGGCGATCGACAGTTGCTGCTGTTGTTCGGCATTCAACGGCCCGTCGAGGGACAGCGCGATCATCCCGAGCAAGCCATTGAGAGGCGTGCGAATTTCATGGCTCATGTTGGCCAGGAACACCGAGCGGGCATCGGCCATGTCGAGGGCGGTACTGCGGGCGACTTCCAGTTCCTCGTTGGATTGGCTCAGCCGGGTGTTGATCGCCTTGAGTTCGGCGGTGCGGGCCGAGACGATGTTTTCCAGTTGGCCCAGATACTCGGTCAGGCGGTTTTCCGCGTTGCGCCGCTGCTGGATTTCGGTGGCGATGTTCTTGAATTGCTGATTGGCAACCTTGACCAGCACGCCGATCTCATCGTCGGCGTGTACGACGGGACACTCCAGTGAGGTCGGCTCGGTGCTGCTCGGGTCGCGACCGCTGAGTTCACGAATGACCCGCACCAGGGGTTTGGTCAGCATCACATAGAACAGCGCCAGCAGGATGCCGGACAACAGCAGGCTGCGGGCGAAGCCATTGATCAGGGTCACTTCGGCCCGGCGCAGGAACCGGTCGCCGAAGGCGTAAGTGTCGACGTTCAGCCGCAGCGTACCCAGGGATTCGTTGGGTAAATGATCCAGGTAAAGCCGGTCTTCGAACTGTCGGTTGGCGCCGAACAGGAAGTCACTGAGCATCCGGTATCCGTTTTCCACACCGGGTCGCTTGACGTTGGCCAGCACGGTGCCGTTGTTGTCGGTCAGTTTTGCGCCGATGATCGCTGGCGAGCGTAGCAGGCCCTGGGTCAGTTCCTTGGCGAGTTCGGCGTCGATGTTGTAGGCGATTCGCGAGGCCGGATTGTGGCTGATCTCCAGTAATGAAAGGATTTCACGATTGATGGAGGCGTCTTCACTGGCATAATCGATGCCTATTTGCAGCAGGCTGAGCAGCGTGCCCAGAATGAAACCGACCAGCACGGTAAGCCGGGCTTGCTTGAATGACAGCCGGTTGGTGAATTTGATGTCCATGAGGGGGTGAACCACTTCGGTTTCCTTTCGCTGCTCAAGCATAGCCGATCATGCCTGCCTGCTGATGTTCTCGCGAGGCCTGTATTGCGGGGGCAGCCGCTTGTGTGACGCTGTGTTTCGTCGCTGTATCACCATCATTACTGTGAACGTGCCTGAGGAGAAGTCGTGGACTCTCGATTGAATGCTTTTCTTGAACGCGCCGATGCCGTTCTGGCCCGTATCGAGCCGTTGCTGCCGGCGCCACGGCCCGCCATCGACTGGACGCAATGCCTGGCCGCGCGCTGGCAGCGTGAGTCGCGCGGCGGTTATCTGATGCCGCTGGAAGTCAGCCTCGACATGCGTTTGTCGGATCTGATCGGCGTCGACCGGCAAGTCGAGCAACTTGGGCGCAATACCCAACAGTTTCTCGACGGCATGCCGGCCAACCACGCCTTGCTCTGGGGCTCGCGCGGCACCGGCAAGTCGTCGCTGGTGCGCGCCTTGCTGGCTGAGCACGCTCAAGCCGGTTTGCGCTTGATCGAGATTGAACGTGATCACCTGGCAGACCTGCCGCGAGTGGTCGAACAGATCGGCAAGCTGCCCCAGCGTTTCGTGCTGTTTTGCGATGACCTCTCGTTCGAGTCGGGCGAAGGTGATTACCGGGTGCTCAAGAGCGTCCTCGACGGCTCGCTGGAACAGGCTCCGGACAATGTTTTGCTGTACGCCACGTCCAACCGTCGCCACCTGGTGCCGGAAAAGGAAAGTGACAATGAAAACTGGAAACGGGTCGACGGCGAACTGCATCCGAGCGAGGCGGTGGAAGACAAGATCGCGCTGTCGGACCGTTTCGGTTTGTGGCTGTCGTTCTATCCGTTTACCCAGGAACACTTCCTAAACGTCGTCGAACACTGGATCGGCCAGTTGGCCGGCAAGGCCGGATTGGCCTGGCAGCGCAGCGAAGAGCTGGACATTCTGGCGGTACGCTGGGCCACCGGCCGAGGCAATCGCAATGGGCGTTGCGCCTATCAATTTGCCCGTTATTGGGTCGGGCTGAAACTGTTGGAGCACAAGGCATGATCGATTTACAAAAAAGCGGCCAGGGCCTCGAAGGCTACGGAATGCTGCACGCACAGCTGGAATCATTGCTGGCGGACGAGCGGGACTTCATCGCCAATGCCGCACAGTTTTCGGCGTTTCTGTTCAACCAACTCGATGACTTGAATTGGGCCGGTTTCTACCTCAATCGTAATGAGGAACTGGTGCTGGGCCCGTTTCAGGGGCAGATCGCTTGCGTGCGGATTCCGTTCGGTCGTGGCGTTTGCGGGGCGGCGGCGGCCACCTTGCAGACTCAACGAGTCGAAGATGTGCATGCGTTCCCCGGTCACATTGCCTGCGACAGCGCCTCGAACAGCGAACTGGTGGTGCCGCTGGTCAAGGACGGCATATTGATCGGTGTGCTCGACCTCGACAGTCCGAAACTCGCGCGTTTCACCGCGCAGGACCAGGCCGGGATCGAACAGCTGGCGGCGATTTTCCTGCGCCTGACCGACTGCTGATCAAGACGCCAGGCCGGCCTTGGCCAGTAGGCCCGAGGCGTCCACCGTATCGATCTGCCCGGGGTCGAGGAAGCGCCTGGCGTACTGCAAATAGATCTGTGCCTTGATGAACAGCCCGAACAGTTCCGGGTCGATGTGGGCATCACGGCACATGAACGCCATGATGCCCAGCGCCTCGCTCAGGGTCTTGGCTTTTTTGTAGGGGCGGTCGGCGGCCGTCAAGGCTTCGAAAATATCGGCAATCGCCATCATCCGCGCTGGCAGGCTCATTTCTTCTCGCTTCAAGCGTTTCGGATATCCGCTGCCGTCCATTTTTTCGTGGTGCCCACCGGCTATTTCCGCGACGTTGCGCAAGTGCTCGGGGAACGGCAGATGGTTGAGCATCAGAATCGTCTGAACGATGTGGTTATTGATGACATAGCGCTCCTCGCCGGTCAGTGTGCCCCGGACAATGCTCAGGTTGTACAGCTCGCCCCGGTTGTATTTGTGGGGCGGAACGTCGAGTTTGAAGGCCAGGGGATTGTCTTGCGGTATCACTTCGTTTTCGCTGCGTTCGAACAGGTGCTCGGGTTTGTCCGCCAGTAACGGTTCGCTGACGGGCAGGGTGGGGGCTGTCTCT
>NZ_JAGYGI010000043.1:0-34293 GCF_019947365.1 Pseudomonas sp. GL-R-26 | reverse complement strand
CAGCAAGAAGTGGACGATGCCGATCCGGGACTGGAAAGCGGCCTTGAATCGCTTCAGTATCCAGTTCGAAGATCGTCTGTTAACGGTTTAATAAAAATCCCGTTTACACAAAATCTAGGACACCCTCCTTCTTTTTTCGCAGGTTCAGCCAACACTTTTGCTCCGCTAGCAATCACTCTTCACCGACTTCTATTTCTCTATCCTCAAACGCCGAACGTACGGCATCTACAACGCGCTCCGCCATGCCTTCATCTTCAAGCTGCGGGTATCCTTTCTTCAGCTTTCCGGAAACCATCCAGCCGTTTTCCTTAATGGAGCGGATGATGCGATTGGCATCCTGATCCGGCATCTCAAGCACTTCTTTGAGTTGTTCCTGCGCTCGCTGAAAGATCACCAGTACTCTGGCCTCATCTGCCATCTCCGTACGAATCGTATGTTCGACAACGCGTGCGGTGTAGAGAACGTGCTCGGTCAGGTCTGGGTACCGCCAGGCAAAGCTTGCGTCTACGTATTCATCGAAGTTGAAATTGCTAAGCGTTCCGTCCTCGTAGGTCACAAGTTCGCCAAACCGATAGGCTGCAGCGTAACGGCGCATGAACGGTCGTGAGAATACTTCAAGCGTACGATCGTAGCCGGCCCTGAAATCGATAGAGCTGGTGATCGTGGCTGACACGGGCAGAATCACTCCGTCGGGCACTGCCTTGTCCCGGATCAAGGTGTCGTTGATCAGGAAACGATGAATCCGGCCGTTGCCGTCACGCATGGGATGGATGTACACGAAGCCGAATGCAAGCACCGCGGCACGTGCCACTGACTCGGCACCACGCGTTGCGACCTCGAACTCGTTGAGGCCTTCCAGTAGCGGGGTAAGTTCCTCAAAGTGCGGGGCAATGTAATGCACGATGTCTTCGCGCATTGTGGCTTGTCCCACGAAGACAGGGGAGCGTCGCAAGCCTAGTCCGATGGCATCGTGGCCCAGGATGCCGGCTTGCAGGGATCGAAGGGTGTCGTTGCTCAATGGGGCATCTATATGGCCGCAGTGCTGGGCAATGACATGCGCAAACCGCTGGATGCGATCGGCCTGGTCGGCTTCCTTTTCGATGAGAAAGCTCGCGCGCGATTCCTTGAACGTCAGCCAACTGGCCGTTCGCATCAGGATGTCGGAACCAAAGGCTTGATCCAACTCATCCAATGCCGCACGCAGATCGAATTGCAAGGCCTCCCGCACTGGCTCGGTACGACGAACCAAGGGGCAGAATTCGGGTGTCCCCGGCAGATTGTTATTGATTCGCCAGCGCCGCGTTCGCAACGACTCACGACGAGTCAGGTAATTTTGTGGTGAAAGTACATCAACATAGGCGCCATTGGTCACATCAGGCACCTCCAGACGTTCCCCTGTCAGCCATTCGTAGAGGAATCCTGTGCGACGGGCATACTGGCCAAAAGGCTCCCGTCGACACCAGTCCTCAACAGGCTGCGGGCCTATGGCCGCAAACAGGCGAGCAAAGAACTCGAGATGAATCTCTTCGTATTTGAGACCGAACTCGAAATGCCCTGCGAAATCGTCTGCAGGGCGGTAGCGTGGCGGATACCTGTTCTCCACGTTCCCGGCGCTTTCACGGCTGACACGTACGGTGCCAATCATCGACTGTACGCGCAGAGGCTGCGCCAATGCGATGTTGTAACGGTTCGCGAGGGTCTGGAAACCGACTTGCATTGACGAAATCCTTTACGGGGACAGGAAAAACGTTAACAGAACTTCAATATTGTGGCGAAACGATAATTTCGTAGGTGGAAAAATACTAATGCTGGATGAAATTTGATACTGAATTCGTATTTTTGGAGAAAAACGCTAATAGCTTTCAGAGTAGTCGCCACAGCCGCGAAAGAAAGAATGTACTCATCGATCACCGGAAAGTGACCGACCAAGCTATCCACAAATCCAACGCCATCAAATCCCGCCCACAAAAAACCGGCCATCAAGGCCGGTTTTTTCTGTCTCTGCATCCCCCGTCAAAACCACCCTGACGTGAGATCAAAATTCGATTGGAGCGGGTGAAGGGAATCGAACCCTCGTTATCAGCTTGGGAAGCTGGAGTAATGCCATTATACGACACCCGCTCAGAGCGGTGACTTTGTACCAGATACGGCCGCGGATTTGAAGTTTTTCTTTACGTGGAGCGGGTTTAACGCAGATGTGACAAAAAAGCCTGGAGCGCATGACGGTCGATCGCGGGCAAGCCTCGCGCCTGCAGAATACGTTTAACGCAGCAGGGCGGGGCTTGCTCGCGATGACGCTACTTCAGCTTGCCAATGCATGGTGTTCCTGGACGTTGTGGTAACGCGGTCGGCTTTCGAGTTGCGCTGGTTTCAGGAAGCCCATCAGTGCGTTGCGGCTGTCTCGGCAGGCGGCTTTGTGCTCCATGTCGAGAAAGTGGCCGGTGGCCTGAAGGGTGCTGAACGTGCTGTGTTGCACGTGGCCGGCGAACAACCGGGCGTCGTCGGCGGCGGTGTATTCGTCCCATTCGCCGTTGAGGAACAGCACCGGCACGTCGATTTTCTTCGCCGCGTGCAGGTAGCACTGGCGGTCGCTGTGCAGCACGTCGCTGATGTGGAAGTGCATCTGCCCGTACTCATGTTCGGCCAGGGAGCTGACGTGGCGATAGTTGAAGCGCTTGAACAACGACGGCAGGTGTTTGCCGATGGTGTCGTTCACCAGGTGCCCGACCCGGTCGCGGTCCAGGTTGCCCAGGTGTTCGACGCCGCGCTCGAGGTAGTCGAGCATGTGCGCGTTGATCACCGGGGAGAACGAGCTGATCACGGCTTTTTCGATGCGCCGTGGCCGTTGCGACAACGCCATCATGGTCGCCGCACCGCCCCAGGAAAACGACAGCACGTGTTCGGCGGCGAAGTGGTCGATCAGCTCAAGAAGGATCTGCCCTTCGATTTCCTTGGTGAGCATCTTTTCATGCAGGTTGTGGGCTTTTGACCGGCCCGCGTAGGGCTGGTCGTAGCAGACGACGTTGAACTGCGGATGGAGGTTTTTCACGGTTTGTGCAAACGACGCAGTCGTGGCCATCGAGCCGTTGACCAAGATAATGGTCTTCTCTGCGGCGTCTGCGCGATAGAACTCCGTGTAAACCCGATACTGACCCTGTATATCCAGCACAGCGATTTCTGGCCTCATGTCATAAGACTCCTGGCAAGCGGGTATGCGCGCAATAGAGATTGCACGAGCTTTGTGACAGGTAGGCATACGCCTGGAATTTGAGAGGCCCATGTCGATCCATTGCAGTCCGGTCGACGGGTATTGTTATTGGCGGGCAGTCTGCCGGATGAGGCCGGAACCCATGGGTTCCTACCGGCAAAAAGTTTCTTAGAAGTATGTGGTGACTCGTCGGTCACATTTCGGCCGACGTCCTGATTCAAGCAGGGGTCACGTCATCGCGCAAGTGCCATTGGTAAATTGTTCGACAACTTCTGCTGAGCGGTCGCTGGCTTAGATCGATCCGATCTCTTCAGTGCTCAGTAGGCGGTATTCGCCCGGTTTCAACGCGTCGTCGAGCTCCAGCGGCCCCATGCGTTCGCGATGCAGGCGCATCACCTTGTTGTTGAAGTGGCCGAACATGCGCTTGACCTGGTGATAGCGGCCTTCGACGATGCTCAGGCGTGCGCATTTTGGCCCGAGCAGCTCTAGCCCGGCCGGTTGCGTGGTGAGGTCTTCGAAGGCGAAGTACAGCCCTTGGCTGAAGGTGATCGCGTATTCGGGGCCGATGTCCTGCTCGGTTTCGACGTAATAGACCTTGGGCAGTTTGGTCTGCGGTTGGGTCAGGCGCCGCGACCAGCTGCCGTCGTTGGTGATCAGCATCAGGCCGGTGGTATTGAAATCCAGGCGTCCGGCGATGTGCAATTCGTCCTTATCCGGTTCATGGATCAAATCGAGCACGGTCGGGTGCTGCGGATCCCGGGTGGCGCTGACGCAGCCGGCGGGCTTGTGCAGCATGAAGTGGCGCAGGGGTTTGCCGACTTGCAGCACCTCGTTGTCGACTTCGACGCGGCTGAATTCGCGGACTTCAGTGTGCGGGTCGCTGACGATTTTTCCGTCAACCCTGACGCGTTTTTCCACCAGCAACAGGCGCACCTGCTTGCGGTTGAAGCACGGCAGGTTGCTGAGGAAACGGTCGACACGCATGACTTAAGGATCGGTAAGGAAAGGGGCGCGCATCTTACTTGATCGACCCGGACGCTGCTTGCAACTGCGCCTCGACCTCGGCACAGCGCGGGCACAGGCATGAGGCGTCGCGCAGTTCCTCCGGCAGCGCCTGGAGCACGGCAGGGTCGATGCTGACGCCGTAGCACCAGCAGGCGCGGTCAGCGGTTCGCGGATCGGCCAGGGTGCAGTCGTTGGGGGCGCCGCAGGCGGGGCAGAGGTCAGGCTGGTTCATGAACGGAGTGAGACATTTCCACGCAGGTTCGGTTACGGCCACTTTGCTTGGCCCGGTACATCGCATGATCCGCCCGCGACAGCAGGCTGTGCAAGGTGTCATCGGGCTGTAGGGTGGTGAGGCCGATGCTCACCGTCAGTTGCAAGGCTTTGCCGTTGTAGGCATAGCGCTGTTGTTCCACGTGCTGACGAATTTTCTCGGCAATCATCAGACCGGTCTTACCGTCGGTGTCCTTGAGCAGCACGATGAACTCCTCACCGCCCCAGCGGCAGACGATGTCGGAGTGCCGCAGGCAACTTTCCAGATCCCTGGCGAAACCGATCAGTACCTGGTCGCCGGCCAGGTGGCCGTAGGTGTCGTTCAGTGCCTTGAAGTGGTCGAGGTCCAGCAGCAAGGCGGTCAGCGGCTTGGGCTCGCGCCGGGCTTCTTGCATGGCCTGTGCGGCCAGCAGGTCGAAGCCGCGACGGTTGGGCAGTTCGGTCAGGCTGTCGAGGATGGCCTGGGCCTGGATCTTGTCCTGATAGCGTTTGATCACCCGGTTGAGCAGGGCCAGCACGATCAAGGTGACCAGCAGGCAGATCAGCAGGTTGAGGTACAGCGACTGGCGGATTTCACCGAGGGCGCTGTCTTCGCGTTTGTCGACGAACAGGTACCAGTTCAGCTCCGGGATAAACCGCACGTTGAGGAAATGCCCCTGGCCCTGCACGGAGTATTCATAGCTGCCGCTGTGGGGTTTTGGCAGCCGGCTGAGCAGGTCTTTCATGCTGTCGAGTTCGCTGAGTTTCTGCCCGATGTGCGCACCCTGCGGACCCCCTTCGGCGCCGGTGAGCACCAGGCGTCCGAAGTTGTCGACGAAAAACACACTGCGTTGATAGCGCTGCTGGTACTTGTCGATCAGCTTGATCACTGCGTCGACGGTCAGGCCAACCCCGGCCGCGCCGATGAATCGGCTGTTGTAGTCGTAGACCTTGTAGTTGATGAAGAAGGTCAGGTTGTCTTTGTTGGCGAGGTCCGGGTCGACGTTGATCTCGTACGGATCCTTCATGTCCCGCACGCGGAAGTACCAGGCGTCGCGGGGTTCGGTGGTCTTGACCTGCTTGAGCACACCCTTGGCGTGGTAGTAGGTCAGGCTGGTGTTGGAGACGAAGAACGCGGTGTAGGCGCCGTAGTGGGTCATGACCTCGTTGAGGTAACGGGTCATCTGGTCGGAGTCTTTTTCACCGTTGACCACCCAGTCGCGCATGAAGGTGTCGCGGGCCATCATCGAGGAAATCAGGATCGGCCTGACGAGGTCTTTCTGGATTTCCGAGTAGACCGTGTCTGACGTCAGCGGCAGTTCGGTGTTGACGATGTTGTCGCGGATCGATGCCCGAGAGGCGAAGTAACTGAGAAAGGAGGTGGCGAGGAAACCTGCGCCCAGCAACGCGACCAGCGTGAGCACCAACGAACGTTGAGAGTACAGCGGCGAGCGAAGCGGCATGGCAGTTCCATTGGCAGTCATCCGATGGCATGCATTCTAAGGGTACAGCCGGGAAATAACTGCTCCATGTGCGCCGCGAATGGTCGTTCCTATGTTCCACGGAGGTTGCGCGTGGTCCTTGTGGGAGCGAGACGGTCTTTTGATGGTGCTCGTACGCTGTCCGCCGCTGATCAGAAGGCAGGTGCAACGTCGCACTTGGCAGGGGATTGCCAGTCAAAACAGGTATCAGTCGGTGTGTGCCGACTGCTGTCACAGGTCTTTACGGAGGCCGCCATGTTACGTCGATTGTTGTTTGGTGCAGTGCTCGGTCTCGGATTGTCTGGTTGCTACTACTACGACGGTCCTGCTGACCCCTACGGGGGATCTTATTACTACCCCGGCTACTACTCGCCCTATTACTACGGTTACTACGGTCCGCGTTATTACGGTGGTTATCGCTCCTATTACTACGGTGGGCACGGCTATCACGGTGGGGGGTATCACGGCGGTGGATATCATGGCGGTGGATATCGCGGTGGTCACCGTTAATCAGGGCATGAATGGATGAAAAACCTTTCATCGGTCAGATGTTTCTACTTGTTTCAAGGGCGCACCAGATTCCGAATTCGGTGTCTGATATTTCGACAGTCACCGAACATTTGACTGTCGCCTGCCAGCGTCGCTGGTGTGGCTTGCCCGCGGTCCAGGAGGCCGCCATGCTCTGTCAAAAAAAGCTGCGCCGAATTCTTTTGCTAGCGATGTTGGGATTGTCCCTTGGTGGGTGCGTGCCTTACTACGACGAAGGAGGCAGTTACTACAGTTCCGAGGTCTATACCTCGCCATCGCCAACCTATTACAGCGGGGGGAGTTCCTACTATTCCAATGGTTACTACACGCCGCAGCCTCGGTATTACATGCCACCAGCGCGGTATTACCAGCCGACACCGCGTTATTACTCGCAGCCGCGGATGTATCAACCGTCCCCACGCTATTACCAGCCATATCGGGGCGACTACCGGATGCATCAGGACCATGGCTGGGACGGCCGTAACCGCGGGGGCTGGAACAATGACAATCGAGGCCATGACTGGCGCGACCAGCGCGGCGATCACAACTGGCGGGGTAACCACCGCTAGTTTTACATAGAACACAGCACTAATGTGGGAGCGGCGGTGCGACGATTCGACTTGCTCGCGAAGGCGGAGTCTCAGTCAACATCAATGTTTCTGAGACGACGCCTTCGCGAGCATGCTCGCTCCCACATTTTTTATGCCCGGACTTCAGTATTCGGACAAATCCGCCAGCGGATGCCGACCTTCCCACGCCTTGTGAAAATGCGCCTCTACCACCGCGTCCGGCACGTTGTTGATGTCCGGCCAGTGCCAGTGCGGCTTCTGGTCCTTGTCGATCAACCGGGCACGTACGCCTTCGCTGAATTCCGGATGCCGACAGCAGTTGAGGCTCAGGGTGTATTCCATCTGGAAGACTTCGGCCAGCGACAGGTGCCGGGCACGGATGATCTGCTCCCACACCAGATGAGCGGTCAGCGGCGCGCCTTCGCTCAGGGTCCTGGCTGCGCGGCTCAGCAACAGGTCGGTGTGATCGCGCAAGGCGCTGATGGCCTTCCAGGCGCAACGCACGTCGCTGACATCCAGCAGCTCGTCGATCTGCTGGCGGCGCGGCAGCCACTGGGCTTCGGGCATCTGTGCCACGGCTTCCTGCTGCAAGGCCTTGAGCAGGCTGTTGAGCTGCATCGGTGTCTGTTCCTGCCAGTTCAATTGCAACAGGCCTTCGATCAATTCCGGCTGCTGCTCATCGAGCAGGAAACGATCGGCCAGGTCCAGGTCGATGGCATCGCGGCCGTTCATGTGCGCCCCGGTCAGGCCCAGGAACAACCCGAGCTTGCCGGGCAGGCGCGACAGAAACCAACTGGCGCCAACGTCCGGGTACAGGCCGATGCTGATCTCGGGCATGGCCAGGCGGCTGCTCGGCGTGACGATGCGGGTGCTTGCCCCTTGCAATAGACCCATGCCGCCGCCGAGCACATAGCCGTGGCCCCAGCAGATCAGCGGTTTCGGGTAGGTATGAAGTTTGAAGTCCAGGCGATATTCCGCGGCAAAAAACTGCGCAGCCAGTGGCGGTACCTCGCCCGGATGGACGCGACAGGCTTCCACCAGGCTGCGCACTTCGCCGCCGGCGCAAAAGGCCTTGGCGCCATTGCCGCGCAACAGGACGCAGACGATCTGCGGGTCCTTGGCCCAGGCCTCCAGGCGGTCGCGCAGGGCGTTGATCATCGGCAGGGACAGGGCGTTCAGGGATTTTTCGGCATCCAGGCTGGCGATGCCGATGCGTGCGCCGTCGGTGCCGGTGAGTTCTTCGAAGTGCAGATTCATCGTGACCTCGATCGGGAATTTGAGGGTTAAGTATGATCGCTGTGTGGGAAAGTGCCGGATCTGCATCAGATCAATTGACAAGCGTGATGCGCTTTCCTAGGGTTCGCCCCATTGTTTTTGCCGGATGTAACCATGACTGCTGACGACCGTATCAAACTCGAACCGGGCTGGAAGGAGGCACTGCGTGCCGAGTTCGACCAGCCCTACATGGCAGAGTTGCGAAACTTCCTGCAACAGGAGCGGGCGGCCGGCAAGGAGATCTATCCGCCGGGGCCGATGATCTTCAATGCGCTGAATTCAACGCCGCTGGACAAGGTCAAGGTGGTGATCCTCGGTCAGGACCCTTATCACGGCCCGGGCCAGGCCCATGGCTTGTGCTTCTCGGTGCAACCGGGCGTGCCGGCGCCGCCGTCGCTGGTGAACATTTACAAAGAACTCAAGCGCGACCTGAACATCGACATCCCCAACCATGGCTACCTGCAGAGCTGGGCCGATCAGGGCGTGTTGATGCTCAACACCACCATGACCGTCGAACGCGCCAACGCCAATGCGCACAAGGACAAGGGCTGGCAGTTTTTCACTGATCGAGTCATTGAAGTTGTCAGCCAACAGCAATCGCACCTGGTGTTCATGCTGTGGGGCGCCCATGCCCAGAGTAAGCAGAAGCTGATCGATGCCACCAAGCATCTGGTGCTGACCTCGGTGCACCCGTCACCGCTGTCGGCCTATCGCGGCTTCCTCGGTTGCGGGCACTTCAGCCGCACCAACAAGTTTCTGGAGCAGAATGGCGAGACGCCGATCGAGTGGCGGTTGCCGCCGGTTTGATGATTGACCGGACGGGTCTTTGTGGCGAGGGAGCTTGCTCCCGCTCGGCTGCGTAGCAGCCGTAAAGCTTGCATATGCGGTGCGCCTGAAGAAACTGGATGTGGAAAGAGGGGCTGCTTCGCAGCCCTGCGGGAGCAAGCTCCCTCGCCACAGATTTTTCAGACTGAATCCGGCTGCCGGTTCCAATACTTGAACAACGGCTCCGCCAGAAACAGCACAAACAACAAGCGCATCACCTGCATCGCCGTCACCAGCGGCACCGACAGTTGCAGGGTTTCCGCCGTCAGGCTCATCTCGGCAATACCGCCCGGCATCATGCCCAATGTCAGTGAACGCAGATCCAGATGGGTCAGCGCACTCAAACCCAATGCCGCCACCGTGGCGATCAACATGGTCAACACTGTGCCGATCAAGGTACGCCCCATGAACGATGGCGCACGCCGGAAAAACTGCCGGTTGAAGTGACAGCCCAGACCGCTACCGATCAACCATTGGCCAATCTGGCTACCGCCATTGGGCAAACCGATGTGCAGATCCCAGCCGATGCTGACTGCCGCGCTGACCAGCAACGGCCCGAACAGCCAGGGGTTGGGTTGACGCAGGCGTTCCCAGATCCAGGCAGCCAAAGCACCAGCGGGGAACAACACCGCCAGCCAGCGCCAATCGATGCTGCCGACGTGGGAAATCGGCGCACCGTCGCCCAACAAATACTTGAAGGCTGCCGGTACGCACAGCACGACCACCAACACCCGCAAACTCTGCCCCGCCGCCACACGGCTGAGCACCGCGCCATTGCGGGCGCCGAGGTTGACCATCTCCCCGGAACCGCCGGGCATGCTGGAAAAGAACGCCGTGGCGCGATCTTCACCGGTGCGGCGCATCAGCCACACGCCGACAACCGCCGACAGGCTGGTGACCAACGCACCGAAGAAGATCAGACCGAAATGACTGAGTACCTGCTCCATCACCACTGGAGTGAAATGCAGGCCGATACCGATACCGACGATCCACTGGCCGCACTTGCGACCGCCAGGGATTTCGGCCAATTGCCAGGGTGTCAGACAACGCACGAGGATGATCGCCAGCAACGAGCCGACCATCCACGGCAAAGGCCAGCCGACCTGGCTGGCGAGGAAACCGCCAAGCAGGCCGACCAGCGGGGTTCCCCACCAGAGTTTGAGGGGGGACCGATCAGACATCGGCGATAACGCGTTGCGCGGCCGAACGTTTGCGCCAGATGCGGATGAGCGGCATCAGCAGCATGATCGCCGTCAGCACCCAGCAACCGAAGGTGATCGGGCTCGACCAGAGGATTTCCAGCGCACCGTTGGAAATCGACAGGGCGCGGCGCAGGTTCTGTTCCATCAAGCCGCCGAGGATGAAACCCAGCAATACCGGCGACAGCGGGAAGTCCAGCTTGCGCAGGATATAACCGAAGATGCCGATGCCGATCATCAGGAACAGGTCGAACGTTGTCGCGTGCACCGCGTAGACACCAATCCCGGTAATGATCGCGATCACCGGCACCAGCGCCCAGTTCGGCACGGCGAGGATGCGGGTAAAGATGCGGATCATCGGGATGTTGAGGATCACCAGCATCACGTTGGCGATGAACAACGAAGCGATCAGGCCCCAGACGATGTCCGGTTGCTGTTGGAACAGCAGCGGACCCGGAGTGATGTTGTACAGCGACAGGGCGCCGATCATCACCGCCGTGGTGCCCGAACCTGGAACGCCGAGGGTCAGCATCGGCACCAGCGCACCGCAAGCTGCGCCACCGATGGCGGTTTCCGGCGCCGCGAGGCCGCGCATGTCACCCTGGCCGAATGTACCCTTTGCACCGGCGATGCGTTTTTCGGTCATGTAGGCCACGGCACTGGCCAGGGTCGCACCGGCACCCGGTAACACGCCCATGATGAAACCCAATACGCCGCAACGGATGTTCACCACGAACACCGACGCCGCTTCCTTGAAGTTGAACATCATGCGGCCCGTGGCTTTCACCGCTTCCTGGCCGTGGTGGGTTTTTTCCAGCAGCAGGAGGATTTCGCTGATGGAGAACAGGCCCAGCACCAGCACGACGAACTGGATGCCGTCAGTCAGGTGGATGTTGTCCCCGGTGAAGCGATACACACCGCTGTTGGCGTCGATGCCGACGGTCGACAGGAACAGACCGATCAGCGCCGCGATGAACGTCTTCAGTGGACGGTCACCGGCCATGCCGCCGAGGCAGACAATCGCAAACACCATCAGCACGAAATATTCCGCCGGGCCGAAGGCAATTGCCCATTTCGCCAGCAGCGGGGCGAACAGCACCATGCCGCAGGTCGCGATGAAGGCACCGATGAACGAGCTCCATGCCGACAGCGACAGTGCTACACCGGCCAGGCCTTTGCGGGCCATCGGGTAACCGTCGAGGGTGGTCATCACGGTGGACGCTTCGCCCGGGATGTTCAGCAGGATCGAGCTGATCCGGCCGCCGTATTCGCATCCCAGGTACACCGCCGCCAGCAGGATCAGTGCCGACTCCGGTGGCAGGCCGAGGGCGAATGCGATCGGGATCAACAGTGCCACGCCGTTGATCGGCCCCAGGCCCGGCAACAGGCCGACTACGGTGCCGATCAGGGTGCCGCAGAGTGCGGTCACCAGGTTGTACGGGCTCAGCGCGACGCCGAAACCCTGACCCAAATAGCCAAGAGTATCCATATCAGTTCTCCAGAACGTCGAGCACGCCAAGCGGCAGCGGCACGTCCATCAACTTGTCGAACAGCAGGTAGAGGCCGACGGCCATCAGGCTGATGATCACGATGCTTGGCACCCAGCGACCGCCATACAGGCGGGCCATGGGCACGCCGATCAGGATGCTGGCGACGATGAAACCCAGGGGTTCGAAGGTGCCGGCGAACACCAGCAACAGCACCACACAGATGCCGATCTTGGTCAGGGTTTCGCGATCCAGTGGCGGCTCGTCAGCGCTGTGCTTGATCGGTGCCGGACGGAACACCATGTACAACAGCGCCGAGCCCATCAGGCCGAGCATCAGCAATGGAAAGGCCCGAGGCCCCACCGGTTCGTAGGAAAAAGCCGCTTGGTACGGCCACGCCATCAGTGCCAGGCCGAGACAGACCAGCAACAGCACCGAAGCAAAAATGCGTTGTAAGAGCATGGGGAACTCCTGTGCTGCGGCTCCGCCAAACGGAGCCGCAGCCGCTAGACAGAGACGATCACTGGATCAGGCCGAACTCTTTGGCCAGCACTTTGTAGTCCGCAACCTGCTTCTTAACGTAGGTGTCCAGTTCCGGGCCGGTCATGGCGAACGGGAAGAGCTCGCGCTGATCGCGTAACTTGGCGAAGTCTTCGGAAGCCAGCAGTTTGTCGAAGGCCGCTTTCCACCAGGCATAGTCTTCGTCGCTGACTTTTGGCCCGAGGTAGAAGCCGCGCACTACCGGCCAGACGATGTCATAGCCTTGCTCGCGGGCTGTCGGAATGTCCTTCATTTCCGGCTCGTCCAGGCGCTTGTCGGCGAACACCGCCAGCAGGCGCATGTCGCCGCTCTGGATGTGCGGCATGGAGTCGGAAATGTCGGTGCTGCCGACCTGGATGTGGCCGCCGAGCAGGGCGGTGGCAATCTCGCCGCCACCTTCGAGGGCAACGTAACGCAGGTCACGGGGGTTGATCCCGGCAGCCTTCGCGATCAGCGCGGTTTGCATCCAGTCCTGGCTACCGACGGTGCCGCCGGAACCGATCACCACTTTGCTCGGATCTTTCTTCAGTGCCTGAACGAGGTCGTCGAGGGTCTTGTAGGGCGAATCGCTTTTCACCGCGATGGCGCCATAGCTGGTGCCAACGGCGGCCAGCCAGCGCACGTTGGTTTCATCGAACCGACCGAACTTGCCTTGGGCCAGGTTCAGCAAAGAACCACTGGACCAGGCCACCAGGGTGCCGGCATCGGCCGGACGCTGGGCGACTACCGCGTTGTACGCCACCGCGCCGACACCGCCAGGCATGTAGGTCACGCGCATCGGTTTGGTCAGCAGTTTTTCGTTGACCAGCGCGCTTTGCGCCAGTTTGCAGGTCAGGTCGAAACCACCGCCGGGCGAGGCCGGGGCGATGCATTCCGGGCGTTTGGGTTCGGCAAGCGCTTGGCCGGTGAACAGCAGGACGCTGGCGGCGAGGGCTAGTTTACGCATTGACAGGTTCATTCAAGTCTCCTTGGGAGTTGTTGTTATCGACGTACTGAATTACCAAAGGGCAACGCTGTAGCTCACCAGCAGACGCACTTCATCGGCATCGCGAGCGGAGTAGTTGGAACGGTAAGTGGCATTACGCAGGCGCACGGCGACATCCTTGAGCGCGCCGCTTTGTACAACATATTTAATCTCGGAGTTGCGTTCCCATTCTTTGCCTTCGTCACCGTTCTTGAGCTTGATGTTGTCACCGCTCACGTAACGGCTCATGAAGGTCAGGCCAGGGACGCCGAGGGTGACGAAGTCGAAGTCATAACGCGCTTGCCAGGAGCGTTCTTCGGCCCCGGCAAAGTCGTTGATCTGCACGAAGTTCACCAGGTACGGGTCGGCGCCATCCACATACGGAAACGCGCTGTCGCCGGACATGTGCTGGTAGCCCGCGCTGAGCTTGTGCCCGCTCAAGGCGTAACTCACCAGGCCGTTGAGGGATTTGTTGTCGATCTTGCCGCCACGGGCCTCGCCCTGGTCGTCACTGATGGCAAACCGCAGGTCGGTGCCAAAGGTGCCGGGGCCGAAGGGCTGTGAGGCGATCAACCCGAGAAAGTGCTGGTTGTAGACTTCACCGAGTTGCGCGAAGTGATAGCTGCCAGTGATCTTGTCGGTGAACTTGTAGTCCAGGCCGCCAAAGTCAAAGTGGTCACCCGCCACGGTGCCGGCGAAGCGGCTGTTCTTGTTGTTGAGGGCAATGTCCTCGAAGTCGGTGCTGTCGCGGTCCTTGGCTTTATCCAGACGCCCGCCGGTGAAGGTCAGGTTCTTGATCTCTTTGGAGGTCAGCATGCCGCCTTCAAAGGTCTGCGGCAGGATGCGCCCGTCGTTGGGCTTGAGGATCGGCAGTTCCGGAATCAGGGTGCCGATCTTCAGCTCGCTGGCGGAGATCTTCACTTTGCCGGTCAGGCCGAGCTTGGAGTATTCGTCGACGGCTCGTCCATCGTCGGTCGGCAGCAGGCCGGTACCGGTACGGTCCGGGCTCGAGTCGAGCTTGACCCCCAACATGCCCAGCGCATCGACACCGAACCCCACGGTACCGTCGGTGTAGCCTGATTTCAGGTTGAGCATAAAGCCTTGGGCCCACTCGTCACGCTTGGACTGTTGGGCACTGGTACCGTCACGAAAATCGCGATTGAAGTACATGTTGCGGGTTTCGAAAGTGGCCGAGCTGTCTTCGAAGAATGCGGCCTGGCTTAACGGTGAAAAACCGGCAAGGGCGGCAGCGCTGGCAAGCGCAGTGTGGCTGAAACGGGAGAGGCGGGCAGGCGCGATAGCCTGGGTCTGCAGGGACTGCATGGATGACTTACTCCGTTTATTGTTCTTATTTGTCGAAAACGCTTCGAGGCGTTTTTCGTATCGCTGTGTGGCTGCAGCGACGGCAGTCGAAACTGTCCGTGGCTGGACTGTAACGGGCTAACCTTTCGCTAACCTTTCAGCTGACTTTCACGGTTTTCGGGCTTCACAGCGGCGGTTGCGGCTGTAAACTTCGCGCCAGAGAATGGCGTCGACCATCCCGCAATGAGGTAAAGATCCATGCGTGTCCTGCTCGTCGAAGACCATTTGCAGCTCGCCGAAAGTGTTGCCCAGGCGCTCAAGAGCACCGGGCTGACCGTGGACGTTCTGCACGATGGCGTAGCAGCCGACCTGGCGCTGGGCAGCGAGGAATACGCCATGGCGATCCTCGATGTCGGATTGCCGCGCATGGATGGTTTCGAAGTGCTGGCGCGTTTGCGGGCGCGGGGCAAGAACCTGCCGGTGTTGATGTTGACCGCCCGCAGCGACGTCAAGGATCGGGTCCACGGCCTGAACCTCGGCGCCGACGACTACCTGGCCAAGCCGTTCGAACTGACCGAACTCGAAGCCCGGGTCAAAGCCTTGTTGCGCCGCAGTGTGCTGGGCGGTGAGCGCATTCAGCGTTGCGGTGTGCTGGCTTATGACCTGGAAACCCGGCGTTTCACCCTCGGCGAAGAATTGCTGACCCTGACCTCCCGTGAGCAGGCCGTACTCGAAGCCCTGATCGCGCGCCCCGGTCGGGTCATGAGCAAGGAGCAACTGGCATCGCAAGTGTTCGGTCTCGATGAAGAGGCCAGCCCCGATGCCATCGAAATCTACGTGCACCGCCTGCGCAAGAAACTCGACGGCCAGCCGGTCGCCATCGTGACCTTCCGCGGCCTCGGTTATTTGCTGGAAAGCCGCGATGCATAAGCCCAGCAGCCTGCGCTGGCGGTTGCTGTGGAACCTGGCGCTGCTGCTGGTGGTGTTGATGCTGGCCAGTGGGTTGAGCGCCTACTGGAACGGGCGCGAAGCTGCCGACACGGCCTATGACCGGACCCTGCTGGCCTCGGCGCGAACCATCGCCGCCGGCGTGTCCCAGCGCGACGGCACCCTGAGTGCCGACGTGCCCTACGTGGCCCTCGATACGTTTGCCTACGACAGTGCCGGGCGGATTTTCTACCTGGTCAACGACATCAATCAGAAGCTGATTTCCGGGTACGAAAACCTGCCGGCGCCACCGCCGGGAACGCCGCGCACCGATGACTATCCGGCGCTGGCACGTTTCTACAACGCCCAATACCGCGGGCAGAACGTGCGCGTGGTGAGCCTGCTCAAACCCGTGAGCGAGCCGAACATGAACGGCATGGCGGAAATTCGCGTGGCGGAAACCGATGAAGCGCGGGTGAGCATGGCCCGTAGCCTGGCGACAGATACTTTGCTGCGCCTGGGCATGCTGGCGGGTGGGGCCTTGATGTTGGTGTGGTTCGCAGTGAGTGCCGCGTTGCGCCCGCTGGAGCGCTTGCGCACGGCAGTGGAAGAGCGCCAGCCGGACGATCTGCGCCCCTTGCCGCTGGTGGAAGTGCAGCGCGAATTGTGGCCACTGGTGCGCGCGCTCAATCACTTTACCGAGCGCTTGCGCGGGCAGTTCGAGAAGCAGGCGCAATTCATCGCCGATGCCGCCCACGAACTGCGCACGCCGCTGGCGGCGCTCAAGGCGCGCCTGGAGTTGGGCATGCGCTCGGCCGAGCCCGAAACCTGGCGCAGCACGCTGGAAACCGCCGCCCAAGGCACTGATCGCTTGACCCACCTGGCCAATCAGTTGCTTTCCCTGGCACGGGTCGAAAATGGCGCCCGGGCGATTGCCGAGGGCGGCGCGCAGTTACTCGACCTGAGTCAATTGGCCCGGGAGCTGGGCATGGCCATGGCGCCGTTGGCCCACAAGCGTGGTATCGCGCTGGCGCTGGAGGCGGATGAATCGGTCTGGCTGCGGGGCGAGCCGACGTTGTTGAACGAACTGCTGAGCAATCTGGTGGATAACGCACTGGCCCACACGCCGCCGGGGGGCAACGTGATTCTGCGGGTCTCGGCGCCCGCCGTGCTGGAAGTCGAAGATGATGGCCCTGGTATTCCTCTTGAGGAGCGCGATCGGGTGTTCGAGCGTTTTTACCGACGCAATCAGCAAGTGGCCGGTTCCGGATTGGGTTTGGCGATTGTCGGTGAGATCTGCCGCGCACATCTGGCGCAGATCAGCCTGCATGACGGTGAGCGCGCAGGGTTGAAGGTGCGGGTGAGTTTTGTTGCGGGAGAATGAATATTCCCACTGTGGCGAGGGGGCTTGCCCCCGTTCGGCTGCGCAGCAGTCGTAAATCCTGACTATGCGGTGTGCCTGGCTTACACGGTCGCAGGTTTTGGGGCAGCTTCGCAGCCCAACGGGGGCAAGCCCCCTCGCCACATTGATCAGTAAAACATCGTGCGCGTTTCTTCCAGATCGGCGCACATCGCCTTGTCGTCAAAGTCGATTCCGAGTGCCTTGTAGGCCGGTACAATCAACGCGTCGGCACGGGCGAGCGGGTGATCGGTTTCCTGCAGGCAATACAGGCTGGCCACCTGCACCAGATCCACATAGTCGACCTGCGCGGACTGGCGCTTGAAGTTCAGGTATAACCGCGGCACTTGCACCAGCATGTCGGGAAAATCCCAGACCTTGAGCAGTTTTTCGCCGATCAGCGGATGAATCCGGTCGATCACATGGTTGAGGCTGACCGGGTCGGACAGCAGCTCATAGTGATCTTCGGCGTACGTCAGGATCGGCAGCACGCCGATCTGGTGCACCAGCCCGCCAAGTGCCGCCTGATCGGGCTTGAGTCGGGTGTAGCGGCGGCACAAGGCGTAGCTGACGCCGGCGATTTCCAGGCTTTTACGCCAGACATCGCGCATCTTCTGCTCCACCACGTCAGAGCGGGCATGGAAAATCTGCTCCATGACCAGGCCGATCGCCAGGTTACAGCTGTAGTTGATACCCAGGCGGGTGATCGCGGTATGCAGGTCGGTCACTTCCTGGGCCGCGCGCAACAGTGGGCTGTTGACCACTTTGATCAGACGTGCTGACAGCGCGGTATCACGGCCGATCACTTTGCTCAGGGTACTGACGCTGACTTCCGGGTTTTCCGCGGCTTTGCGAATCTGCAGGGCCACTTCCGGTAACGTTGGCAGAACCAGGTCATCGTTATTGATGGCCTCAACCAAATCCTGTTGGACCTTTTCCGCCAGCTTGCTCATTTAGTCTCTCTAGGTGTCGCGCCAAGTGCTGCCGTTATTGCTGGATTTCGCGGTCGCGGTCCAGTTCATAAGGCAGGTCGAGCAGCTGCAAGGACGGCCCTTCGAGGGCGCCCAGGTGGATGTCTCCACCTTCTGCTGCTTCGGCTTGCAACACAGCCAGGAGTTCAATGTTCTGTCCGGCGCGGGCAGCCAGCACCACTTCACCGATGGAGCTGCCGTGGGTCGGGGAAAACAGCGGGGTACCCGGTTCAGGCAATTCGCCAGCAGCCAGCTGCAGGCGATACAGGCGGCGCTTGAGTTTGCCCAGGTACTGCATCCGCGCAACGATTTCCTGCCCGGTGTAGCAACCTTTCTTGAAGCTCACGCCGCCGACCGCTTGCAGGTTGAGCATCTGCGGGATGAACAGCTCGCGGGTGCCGGGCAAGACCTGGCCGATCCCTGCGCGGACCTGGCCCAGCAGCCATTGATTCAGATCGCCCTCGCTCAGCACAGCCGATAGCTTGCCTTTGACCGCATCGGCTTGACCGGCGGCGACCCACAGTTCTGCGCGTTCAGGCGAGACACGGATGGCGATCAGCCCGTCGTTGCGCACGACGCTGTCGGTTTCTGCCGACAGGTCCAGGCCGAGGCTGACCAGTGCGGCGTCGCCATGGTCAACGCCGAAGCGGATCCAGGCGGCACTTTCGTCGGTCAGTTTCGACTTGGAAAACACCGCGTATTTTTTCAGGTCCGCCAGTTGCGGTTCGAGCAATTCGGTGGCCATGGCCAGGACCACGCCGTCACCCTCGAGCAGGATGCGGAAACTCGATTGCATCCGGCCTTTTTGCGTGCAACGCGCACCGAGGCTGGCCCGGGAATCGCTCAGGTAGTTGAGGTTGCAGGTCAATTGGCCTTGCAGGAATTTGCTGGCGTCCGCGCCGCGGACCGCGAGAACACCTTCATGAGAAAGGGTGCAGAAAAAAGCAGAATCGGCCATGGGTCATCGCAGGGTAAAAAGTCTGGTGGACATCATAAGGGGCCGCCTGCGAAATGGGTAGTTAACAAAGGCTCGCAATGCCCGACCAAAGCCGACTGTTCGACCGGGCGCGGGCCTGTATACTTGCGGCCTATTTGAGGAGCGCTCCATGGTCGAAGATGTTGAACTGAACCGCCTCTTTTGGCACAGCCGCCGTGGCATGCTTGAGCTTGACGTGTTGCTGGTACCGTTCACGAAAGAGGTTTACGCAACGCTCAACGAAGTGGATCGCGCGTTGTACGTCCGACTGCTGACGAGTGAGGACCAGGACATGTTCGGCTGGTTCATGGAACGCAGCGAATCGGAAGATCCCGAGCTGCAACGCATGGTTCGCATGATCCTGGATCGTGTCCAGCCCAAGTAACGGCTTCGAATGCCGCTGGCATGCCTCACGGCAGTTGCTGGCGGCGTATCTTCTGGCCCAGCTGTTCGCGTTGGGTTCTTTGTTTTTACTGTCGATTCCGGTCTGGGCCAGCGCGCTCGGCGTCCTGCTGTGCGTGGTTCATGGAGTCTGGCTGTTGCCCCGGCAAATCCTGCTGACCCACCCTCAGGCATTTTGCGGTTTGCGGCGTGATGCCGATGGCTGGCAGTTGTGGAGTCGGGCCAGGGGTTGGCAGCCCGTGCAACTGAGGCCGGACAGCCTGGCGCTGCCGTTGGTGGTGGTACTGCGTTTCCGACTGCGTGGCGAGCGCCGGGTCAGGGCCATTTGCGTGCCCCGGGATGCGCAGGCGGCGGATGTGCACCGACGCCTGCGGGTCCGGCTCAAATTCAGCCGACGTAGGTGGGCGGCACCAGAATAGTGTCCAGCGCGACCGGCAACATGTCCGGGTAATCGAGGGTGTAATGCAGGCCGCGGCTTTCCTTGCGCTCCATGGCTGACAGGATCATCAGCTCGGCCACTTGGGCCAGGTTGCGCAGCTCGATCAAATCCCGGCTGACCTTGTAGTTGCTGTAGAACTCGTCGATTTCATCCAGCAACAGTTGCACGCGGTGTTGTGCCCGTTGCAGACGCTTGTTGGTCCGCACGATGCCAACGTAGTCCCACATGAATCGCCGCAGTTCATCCCAGTTGTGCGCAATGATCACGTCTTCATCGGAATCGGTGACCTGGCTCGCATCCCAGACGGGAAGGGGGGCCGGCATCGGCACTCGGGGCAACTGTTCAAGGATGTCTGCCGCCGCCGAGCGTGCATAGACGAAACATTCCAGCAGCGAGTTGCTGGCCATGCGGTTGGCGCCGTGCAGGCCGGTGAAGCTGGTTTCGCCGATGGCATACAACCCCGGCACATCGGTACGACCCTGTTGATCGACCATCACGCCGCCGCAGGTATAGTGCGCCGCCGGGACCACCGGAATCGGTTGTTTGGTGATGTCGATGGAAAATTCCAGGCAGCGTTCGTACACCGTCGGGAAGTGCGTCTTGATGAAGGCTTCGGGCTTGTGGCTGATGTCCAGATAGACGCAATCGACACCCAGTCGCTTCATTTCATGGTCGATCGCCCGGGCGACGATGTCCCGTGGCGCCAGCTCGGCCCGTGGGTCGAAGCGCGGCATGAAGCGCTCGCCGTTGGGCAGCTTCAGGTGGGCACCTTCGCCTCGCAGGGCTTCGGTGACCAGGAAGCTCTTGGCTTGTGGGTGATACAGGCAAGTAGGGTGGAACTGGTTGAATTCCAGATTCGCCACCCGGCAGCCCGAGCGCCAGGCCATGGCGATGCCATCGCCGCAGGCGCCGTCAGGGTTGCTGGTGTAGAGGTAAACCTTGGCTGCCCCACCGGAGGCGAGGATCACAAAACGGGCGCCATAGGTGTCGACTTCGCCGGTGCCGCGATTGAGCACATAAGCGCCGAGGCAGCGATCGCCTTCGAGTCCCAGGCGTTTTTCGGTAATCAGGTCAACCGCAACCCGCTGCTCCAGCAGTTCGATGTTCGGTCGTTTCCGGGCCTGGTCGAGCAGGGTGGTGAAAATGGCAGCGCCAGTGGCATCGGCGGCATGGATGATGCGCCGATGGCTGTGACCGCCCTCGCGGGTGAGGTGGAACTCGAACCCGCCGTCTTCGTTACTCGACTGTTCATCGCGGGTAAAGGGCACGCCCTGGTCGATCAGCCATTGAATCGCTTCCCTGCTGTGCTCGACGGTAAAACGCACGGCGTCCTCATGGCACAGGCCGCCGCCGGCATTGAGGGTGTCATCGACATGGGATTCAACGGTATCGGTGTCGTCCAGTACGGCCGCAACGCCGCCCTGGGCCCAGAAAGTCGAGCCATTGGCGAGGTTGCCCTTGCTCAGAACGGCAATGCGCAAATGACCGGGCAAGGTCAGCGCAAGGCTCAAGCCGGCAGCACCGCTGCCAATTACCAGAACATCGTGTTGAAACTGTTGGCTCATTTCAGGATTCCGCTCAAAGCGACCCGGGTCGGGGTTGGCGCAGCTGGACTGTCGAGTCGATGCAGCCGCACAGCCCACTAGTATATAGAGGGGGGGAGCGGCACAATACCCGAGCTAGCATGGCATTGTGAAACTACCGTGACCCAAAACATCGGTCACTTCGTCGGATGTTTTTCTGCCCGTTGGGCGCGAGAATGACTGTATCGCCGATTTAACAGTCTTTTTCCCTTCACGGTTGCACAATGTCGGGTTGGCACGGCTATAAATATTTGGAACTTTTGCCAAAGGGCCAAGATCAATAGAAGGTTGCCTGAAACAAGGGACAGTGTCGGTTTCAGTGCGGGATTGCAGTTCGATCCTTGCTGAAGAATCCGATGACAAGATTATCCGCGCAGCCGGGTCAACTCGTGCTGCGCTTTTCGTGCGTGCCAAATCAGAGCCCGCAGGAAACTTGCCTGGAGGGGGAGAACTTTTGCGAAAAGCACGAGTCTATGTTTGCAAGTCTGGTGGTTTACTTCTGCAAGCCTCCTCCGAGCTCATCGAGGAGTGTTCATGCTAACCCAGGAAGAGGATCAGCAACTGGTCGAACGCGTTCAGCGCGGCGACAAGCGTGCTTTCGATCTGCTAGTGCTGAAATACCAGCACAAAATTCTCGGGTTGATCGTGCGTTTTGTGCACGACACCCATGAAGCCCAGGATGTGGCACAAGAAGCCTTTATCAAGGCATACCGTGCACTTGGAAATTTTCGCGGAGACAGCGCGTTTTATACGTGGCTTTACCGCATCGCCATCAACACGGCGAAAAACTATCTGGTTTCACGCGGCCGTCGGCCGCCGGATAGCGATGTCAGTTCCGAGGATGCAGAGTTCTACGATGGCGATCATGGCCTCAAGGATCTCGAGTCGCCAGAGCGGGCCTTGCTGCGGGATGAGATCGAAGGCACCGTCCATCGAACCATTCAGCAACTGCCGGAAGATTTGCGTACGGCTTTAACTTTACGTGAGTTTGATGGTCTGAGTTACGAGGACATTGCGAGCGTCATGCAATGTCCGGTAGGCACCGTGCGCTCCCGGATCTTCCGCGCCCGGGAGGCCATCGACAAAGCCCTGCAGCCATTGTTGCAGGAAAACTAAAGACAGCGGCGACAGCCAAGAGAGGAACGCCATGAGTCGTGAAGCCCTGCAGGAATCGCTGTCCGCAGTGATGGATAACGAAGCGGACGAATTGGAATTGCGTCGGGTATTGAATGCCTGTGACGATGTTGAAACCCGTGATACCTGGGCTCGTTATCAGATCGCTCGGGCAGTGATGCACAAGGATCTGCTGCTTCCACGCCTGGACATCGCCGCAGCTGTTTCTGCTGCCCTGGCTGACGAAGCCGTACCGGCAAAAGCCTCCCGTGGTCCATGGCGCAGCCTGGGTCGTCTGGCGGTCGCAGCTTCCGTGACCCTGGCGGTGCTGGCCGGTGTACGTCTGTACAACCAGGATGAGATCGCCGGCGTCGAATTGGCCCAGCAATCCACTCAGCCCGGACTGGCCGTTCCTCAAGTAAAAGGCCCAGCCGTTCTGGCAGGCTACAATGAGAGTTCGGATGCTACTGGCCCAATGGCCAACGGCGTATTGCAAGGTCAGCCAGGCTGGCACGATCAGCGTTTGCCAGGTTACTTGCGCCAACACGCACAACAGGCTGCACTGAAAGGCACTGAGAGCGCTCTGCCGTACGCTCGTGCCGCAAGCCTGGAAAACCGTTAAGGAGGATCATGCGCGCCATACCTCTACTTTCGCTTCTGCTCTGCGGCTGGTTCATTGTTCCAGCCCAAGCCGATGAAGCCCAGGACTGGTTGACCCGCCTGGGCCAGGCAGAGCAACAGCAAAGCTTTCAGGGTACTTTCGTCTACGAGCGTAACGGTAGTTTTTCTACCCATAACATCTGGCACCGCGTCCAGGATGGAAAGGTCCGCGAGCGATTGATCCAGCTCGACGGTTCCGCTCAGGAAGTCGTTCGCATTGATGGGCAAACCCAATGCGTCAGCGGCACACTGATAGCAGGGCTTGGGGACTCCCCGAACTCCGCTGCCCGTGCACTCGATCCTCAAAAGCTCAAGAATTGGTATGACCTCGCCGTCATCGGCAAGTCGCGTGTCGCCGGGCGTCCGGCGGTGATCGTATCGCTGACACCCCGCGATCAGCATCGCTACGGTTTTGAACTGCATCTGGACAAAGAGACCGGCCTGCCTCTGAAGTCCTTGCTACTGGACGACAAGGGGCGGTTGTTGGAGCGCTTCCAGTTCACGCAACTGGATACCGCCGACGTTCCTTCCGAAAAAGACCTGCAGGCCAGTAATGATTGCAAGCCGGTCAACCTCGAGAGTGACAAGGCTTCTGCCGTCAAGTCTGCTCAGGTCTGGCGTTCCGACTGGTTGCCGCCCGGCTTCGAGCTGACCAGCAGCACCGCTCGCAAGGATCCGGAGACCAAGACCCAGGTCAACAGCCTGATGTATGACGATGGCCTGACGCGCTTTTCGGTATTCCTCGAACCGTTGAATGGTGCAACAGTCACCGACACCCGTACTCAGTTGGGCCCGACTGTTGCGGTTTCCAGGCGCCTGGCCACGACACAGGGCGACATGATGGTGACCGTCGTCGGCGAGATACCGGTCGGTACTGCTGAACGGATAGCGCTTTCGATGCGCACCGATGCCGCTGCAACCAAGCAGTGAGCTGAATTCGAAATGTTTCGTGAGCATTTCAATTTGCAAAAATCCCGTAAATTTCTTATAGGTCAGAGCCCCTCGGCTCTGGCCTTGTTTGTTGTTCCCGGAACAAAAATACCGGCGTATTGTTCCCGGTGTTCCTTGCTCCATATCGCTTAACCATGCTCGTCGTAACGGGAGCCGTATGTCGATACCTCGCTTGAAGTCCTACTTTTCCATTTTTGCCACCGTGCTGGTGCTCGGTCAGGCGGTCACCGCCCAAGCGGTCGAACTGCCTGACTTTACGCAACTGGTCGAACAGGCCTCGCCTGCGGTCGTGAACATCAGTACCACGCAAAAGCTGCCGGATCGCAAAGTCAGCCAGCAAATGCCCGACCTCGAAGGCTTGCCGCCAATGCTGCGCGAATTCTTCGAGCGGGGCATGCCGCCACAATCGCGCTCACCGCGTGACCGTCAGCGCGAGGCAACCTCCCTGGGCTCAGGTTTCATCATCTCTACCGATGGCTATATCCTGACCAACAACCACGTGATCGCCGATGCTGACGAGATCCTCGTCCGCCTGGCTGATCGCAGCGAAATGAAAGCCAAGCTGATCGGTACCGATCCTCGTTCCGACGTGGCGCTGCTGAAAATCGAAGGCAAGGATCTGCCGGTGCTCAAGCTCGGTAAATCCCAGGACCTGAAAGCCGGCCAATGGGTTGTCGCGATCGGCTCGCCATTCGGCTTTGACCACACAGTGACCCAAGGCATCGTCAGCGCCGTCGGTCGCAGCCTGCCGAACGAAAACTATGTGCCGTTCATCCAGACCGACGTGCCGATCAACCCGGGTAACTCCGGTGGCCCGCTGTTCAACCTGAACGGTGAGGTGGTCGGGATCAACTCGCAGATCTATACCCGCTCCGGTGGCTTCATGGGCGTGTCGTTTGCAATCCCGATCGACGTGGCCATGGATGTTTCCAATCAGCTGAAATCCGGTGGCAAGGTCAGCCGTGGCTGGCTGGGTGTCGTGATTCAGGAAGTGAGCAAGGACCTGGCCGAGTCGTTCGGTCTGGAGAAGCCGGCCGGTGCGCTGGTTGCCCAAATCCAGGATGATGGTCCGGCTGCCAAGGGTGGCTTGCAAGTGGGCGACGTGATCCTGAGCATGAACGGTCAGCCAATCGTTATGTCGGCCGACTTGCCGCACCTCGTTGGCGCGTTGAAGGCTGGTGCAAAAGCCAATCTGGAAGTGATCCGTGACGGCAAGCGCAAGAATGTCGAACTGACCGTCGGTGCAATTCCGGAAGAAGGCAAGGAGATGGGTGCCGAGCCAAAATCCAGCATCGAGCGCAGCAGCAATCGTCTCGGTGTTTCCGTGGTCGAGCTGACTGACGACCAGAAGAAAACCTACGACCTCAAGGGTGGTGTGGTGATCAAGGAAGTGCAGGACGGTCCTGCCGCTCTGATCGGCTTGCAGCCGGGTGATGTGATCACCCACCTGAACAACCAGGCCATCGGTTCCACCAAGGAGTTCGCGGACATCGCCAAGGCGCTGCCAAAGAACCGCTCGGTGTCGATGCGGGTACTGCGTCAGGGTCGTGCGAGCTTCATCACCTTCAAGCTGGCTGAATAACCCGGTTGTTGGTTGAATAAAAAACCGCCTCGAAAGAGGCGGTTTTTTTGTGTCCGGACTTCTTGCCTCCAGGGCGTCAGCCCATCATGTCCTTGATCATGCGCTCCTGTTCCATCAGCTCGCGTTGCCGTGCATCGATCCGCGAAGACAGCGGGAAGTTGCTGCCAGCCTTGCGTTTGGCGAAGTCCAGTTGCTGAATGGCCTGTTTGTAGTCCCCGACCAGCGCAAAGTATTCGGCGCGAGCCTGATGCAGGCCGATGATATTGCCCGACAGGCCGCGCGTCTCGGCAACCTGATACCACACGTCCGGATCATCCGGGCGCGACTTGAGCAGGCCTTCGAGGGCTTTCTCCGCATCCGCAGTACGGTTCTGCTTCAGCAGCAGGTCGACGCGCACCTGGTTCAGCGGATAGTTGCCAGGATACTGGGCCATCAACCGGTCAACCCGGGACTGGGCGTCCGCCAGGCGATTGTTGGTGATGTCCAGGTCAACCTGAGCCAGGTTGTAGATGATTTCGTTGGGTGACTTGGCCAGCAACAGCTTGAGGTTTTCCCGTGCTTCGTTCAGTTGACCGCCCTTGATCTGGGCAATTGCCAGGCCGTAGCGCGCCACGTCGTTTTTCGGGTTTTCGTCGAGCAGGGCACGGAAGCGCTTGGCACCGAGCCCCGGGGTTTCTTCATAGATCAACTGGACGCGCGCGCGGATCAGTTGATAACGCATGCTGTCTTCGATACCGCCCTGTGGTGCCAGTTCGGCGCGGTTGCGGGTGTCGGCGATACGCGATTCGGTCACCGGGTGCGTCAGCAGGAATTCCGGTGGCTTGGCATCGTAGCGGTACTGCCGCCCCAGGCGCTCGAACATGGTGGGCATCGACCGGGGGTCATAACCGGCCTTTTCCAGATTGAGAATGCCGATGCGGTCGGCTTCCTGTTCGTTCTGGCGGGAGAACCGCCGTTGTTCCTGAATGGCCGCTGCCTGTGTACCGGCAATGGCAGCGATCCCGGCGTCACCGGCGCCCGCGGCTGCGATCACGATGCCGGCCAGCAATGCGGCCATCATGGGTACTTGCATGCGTTGTTGCGCTTCGATGCCCCGGGCAAAGTGGCGCTGCGACAAGTGAGCCAATTCGTGCGCCAGTACCGAAGCGTATTCGCCTTCGGTCTGGGCGTTGAGGAACAAACCTCCGTTCACCCCGACGATCCCGCCCGGCGCCGCAAAGGCGTTGAGCTGCGGGCTGTTGATCAGGATGAATTCCAGGCGCCGGTCAGTGACCTGGCTGGTCTCGACCAGTCGGTAAACGCTGGATTCCACATAATCCTTGAGCTGCGGATCGTTGAGCTGCGAAACCTGACTGCGCAACATGGCCAGCCAGGCGCGGCCGAGCTGGTATTCCTGTTGCGGTGAGACAATGGCAGAACTGGCGTCGCCGAGTGACGGCAGGTCGTCGGCGAAGCCCGGTGAGGCGAGCAGGCAAGCGAGCGTCAGCAGGGTAGGGCGCAAAAATGTCATGCACAAAGCCTTAGTCGACAAAGACCTTACTGTAGCCGGACACCGACGTTGCGACCAGATATTCTAGGCAACTCAACCACCTGACCCGGAGTGATGCAATGACCGACGCTTTAGAGCATGACGTTGAACTGGACGCCAGTGGCCTGAATTGCCCGTTGCCGTTGCTCAAGGCCAAGATGGAGCTCAACCGGCTGGCCAGTGGTGCGGTACTCAAGGTCATCGCCACCGATGCGGGTTCGCAGCGCGACTTTCGCACCTTTGCCCGATTGGCCGGTCATACCCTGCTTCGTGAAGAAGATGACGCGGGTGTTTACCGCTACTGGTTGAAAAAAGCCTGAAATCGGCTGTGTTTGCTCCTAAGGATTATTGATGTTCAAAGTGTTACGCGACTGGATCCAGCGCTATTTTTCCGATGAAGAAGCGGTGGTGCTGGCTGTCCTGCTGATTCTTGCGTTCACCGCCGTGCTGACCCTGGGCGGTATGCTGGCGCCGGTGCTCGCCGGCATGGTGCTGGCGTACCTGATGCAGGGGCTGGTGGTGACCCTCGAGCGCCTGCGGGTGCCAGGTGGGGTCGCGGTGGGGCTGGTCTTTGCGTTGTTCATGGGGCTGTTGCTGGTGTTTATCGTGGTGGTCGTGCCATTGCTATGGCACCAACTGATCACGTTGTTCAACGAGTTGCCCGGCATGCTTGCCAAATGGCAGTCGCTGTTGCTGTTGCTGCCCGAGCGCTATCCGCACCTGGTATCCGACGAGCAGGTGCTGCGGGCCATCGAAGTGGCGCGGGGCGAAATCGGCAAGTTTGGTCAGTGGGCACTGACGTTCTCGCTGTCGAGCCTGCCGTTGCTGGTGAACATCATGATCTACCTGGTGCTGGTGCCGATCCTGGTGTTTTTCTTCCTCAAGGACCGGACCATGATCGGCCAGTGGGTGCGCGGCTACCTGCCCCGTGAGCGGGCGTTGATCACCCGGGTCGCCCATGAAATGAACCGGCAGATCGCCAACTACATTCGCGGCAAGGTCATCGAAATCTTCATTTGTGGCGGCGTGACCTACATCGCCTTTGTTGTTCTTGAGCTCAATTACGCGGCGCTGCTGGCTTTGCTGGTGGGGATTTCGGTGGTTGTGCCTTATGTCGGCGCCGTGGTGGTAACCGTGCCCGTGTTTCTGATTGCGCTGTTCCAGTGGGGCTGGAGCGATCAATTCATTTACTTGATGGCAGTCTACGGGGTCATTCAGACGCTGGATGGCAACGTGCTGGTGCCATTGCTGTTCTCGGAGGCGGTCAACCTGCACCCGGTGGCGATCATCTGCGCAGTGCTGTTGTTTGGTGGGTTGTGGGGATTCTGGGGGGTGTTCTTCGCGATTCCCCTGGCGACGCTGTTCAAGGCCGTGCTGGACGCTTGGCCGCGCAAAGAGCCGGAGGTATCACCGCTGCTATAAGTCGGTGGAGATAAAAAATCGCAGCTCATGGCTGCGATTTTTTTTGAGGTATTCAGGCCTTGTTCAGTGCCTGAGCGGCAGCCAAAACGGCATCAACATGCCCCGGCACCTTCACGCCGCGCCATTCCTGGCGCAGTACGCCGTTGGCGTCGATCAGGAACGTGCTGCGATCCACGCCCATGTATTCCTTGCCGTAGAGCTTTTTCAGCTTGATCACGTCGAACAGCTGGCAGATGGCTTCATCCTTGTCGCTGATCAGCTCAAAGGGGAATTCCTGTTTGCACTTGAAGTTCTCGTGGGATTTCAGGCTGTCGCGAGACACACCGAACACTTCGGTGTTGGCGGCCTTGAACGCAGCGTACTGATCACGAAAACCCTGCCCTTCGGTCGTGCAGCCAGGGGTGCTGTCCTTGGGGTAGAAGTAGATCACCACTTGCTTGCCCTTCAGGCCCGCGAGGTTGACGGTCTGCCCGCTGGTGGCGGGGGCTTCGAAATCGGCAACCGGTTGGTCGATGGCAACGGCCATGAAAGCTTCCTTACATTGGGTTCTGTGGGCGCCAGGGTTCGATCAGGGCATCGAGGTTCAGCGCGTCGGCAAAATCCAGGAACTGATCGCGCAGCCAGCTAATTTGCACGCCGGCCGGCAAGGTCACGGTAAACGTGGCGTTGAGCATGGTGCCGCCGGTCTGCGGAGCCTGATAGGTGTCGCAGGTCAGGTTTTCCAGCTCGACATTGTGGTCCATGAAGAACTGGCACAGTTCGTTGATGATGTCCGAGCGGTAGGCCGAGCTGACATAAGCGACGTACGGCAGGGCCTGGGGGCGGTTTTCCAGGGCCGCGCTGCGCACCACGTTGACCGTGAACGCATGCCGCTTGGCCAATACAGGCAGGCTGCCTTCCAGGCGTGCCAAGGCATCCCAGCTACCGGAGATTTCCAGCACCAGGGCACTGCATTCGCCGTGGCGGGTCAGGCGAGAGGTGACAACGGCGCAGCGGTTTTCATGGCTGGCGCGGCACAGGACGTTGGTCAGCTCCATGGGGTTGGCGCCGAGGGCACTGATAACAAGGAATTGTTCGCGAACTGTGGGGGTGGACATGCAGCATTCCTAAAGCGATGAGCGGTCGGTACGTCCAGAGGGCGTTTTGTCGGGAGCGAGCCTGCGGATGCGAATTCAGAAAACCCCAAACGACAGGTTGCGACGGTGCTCCGGCAGGGCGGGAGCGAGAGGCGGCAACGCTGGATCAGGGCTTGTGATGCCGAAAATGGAGGCTGAAACCCGACGCACGAGCTTGTCTGTACCGATCAAAGTCTGAAGGGTAGCGAAAACCGGCGCCAAGGGGAATGGCGGCAGCACAGTACTTCGCTTGTGCAAGCATCTTGGCGCCAGTACCATTACGGCTCTCTTTTTCCGGCAGGAGCGGTTTCATGATTGCGGGCAGTATGGTGGCACTGGTCACACCCATGGATGCACAGGGGCGTCTTGACTGGGACAGCCTCAGCAAACTCGTGGACTTCCACCTTGAAAACGGCACCCATGCCATTGTCGCCGTCGGTACCACCGGCGAATCGGCAACCCTCGACGTCAACGAGCATATCGAAGTCATCCGTGCCGTGGTCAAGCAGGTCAACGGTCGTATTCCGGTGATCGCCGGTACCGGCGCCAATTCGACCCGCGAAGCCGTCGAATTGACCCGAAATGCCAAGGAAGCCGGCGCCGATGCCTGCCTGCTGGTCGTGCCGTACTACAACAAGCCGACCCAGGAAGGCCTGTACCTGCACTTCAAGCACATCGCCGAATCGGTCGACATCCCGCAGATTCTCTATAACGTTCCCGGCCGCACCTCCTGCGACATGCAGGCCGAAACCGTGATCCGCCTGTCCACCGTGCCGAACATCATCGGTATCAAGGAAGCGACCGGCGACCTCAAGCGCGCCAAGGCCATCCTCGACGGTGTAAGCAAGGACTTCATCGTCCTTTCCGGCGATGATCCGACCGCGGTCGAGCTGATCCTGATGGGCGGCAAGGGCAACATCTCCGTGACCGCCAACGTCGCGCCGCGTGAAATGGCCGATCTGTGCGAGGCTGCCCTCAAGGGGGATGCCGAGACTGCACGGGCAATCAACGAAAAACTGATGCCGCTGCACAAGGACCTGTTCATCGAAGCCAACCCGATTCCGGTGAAGTGGGCTTTGGTTGAAATGGGACTGATGCACGAAGGCATTCGCCTGCCGTTGACCTGGCTGAGCACACCTTGTCACGAAACGCTGCGCACGGCCCTGCGCCAGTGCGGCGTCCTGGTTTAATTGAGGAAGTACAACGCATGAAGCGAATGGCCGGACTTTCCGCACTTGCCTTGATTATCTCCAGCACCAGTGGCTGTGGATGGGTCTGGGGCCCGGAAGGTTATTTCCGTGACCGTGGTAGCGATTACCTGGAAGCGCAACAGACTGCACCGATGCAAATACCGCAGGATGTCCGTACCGCCAAGCGTCTGGATCCGCTGTTGCCGATCCCGCGCAACGTGGCCGATGACACCGCCAAGGGCGAATACATCGTTCCTCGGCCGCAGCCGCTGACCGCGGGTGCCGACGCCAGTGCCTACTCCCTGCAGAAGAGCGGCGGCTCCAGCTCCATCCTGGCGCAGAATCCGCCGGCTGAAGTCTGGCCCGTGGCCGTTCAGTTCTTCCAGGACAACGGTTTCCGTCTGGATGAACAGCGTCCGCAAACCGGCGAATTCACCACGACCTGGCAGCATTCCGATGAACTGTCCGCGGCCATGGCCAAGCGCCTGAGCGCGGCCGGTGTCAGCACGGACAGCGAAACCCGCGTGCGGGTGCGCATTGAGCCGGGCGTGCAGCGCAACACCAGTGAAGTCTACGTGGTCAGCGCCGAGCGTCCTGCCGGCAGCACCGCCGACGTGGCCTTCACCAACCGTTCGGTCAATACTGGCCTGGACGCGGCACTGGTCGACGACATGCTCGCGAGCATGAGCCGTATCTCCGAGAAGGGCGGTTCGGTTTCCATGCTGGCTTCGCGTGATTTCGACGCGCCAAGTCGTGTCAGTCTGAGTGAGGACGGCAGCGGCAACCCTGTGCTGAACGTCGGCACCGACCTGGATCGCGCCTGGTCGAGCGTCGGTCGTGCGCTGGAGCAAGGCGAATGGCGTGTTGAAGACATCAACCGCAGCCTGGGCCTGTACTACATCAACCTGGCCGAAAAAGCCGAGAGCAAAGACGACAAGCCAGGCTTCTTCAGCAGCCTGTTCGGCAGTGCGCCGAGCAAGGAAGAGCTTGAGGCTCGCGCCGAGCGTTATCAGGTTCGCCTGAGCAAGGTTGGCGAGAACGTCCAGGTCACCGTCGAGAAAAACATCAACACCGTGGCGCCGGCAGATGTGGCGCGTAAAGTGTTGAGCAAGATTCAGGACAACCTGGGCTGATCCTATGCGTTTTGCCGTTCTCGGCAGCGGTAGTCAAGGGAACGGCACGCTGATAGCCAGTGCTGATACGTACGTATTGGTGGATTGTGGTTTTTCCCTGCGGGAAACCGAAAAACGCCTGCTGCGCCTGGGTGTGAACCCTGCGCAGCTGAGCGCGATACTCGTGACCCACGAACATGCCGACCACGTGCATGGCGTGGGTTTGCTGTCTCGGCGCTACAATCTGCCTGTCTACCTCAGTCGCGGGACCTTGCGCGGGATGCGCAAACCGATGGAACCCGCAGGCTTTCTGGCCGGCGGCGAGCAGCTGCAAATCGGCGACTTGAGCATCGGTGTCATTGCCGTGGCCCACGATGCACAAGAGCCGACGCAATATGTTTTCAGTGACGGTATACGGCGCTTCGGCCTGTTGACCGACCTGGGGTCGTATTGTGACAAGGTGCTGGACGGCTATCGGGACCTCGATGCGTTGATGATCGAGTCCAATCACTGTCGTGACATGCTGGCTCGCGGTCATTACCCGTACTTTCTCAAGCAGCGGGTGGGCGGTGAGCTGGGGCATTTGAATAACCACCAGGCGGCATTCCTGGTGGCTGAGCTGGGCTGGAAAGACCTGCAACACCTGGTCCTGGCCCATCTGAGCAGCAAGAACAACCTGCCGCGGCTGGCCCGGCAATGTTTTGTCGACACCCTCGGGTGCGACCCGGACTGGCTGCAACTGGCCGATCAAGATTCAGGGCTCGACTGGCGTCACATCGCCTAGCCCATCTACTTAGCAAGCGGAGCCCATCATGGAAAAACGTGAAGAACTCTACCGCGGCAAAGCCAAGTCGGTTTACAAGACCGACGACGCTAACCGTTTGATCCTGCTGTTTCGCAACGACACCTCGGCGTTCGATGGCAAGCGTATCGAACAGCTCGACCGCAAAGGCATGGTGAACAACAAGTTCAATGCCTTCATCATGCAGAAGCTCGAAGCTGCTGGCGTGCCGACCCAATTCGATAAATTGCTGGGCGACAATGAATGCCTGGTGAAGAAGCTCGACATGATCCCGGTCGAGTGCGTCGTGCGTAACTACGCCGCCGGCAGCCTGGTCAAGCGTCTGGGTGTCGAAGAGGGCATAAAGCTCAACCCTTACACCTTCGAGCTGTTCCTGAAGGACGACGCCAAGGGCGACCCGTTCATCAACGAATCCCACGTCGTTGCCTTTGGTTGGGGCACCGCCGAGCAACTGGTTCGCATGAAAGAGCTGTCGCTCAAGGTCAATGAAGTCCTGAGCAAGCTGTTCGACGACGCCGGCCTGCTGCTGGTCGACTTCAAGCTGGAATTCGGCGTGTTCCACGATGGCTCCATCGTGCTGGGCGACGAATTCAGCCCGGACGGCTGCCGTCTGTGGGACAAGGCCACCGGCAAGAAAATGGACAAGGACCGCTTCCGTCAGGGCCTCGGTGACGTCATCGAAGCCTATGAAGAAGTCGCCAATCGTCTGGGTGTACCGCTTTAACCGACGCAAGCATCTGAAAGCACAGAAATATTTCGCTTAGGGGGTTCGCTTCCTGCGAAAGTGTTGTTATGATGCGCGCCGTTGGAGAGATGCCAGAGTGGCCGAATGGGACGGATTCGAAATCCGTTGTACCTTCACCGGTACCTAGGGTTCGAATCCCTATCTCTCCGCCATTATTGAATAAGACTAAGCCCCTGAAATGGTTAAACATTTCAGGGGCTTTTTCGTTTCTGTCGTATCGATCGGGGCATTTGGTGTCCTGCATGCCGCGCTAGTCCGTTCCAGTTCTCCGGCGTTTTCCGCGAGATACCCGTCATGCTCTCGGGATTCCTGGGTATCCATATGCCGTAGTGTTTTCTCGCCGTCGTTGTGCCTGCATGTCCAGGCGGTGTGATTTGGGTTCTGCGCTGTCCCGATGCTTTATATAGGTGCTGGAGGTTTTCATGGTGGCAACCCGGGCGCTTTGGTAAGGAAGAAGAATTTTCAGGTGGGGGGGTTGACCACGTATTTTAATACTGTACTATTCGCCTCCCGCTAACGAGCAGTTTGAAGTTGCTCTTGGTTTAAGTAGTTGATTTTGTTGAAAAATCAGAAACTTTTAAGGTTGCAAATTGAAAAGATGCGCTGTAAGATGTGCACCTCGGTTGAGACGAAAGATCTTAACCAACCGCTCTTTAACAACTGAATCAAGCAATTCGTGTGGGTGCTTGTGGAGTCAGACTGCTAGTCAACAGATTATCAGCATCACAAGTTACTCCGCGAGAA
>NZ_JAGYGI010000042.1:0-35298 GCF_019947365.1 Pseudomonas sp. GL-R-26 | reverse complement strand
ACCCACCGTCCGGCTGTGCCTTCCACAAGCGCTGCCCATATGCCACCGAGCGTTGCAGCACTGAAGAGCCGGCCCTGCGCCTGCTCGCCGGCCGCCAGGTGGCTTGCCACTACGCCGAGCAATTCCTTGACGGCGCGGCGTAACGAACTGTGGGAGCGGGCTTGCTCAACACGCTTGCTTTCCACCCGCAAGGATAGATTTTCGCGAAAGGCACAACGTGCCAAATCCTCAGGCTTGGCTAGAATCTTTTCGGTAGGAGATCTATTCAATGGAAGGAACGATATGTGCGATGACAGCAACGCCAGTAAACACTCACGAATCGTGATATGCCCTTTTTCGGGGCAGTCCAGACAGTGGACAAATACGAGAGAAAACTGGCGAAAAGCAAGGCGGTCAAAAATTGATGCCAACAAAGACAGGACCGATTTGGCCGACTATGAGTTCTTTACATTCGACAAACCTTCGAAAAAAAGGCTTAAAGAACGCTTGGAAAGTTGCATAGGCCCAAACGAGACAATCTACATTTTTGGTCATTGCGCTCCAGGAAGCATGAGTCTGTCCAACGAAAGTTCTGCTAGCAGCGAGTCCATCACCGCCTTTGCCCTGGCCAAAGAGTTGAAAGATGAAGTCCTGCTGAATAAAAATTTTGCCGGGAAGATAAAAATTTATGGCTGCAACTCAGCACTGCCAAGTGGAGCAAAAAAATCTTTCGCCCATTCATTTGCCTGCATCATGAAACTCTATCTTTATCATAACTGCGAGATTCATGGATACGCCGAGACACTCGTAGATGGTTACGTCGGCGCGCATAAGATTGCCACTAGCGATGGCGCACTGGTTAAGGCACTAAACGAAATGATCCAGAGAGAAGAAGCTTTCGGCGCTGGAATAGACTCCAAGTACAATGAAGATCATTCTTTGCGCCCTAGCAAGTTTCGGCAAAAAATGGAAATTTCCAAGGAGATTGCGCTCGAGTTCTACAACGGACTTAAGGCAAAAAAATGAATCTGCAAGACTGTTCTTCATATTCAAAAAACACTTAACAAGAAGGCTGGTCAGGTATCGTTACCGACTTCCCTTTCAACAATTTTGGTTCACCTGGGTAAACATTGAACGGAGCCACTGTAGAGCCATCCACCTTGGCACCTTTTACGGGGTAACGCACCTCGAAGGTCAGCGACAGGACTCCTCTAAAGATGCCCGTTGTGCTCTTGAAACTGCCGTCTGGAGGAATGATGGCCTATGAAGTGGCTAAGCGCTCGCGCGGGGAATATACCAATTAATCAGTCTGTACGAAGCTGGTTACTTGCGGATCATGGACGAGCTTTCATCAAGCTGGTAGCGAGTGACAACACATCCGTCCCTCGCTACCTGTCAAATCAGGCCAGTTGGTTGCGCCTGCTGTAGACGACGATACGAGCGGTCATTAACGAAGTTCAGCGTGGTACCTCCTGCGTGATCAACGCCTGCCGTGCCACGAAACCAGCCGGCAAGCATTTCACCCTCTCTTCGTCAGATCAGTCCTCTACCGTTTCAGTCATTGCAATGCCTTTGCGACCTAGTTGCTTGACGCCATACATGGACTGATCCGCCGCCTTGAGCAGAGTGTCGAGACTCTGGCCGTGAACAGGAAACAGCGAAACCCCGATACTGCACGAGAGCGATCGCTTTCCAGCGGTTGTCATGACTGGCTGCGCGATAGCTTCAAACAACCTCTCCGCCTTTTTTCCGGCACTCTCAGCGCTGGTAATGTCCGTAAGCAGAATGACGAATTCATCCCCTCCATAGCGTGCGACTGTGTCACGCGAGCGAGTCGCCTGAAGCATGCAACTTGCGACCGTTCGAAGCACTTGATCGCCTACCTCATGGCCGCATTCGTCGTTGATTTCCTTGAAGTGATCCAGGTCGATCAACAACACGGCAAACGGTGTCCCGTTCACTTTCCAATTGGCGATGGCCTGCTCAAAACGATCGGCAAAGAGGTAGCGGTTGGGCAATTCTGTGAGTACGTCATGGGTTGCCAGATACGTTGCTCGCTCGTGCTCGACTTCAGCCCTTTCTATCGCCTTGAAATGCCGGATCAACACCAGCGGCATGAGGACAAGTGCCCCGGCCAAAACGGTAAGGATCACCAAGGTTTCGGCGCTCAGAACATCCCCAAACCGCAGCTGACGCTCAAACAGCAACGTCATTGGTTGTGAAACGTTTCTAATCTCGACCCGATCAGTCAGGCACGGCAAGAAAAGCTGATCCAGAAAACCAGCCTGCTCTGTCTCTGTTGAAAACACGTTGTTTTCTGTACCGGCGCCGGTTTTCAGAACAGCGCTGATATGGACGAAAGGATCGACGTTCGCATCGTTCACGGCTTCCAATAGCGAGTCCGTTCTGATCAGAAGCAAAGACAATATCGTGCTGCCAAAAAAATTGGGGCGAGTGCTCTCTCTTGCATCCTCGGTCCGATTGACAGACTGCATCAGAATGTAAGCATTACCACCTTCGTACATCGAGAAAACGGGTGATACGACAGGTTTCTGATTACTGCGGGTTCGAGCCAGTGCATAGGAAAGATGCCCAACGGTTTCCAGCCTGACGCCATAGATCGAACTGGATTGCGGGAGTGGCGGGTACATGAACAACACGGGCCAGGTCTCATTGAGATAGACCTGATGCTGGGCAGGTTGCTGAGCGAGGCTCGGGAAATCCTTGAGTGCAAAATCCGGACGCCAGGTGCGTTTCAACAGTTCTTCAAATGCAGCCTGTTCGGCGATGGGTACCGCCCTCGCCGCCTCGAGCATGTAAATATGAGGGTACGCGGATAAAACCGCTGCCGCATAACGAGCTGCTGCTTCCGAATCGCTCTGGTCGACTGCCTGAAGAAATGCTGAAAAACCCGACAACACCGCTTCATTGGTATCCAGTTGGTTGCGCACGATGCCGGAAATGTTCTGTACGTATTCTAAAAAACGCGTTTTCCGGCGTTCGGTCTCAGATGTCAGCAGTAACCAGGTCGAAAAACCCACCAAACCGACCGCCAAAAGAATGAATCCCACCAAGGAGCTGCGCCGCCTGGTAAACATCATTCGGGCTTCTCGACGCGCAGAGCCTGCGTGGAGACGATGGGAATGAATAAAGCCAAGGTAAGCGCTATGGTTTTCAAAAGGGGTGCAATCCATGCAGTAAAAAGGAAGTCCGAAGTCTTACGATGTCAGTATCTCACTAAACCTTGCGGTAGACGTAGGGCCCACTTGGATCGCCCCGGATTATCCCGACACCTTGCAGGCTCATTGCGTAGCGCTTTTCAAGCGCTACTACCGGTGAAAGCTGATTGTTTAAGCCATGGCGGCGTTTTGCGTTGTAGTACATGCCGGCGTAAGCGATCAGATGCGCAAGTGCGCACTCATGTAGTCAATGAACACGCGCAACTTGGGTGAGGCATAACGGCTGGCTGGCCACAGCATCCAGAAGACGACCTGGCGGTCAATGCAGTCGTCCAGCACGGTGACCAGCTGGCCGCTTTCCAGCGCTTCGCGCACCAGGAAAGTCGGCAGAAAGGCAATGCCCCTGCCCTGGATTGCGGCGTAGGCAAGAGGCTCGATCGTGTTCGACGTCATTGTGGCGGGCAGCACCAGTTCAGCCTCGGAGGCTTCGAGTCGCAGCGGCCAGCGTTCCAGCTTTCCGGTTGCGGGAAACTTGTGCTGCAGGCATGAATGGCGTTCCAGTTCACGCGGATAGGTGGGTACACCATGCCGCTTGAGATACGTCGGCGACGCCACCAGCACATGTGCGCAGGAACCGAGGCGGCGCGCAGTCAAGCGAGAATCGGTTTGCTCGCCGGTGCGAATCACCGCGTCGAACCCCTCCTCGATCACATCGACCATACGGTCGCAAAAATCGATATCCAGTTCGACTTCCGGATACTGCTCCATGAACCCGTCAAAGGCCGGCATCATCAGGTCGCCCAGTAGCGGAGTGCCCACCCGAAGCCGCCCCCGTGGACTGCCAGCCAGGCCTGACAGCTCGGACTCTGCAGCGGTGAGCTCGCTGAGGATGCGGCGGCAGCGCTCAAGGAACAGGGTTCCCTCGGCCGTCAGCGTGATGCTGCGTGTACTGCGATGAAACAGCCGCACATGCAAGCGCTCCTCCATGCGGGCGATGGTTTTGCCCACGGTCGAGGACGACACCCCCAACTGGCGGGCGGACTCGGAGAAGCTGCGCGTTTCGGCAACCTGCACGAATATCGAGATGCCATTCAGACTTTCCATCACTATTCCTGCCTGCTCCGGTAGACCCCCGCCAACAAGGCGGGATTACGGAAAAAACATCCGAAATGTTCGGCATCACGGGACATTTTTCTCCGCGAATTTTACGCCTACATTGGCCCCATCCCACCACTGATAGGTATCGTTGTCATGTCCAAACTGCATACGAGCATCCAAATAGGTCCACACCAGATTTCCCATCGCGTCGTTCTGGCTCCACTTACCCGTATGCGTGCCGAGTCGGGCGCGATCCCCAGCCAATTGATGGCCGAGTACTACGCCCAACGCACCACCGCCGGTGGCCTGCTGATCGGCGAGGCCACTATCGCCGCCGCCAATGGTAATGGCTACCTCGGTGCTCCCGGTCTATATGACGACAGCCAGATCGCTGGCTGGAAGCTCGTGACCGACGCCGTTCATGCCAAAGGCGGCAAAATCTTTCTGCAGCTCTATCATGCGGGGCGCCAGTCCAATAGCCTCCTGCAGCCCGGCGGCGCCCAGCCGGTGGCCCCTTCCGTCGTGGACCACGGCGGCCTCGCCTTCACCGAGACCGGCTGGACCCCCGGCAGCCCGGCACGCGAACTGACCATCGCGGAAATCCGCGGGCTGGTGGAAAGCTTCCGCGCAGCGGCCGAACGCGGTATCGCAGCCGGATTCGACGGCGTGGAGTTGCACTCGGCCAACGGCTACCTGTTCGATCAATTCCTCCAGGACGGCAGCAACAAACGTACGGACATCTACGGTGGCTCGTTCGAGAACCGCAGCCGGTTCCTGCTCGAAACAGTAGAGGCGGTGATCTCCGTCTGGGGTAGCAATCGGGTGGCGGTGCGCCTGGGCCCGAGCGGCAATTTCGGCGACATGTCCGACAGCGATCCCATTGGCCTGTTCACCTATGTCGCACGCGAGCTGAACAAGCTGGACCTCGCCTATCTGCACCTGATCGAACCGCGCATCCTGGGTGTCGCCGAAGACGAGCGCCGGGACCAGAATCCGGTGGCGTCCCAACTCATCCGCCAGTACTACAAGGGCACCCTGATCGCGGCAGGCGGTTTCTCCGGTGAATCGGCCAACGCAATCCTTGAGGCCGGCGATGCAGACCTGGTCGCGTTCGGCCGCCACTTCATCGCCAACCCTGACTTGCCAGAGCGCCTGCGCAACGGCTGGCCGCTGAACCCGTACGACCGCGAGTCGTTTTTCGGTGGCACGGAAGCGGGTTACACGGACTATCCTTTCCATACCGAAGTTGCGTGATCATTTGCACCGCTGGTAGCTGGGGTCATAGTGCCCCAGCTACCTCCCCTTCAAAAAAACACTTACCCAAACTGCCGCGTTTCACGGTCGCCTCTGCCAACGGGGTCAAGGTGCGTACCGGCTGAAGGAAGGTGCCAACACATGAAAGACCTTTTCTCCTACAGGCTTTTCACGAGGGTGGCGCGACTGGGCAGCTTTTCGGCCGCGGCACGCGAAGTGGGTCTTTCTCAATCCCAGGTCTCCAGGATTGTCGCCGAGCTCGAAGCCGATCTCGGCACCCTGCTGCTGGCGAGATCGACACGTGCCGTCGTCCCGACTGACGCAGGGGCGGATTTTCTATCGCGCATGGAACCCATCCTCGCCGCGGTGGAAGAAGCCGAGCAAAGCGTTCGCGGCGGCCAAGAGCTGCGCGGCGTTGTGCGGATCAGCATGCCGACCAGCATCGGCGTACGGGAAATCATTCCGCGTATAGCGCCGTTCGCAGCGATACACCCCAACCTGCATATCCAGGTCCTGCTCGCCGATCATTGGCAGGATCTGGTGCGCGAGAATATCGATGTTGCGATCAGGCTTGGACGACTCGTGGACTCCAGTGCAACAAGCCGCCAGATCATGACGATCTCCAGATTCATTCTCGCCTCACCGTCCTACTTGCTCACCGCCGGAGAGCCGACTACGCCTGAGGACCTGCAATCCCATCGAATCATCGCCGGTCCAGCCTCGACGGTCCCGAGTGGGTGGATGTTCAAACGCGATGGTGAGACCAGGACGATTGAGCTCGAAGCGCACTTCTCCACCGACGAAAACGAAGGCGCTGTCGCGGCGGCAACGGCCGGGTTGGGGATCACCTCGACAACGGCCTGGGCATGCCGGCGAGAGCTAGAAAGCGGTGAACTTGTCGCACTGCTCACCGATTGGGAAACCGAGTCCGTACCTGTGCATGCCTACTTCCCCCACGGCTCGCGAACCCGAAGAGCCGGCCGCGCCCTGATTGAACATCTTGTCGCCAGCCTGCTTGACGATGCCAGCGGTGCTTATGCATCCGACGCATAGAAGATAGCCAGTCACAGCGTCTACTCCGATCCTGCCGAAGCTGCCAATTTAGCGCCATACCCCGCGACGCAGCGGTCGGGCTGATCGACCTGGCAGCGTGGCGGACGCCCTGACTTTTTCGTTCAAGGAAATCCCTCATGCGCATGACTGGCAACACGATCTTCATCACTGGCGGCGGCTCCGGCATTGGCCAGGGCCTGGCCGAAGCCTTCCACAAGCTTGGCAATAAAGTGATCATCTCCGGACGCCGCAAGGAACGACTGCAGCAGACGCTCGACGCCAACCCCGGCATGGCCGCCATCGAACTCGACATCAACGACACGGCCAGCATCCAGGCAGCAGCGCAGCACCTCATCGCCCATTACCCTGAGCTCAATGTGCTGATCAACAATGCCGGCATCATGTTGCTCGATCATGCAGAAGGTCCGGTGGACGATGAGCTTGCTCTCTCGACCGTCACCACAAACCTGCTGGGTCCGATCCGCATGACCTCGGCGCTGGTCGAGCATCTGAAGGCCAAGCCGGATGCGATCATCGTCAACGTTTCCTCAGTACTCGGCTTCGTACCCATGGCCGTGACGGCGGTCTATTCGGCAACCAAGGCCGCGCTGCACTCCTACACCTTGTCGCAGCGCTATCTGCTGCGCGAACACGGCGTCCAACTGGTCGAGATCGCACCGCCGTGGGTACGCACCGAATTGCTCGACAGCAGCGAGGAGGAACGCGCCATTCCCCTCGACCAGTTCATCACAGAAGCGATGAAACAGTTCGAAAGCGGTGCCGACGAAATTCTCGTCACTCCGGCCGAAGCCATGCGCGCCAATCCTGGCCCGAACGAGCATGCCTGGGTGAATGCGTTCAACGACATGATTGCAAATGGACCGGCTTTCGGCTGAGACCACAAGGCGATATTGGGCGGCCCTACAGCCGCCGACCTTTTACATTGCAAGCAGGATCAGACTATGACTTCACGTACACCCGCCGAGAACAAGGCCATCGTCCTCGAAGGCTTCGCAACCCTGTTCAATCTCAAGGATCTGGCTGCGGCCCAACGCTTCTGGTCACCCTCCTACATCCAGCACAGTGCCCATGTGCCCCCTGGTCGCGAGGGTCTGTTCGAACTGGTCGCCGCAGGAGCACCCGATTTGCGTTACGAGTGCCAACTGGCAGTCGCTGAAGGAGACTTCGTCATGTTGCACGGTCGCTTCACTGGCCTCGGCCAGCCGGCGAACTGGGTCGTGGTCGATATCCTGCGCCTGGAGGACGGCGTGATGGTCGAACATTGGGATGTGATTCAGGACGAGGCGACACGCGAAGGTTCCGCCGGCGGGTACCCTATGTTTGGGGACCGGTTCCCAGGCTAATCGCTCAGTCCGGACCTGTTTGATATCCGCAAAACACTGTGTCAGCAGCGCCTGAACCTTGGCCATCCCCCGCCTGGCGTTCTGATTCACCAACCTTACGCGCAGTGCGCAGGCAAACAAGCGCATGAACCGGACTTTTTCGTCTAACGTCATTGGATGCGTGTGCATGACCCACTTCCTCTGAAAATGGAGTTCGACGATGAAAACAATCGCTTCCTGGCTGACGATTACGCTTTTTGGTCTGGTGCTTGGCGGCTGTGCCGCGGTGGGTGCCGGGAGCGGAGGCGCTGGCGAAATGGAAATTCGCTCGGGGAAAATCGAGCAGATCACACAGACCCAGATGCAGACCAATCACGATAGCGGCGTCGGTGCCATAATGGGGGGTATTGGCGGTCTGGCCCTGGGAAGCCTGATCGGCCAGGGTACCGGCCGGGATGTGGCGATGGTCGCCGGTGCCCTCGCGGGCGCGGCAGGCGGCAACTACGTCGAAAAGAAAAAGTATGATCAGCCCGTGGACGCACAGCAAATCATCGTTCGCACCCACAGCGGCGTACTGGTTCAGGTGACCCAGCCGATCAACCCGTCGCTGAGAAAAGGCATGAACGTTTATGTCGAGGGTAGCGGAAACGAAGCGCGGGTGGTGCCACAAAGCTAGGGGCTGTGACTGCGAAATGGCAAAGGCGCGCCATCCTGACTCGGAGGGCGCGCCGCCATGGTTCACGGGTTATTTGAAAACCGGCACGCCGGCTGACCGGCTGGGCTTTTTCAGGTACTCACGCAAGCGAACGCCAATCTCGGCAATTTTCGCCTCTCCCTCACGCAGCGCCTGCGGGTTGGTGTGCACCGAGTAGTTTCCCAGCGCCAGATCGTAGGGATGAGGTTCTGCTGAACCGATCACGAAGACGGTGTCTTTGTTCAGCGCTTTGAGCGTCACTGCGCCGCTGCCGGGTTCGAAGATGGCCATCTCTGCTGCGTTGACCAAGCCTGGTGCAGACAAAGCGCCGCGGCTGACACTCAACCACAACGACTCGTGCCCATTGGGTGGCACATAAGTCCAGGACTCGTCGGCTCGTAGCGTGACCAACAGGTAGTTCATGCCCGCGGGAGCACGGACCGGGCTCTGGACACCCTGGTACGTGCCGAGAATCACCCGCGCCGGCCCCACTTCAGGCATCACGCTTGACTCCAGATATTGGCTATCGACACTGGCGTTTTCCAAGGCCGGTGGTAGTGCAACCCACAGTTGGAAACCCTGAATCCGCTTCGATGTACCGACCGACATTTCCTTGCCGTGCCAGACCCCGCCTCCGGCCCGCATCCATTCGACACCGCCGTAGTCAATCATCCCCTTTCCCGAATCAGCATCCTCGAAGCGCAAATTGCCTTCGGTAATCACCGTGACGGTGGCGATGCCCGAGTGCGGGTGCATGGGCATGCCGTTGATGAATGAGCTCTCACCTTCGAACAGATCAAGGAACACAAAGGGCTTGATCAGGTGGCCGAGATCGCCAGGACTCATCAACCGGACAATAGCGCCGTGCCCGCTGCCTGTGGTGCGATAGCTGATAGCGCGCTGAGTTTCGGCTTCGCGTGCAGAGCGCGGATCAGTCGCGATATCAGGTTGTTGCTGAACGTTCATCATGATCACTCGAAGTGGAAAGCCTCTCGGCCCAATGCCTGGAACAATAGAGCGAGGCTGATTACTTGATTAGTCGATACAATTGGATTGCACTCGTCCATCAGCGCAAGGAATGACCGGCCATGCTCGACCTCAATGACATCGCGATGTTTGTGCAGGTAGTCCGCTGCGGCAGCTTTGCCGAGGCGGCTCGGCGCCTGGGCATGCCGCCCAATACCGTGAGTCGCCGCATCCAGCAGCTCGAAGCGCACCTCGACACGCGGCTGCTGCAACGCTCCACCCGCAAGCTCACACTCACCGGTGCAGGCGAGGACTTCCATGAGCGTTGTGCAGGCGCCGTCGACGGCTTGCTCGAAGCCGGACAGGAGTTGATAACGGGTAGTAACGAGCCCAGTGGCCTGGTGCGCGTGGCGGCACCGGCCGACTTCTTCGACTTCTTCCAGATGGACTGGGTGACCGGGTTTCTCGCCGCGCATCCACGCGTGCGGCTCGACTTCGTACTCAGCGATGCGAAGGCCGACTTGATCGCAGAGCAGATCGATGTCGCGTTTCGCGGCGGCGCTTTGCACGATTCCGGTTTTGTCGGCCGTCAGATCCTTGATCCGCGCAGCGTCGGAATGGTCGCAAGCCCCGCCTACATTGCCGCGCACGGCTCACCCCGCACGTTGCAGGACCTGGTAGACCACGATTGTGTGATCTCCGCGCAACCCGGTGGCCACGCCACATGGCGCCTGGTCGGCCCGCAGGGTGAGGAGGAAGTGCAAGTCAGCGGGCGCTTCAGTGGCAATACCGCACAGGCACTGCGCAGGGCCGCCGTGGCCGGTCTCGGCATCGCGCTACTGCCACCGGTGATGGCCAGGCTCGATGTTCAGGCCGGTGTGCTCGTCCCGGTGTTGGCGCAATACCAACCCAAAGGCTATGGCCTGAACGTGCTGTACCCAAGTCGACGACAGTTGCCGCTTGCGGTATCGGCTTTCATCGACCTGGTGATCGAGAAGTTGAACGCGTCGGACGCACCAGAGGTGCACCCGTAGCGAGCGGCAGTCGATGCCCATGGCATCTATACCTCTTACGCACTTAAACTTTGAGTCTCACGCCCTCCTCGCCGATTGTTGAACGGGTCCCATGACTGAGCATGCCAAGTACCATCACGTGTCCGAAGTACCAGGCTTGGTGCTGGGGTCCGCACGCTTTGTAGACACCGGTTTCGATCGCCATTACCACCTCGACTTCCACGTTGGTTTTGTCACCGAAGGCATCCAGCGTCATCGAACCAAAGGCGAGTCGTTTCTTTTAGGTCCGGGAAGGATTGCCCTGATGCCGCCGGGTGAAATCCACGATGGCGTGCCCGAGGGCGGCGACGCTTATACGCTCAAGACATTCCGTCTGTCCCAGGCGCTGGTCGCGAGCCTGACTGAGGAAATCAGCGGTCAACCGAAAGAGCTTGAATTGGCCGGTGTGTTGCTCGAAGACCCGGGGCTTGAAGGCAACCTGCGCGGGTTGCACGAAGCGATGCAGCAGGCCGTCGGACCCGGCAGCCTCGCGGTGCAGACGCAATGGTTCACCCTCCTTGAACAGCTGATGAGCCAGTCACGGGCGATCAAGCCCGAAACGATTACCGGCACGCTATCGCCCCTGCAATGGTCTCGCGTCAGGGACTATTGTTTCAGCCACATCGATGAGCGAATCACTCTCGATGATCTCGCTAGCCTGTGCCGATTGGGCCGTTTCCCGTTTCTCAAGCAGTTCAAGCGGACCATCGGCATGACGCCCCACGCGTGGCTGCTTCGTCTGCGTCTCGAACGGGCCTGTGGCCTGCTCTCTCGCAGCGCGCTACCCATCGTCGAGGTCGCCCACGCCGTCGGCTTTTACGATCAAAGCCATTTCAATCGCGCCTTTCGGCAGGCATTCGGCGTCGCGCCATCGCGCTACAGGACTTAGGCCGTCAGCCGTCAATTTTTTACAAGCGCAACCACCCTCCCTCTCCATAGGATGCGCCAATCCGGGCGAAACACCTTCGCCTGCGCAGCCGAGAACTGGATGATGAACGGTGAAGCAAACAGACCGCCCGCGCTGGGTTTTTCAAGTGACAACATCGCCGGTGCATCACCGGAGGTGGCACAAGCCTTGGTCAAACACAGCACGGGCCAGGCAAGTCCCTATGGCACCGACGAGTTGACGGCGCAGGTCCAGCGCAAGTTCTGCGAGATCTTCGAGCGTGACGTGGAGGTCTTTCTCGTACCCACCGGCACCGCCGCCAACGCCCTGTGCCTGAGCGCGATGACGCCACCCTGGGGCAACATCTACTGCCATCCGGCCAGTCATATCAACAACGATGAATGCGGTGCGCCGGAGTTCTTTTCCAACGGCGCGAAGCTGATGACCGTCGACGGCCCGGCGGCCAAGCTGGACATCGTCCGACTGCGCGAGCGGACTCGCGACAAAGTCGGCGACGTACACACGACCCAGCCCGCCTGCGTCAGCATCACCCAGGCCACTGAAGTCGGCAGCATCTACACCCTGGATGAAATCGCAGCCATTGGTGACGTCTGCAAGTCCTCTACCCTGGGATTGCATATGGATGGGTCGCGCTTTGCCAACGCCCTGGTGTCGCTTGGCTGCTCCCCTGCCGAGATGACGTGGAAGGCCGGCGTGGACGCCCTGTCGTTCGGTGCCACCAAGAACGGCGTGCTGGCGGCGGAAGCCATCGTCCTGTTCAACAGCTCCCTCGCCACCGAGATGAGTTATCGGCGCAAGCGCGCAGGCCATCTTTCTTCCAAAATGCGTTTTCTGGCGGCGCAGATCGATGCGTACCTGACTGACGACCTCTGGCTGCGCAACGCACGCAAGGCCAACACTGCTGCCCAGCGCCTGGCCCAGGGACTTGCCGGCCTGAGGGGGGTTGAGGTGCTCGGCGGTACCGAGGCGAACATCCTGTTCTGTCGGCTGGACTCGGCAATGATCGATGCGCTGCTAAAGGCCGGGTTCGGGTTCTATCACGATCGCTGGGGGCCGAACGTCGTTCGCTTTGTCACCTCGTTCGCCACCACTGCCGAGGATGTCGATCACCTGTTGAACCAGGTGAGGCGAGTTGTAGATCGGGAACGCGAGTAACGCTTACCACCCAACACAGGGACTGATGGGCGTCTCCAGTATCGACGCCCAACTCTAGGAACAACCACTGGCAACCACTTACTTTGTTGTATCGAGGACAAGCCGGCCCCGCAAGTGACGGCCCATGCTTTTTTCGATCGCCACTTTTGCTTCGCTCAGGGGGTATGTCTCTACGTCGACGGTGAGGTGTCCCTTGTCGAACAGTTCGGCGATGATCGAGAGCTGCCGGCCATCAGAGCGGGTAGCAAAGTTCGCTGGGATCACGCCGTAGTCGTTGGCCAGCGACATATTTGGGGCGCTCACCGGCGATACCAGCACACCGTGCTTTTTCAATACCGCAAACGAACGGGATTGGGTTTCGCCACCCACCAGATCCAGTACCACATCGAGGCCGGATACCAGCTCCTCGAAGGCCTGAGTCCTGTAGTCGATGGTGTAGTCCGCACCGATCTCCTTCAGATAGGCATGATGGTGTGCCGAGGCCGTTGCGTAGACTTCAGCGCCCAGGTACTTGGCAATCTGCACGGCCATGCTGCCCACGCCACCGGCTGCGGCATGGATCAACACTTTCTGTCGACGTTGCACGCCGGCGTGTTCGGTCAGTGCCTGCCAGGCCGTCAATGCCGATGCCGGAACCGCGCCAGCCTGCAAGGCACTGATCGATTTTGGCTTGAGCGCCAGTTTGGAAACCTGGGCAACCGCTTTGGTTGCATAGCCACCGACGATATTGATGAAGCCGAACACTTCATCGCCGATGTTGAACCCGGTGACGCCCTCCCCCAGCGCGACGACGATGCCGGCCACTTCAACGCCCGGTGTAAAAGGCAGCGGCAAAGGAATGAACGCCTTCATGGCACCGGACAGGATCTTCCAGTCAATCGGGTTGACCCCCGCTGCGGCGACATCGATCAGCACTTCACCAACACCGGGGACAGGGTCGGCAATGTCTTCCAGGCGTAAAACTTCAGGACTGCCGTATTCGTACACGCGTAGGGCTTTCATGGAGGTCTCGACTATTGAAAAAAGAGGGAAAAAACATTGCGCTGCGAGGGCGCGGGCCCTGCGCAGCGCGGGGGGATCAACGACGGCGGGCGTCGAGGCTGAAGCGACCGGCACCGAAGGCCACAACCTGCAACAGGCCACCGGCCATCGCGATGTTCTTGAAGAAGTGGATGAACTGGTTCTGATCGCCCAGTGCGTTATGGAACGCCAGCGCGGTGAACACGCTGAACACGGCCAGTACGGCGGCGACGGTGCGGGTGCGGTAACCGGCGATCAATGCCAGGCCGCCGCCGATCTCTACAATGATTGCCACCGCCAGTGCCAATTGAGGAAGCGCAAGCCCGACAGAGCTGATGTAGCCGACCATCATTGCCGGAGCGGCCAGTTTCGAAAAACCGGAAAGGATGAAGATGGCGCTGAGCAGTACGCGGCCGATCAACGAAGCCGAGGCTTGGGTGACGTCGGAACGGCTCTGGTCAGAGGTGGTTGTTTGAGCGATGTTTGCAGAAGTCGTCATGGGGCAATTCCTTCAGTTGGGTGCGATTCGACTTGAACCGTCCGGGTGAAGAAATGTTGCGCCTCGTCATCTAACCTGAATAGCTGACTAATTTAGATCATTAGATTCGATAAACTAGAAAAGCAAACCCACATCACCGGCAAAGGAGTTCAATCGTGCAATTTGCCCAGCGACGCCTGATTCAAGGAAACAGGCATGATCTCTGACCCGGGAACACCGACACTGGACCAACTGCGAGTGTTCCTGACGGTCGTGGAAGTCGGCAGCTTCGCGGCGGCCGCCCGAAAATTGCACCGCGCCACTTCGGTCGTCAGCTACTCGATCGCCAACCTGGAAATGCAGCTCGGCGTGTCGCTATTCGACCGCCAGACAACCCGTAAACCCCAGCTCACTGATGCCGGTCGCACCGTACTGGCCGAAGCCAGGACCATTGCCAACGGTGTTCATGGTTTACGCGCCAAAGTGAAGGGCCTGCTCCAGGGGCTTGAAGCCGAAGTGCACGTGGTGCTCGATGTCATGCTGCCCCCCGAGCGCGTGGTGGATGCACTCAAATCCTTTCGCGAAGAATTCCCGACCGTTGCCCTGCACTTGCACATGGAAGCCCTCGGCGCCGTCACTGAACGGGTGGTCAACCGTGGCGCGATCATCGGCGTCAGCGGCCCCATGAACGAGGGCATCGACGGTATCGAGAGAATGGGGGTCGGCAGTGTCGAGTTGATTCCCGTGGCGGCCCCGAATCATCCACTGGCTTCGAGCGAACCGAATGCTCCGGGCGCCGGCCGAGAGCACACGCAACTGGTGCTGTCCGACCGTTCGGTCCTGACCAAGGACAAGGATTTCGCCGTGCTCAGCAACCGCACCTGGCGCCTGGCGGACCTGGGCGCCAAGCACATGCTGTTGCGTGAGGGCATCGGCTGGGGGAACATGCCCGCCCCCATGGTCCGGGAAGACCTAGAAAGCGGTCGACTCGTGCAACTGAACATACCGGAATACAAAAGCGGGATTTACCCCTTCGACGTCATTTACCGCACGGATTTGCCGCCGGGGCCGGCTGCGAGGTGGTTGATCGACCGCTTCGTTCAGCAAGGATCCGCGCAGGAGACATCCCCTTGAACCTGGAACCACAATGCCGCTCGAACTGCCCGCCATGAAAATCGGCGTCATCTCCGACACCCACGGCTTGCTCCGCCCCGAAGCCATAGCCGCCCTGCAAGGCTGTGATCGCATCCTTCACGCGGGCGACATCGGCAGCGCGGCGATCCTCGAGCAATTGGCCGCAATCGCGCCGGTGGATGCGGTGCGTGGCAACAATGACCTGGACGCACCCTGGGCCCGGGAGTTGCCCGATTGTCTGCACCTGGAGCTCAATGGCTGGACGGTTCTGCTGGTGCATGACATCGCCGATGTAGCGGCCGATCTTGATGACGGTATCAAGCTGGTGATCACCGGTCATTCGCACAAACCGCGCATCGACTGGCGTGGTGAACGGCTGTTCCTGAATCCAGGCAGCGCCGGGCGCCGACGTTTCAAATTGCCTGTCACCCTGGCGTTGCTGGAAGTGGTTGGGCAATCAATCGAGCCGCGGCTGGTGTCGCTGCTCGACTGACTCGCTTTCCACCGATCGATTCACGACTCGTCGGCAACCACCCTCACTCGGTGGCAGTCGGACGGTCCAAGTTTTTGTCCGTTCAAGGAGCGAACTTCAATCGGCATCAGGGACTGGCCGTACTGATTGTCCAGCAACACCGAACGGGTCTCTTCCCGCGTGAACAGGAACCGTTCACCCCACTGCCTCATACAGACCACCACTGGAAAGATCTCCCGTCCTTTTTCCGTCAGGACGTATTCCTTGTAGGCACTGCCATCCGACGCAGGTTGAACGTCGAACACACCGACCTCAACCAACGTCTTCAGGCGCGATGCCAGAATGTTCTTGGCCACCCCCAGGCTTTTCTGAAATTCGCTGAATCGGCGAATGTCGTCGAACGCGTCGCGAATGATCATCAGCGACCATCGATCCCCAATGGCTTCCAGTGTCCGTGCTACCGGGCATTCGCTGCCTTGCGATGAAGGGTCTGCGACCATGGTGTTTACCTTTTGGATAAGGACAGCCAGGTCTGTCGTCTGGCCTTGAGTAACGTGGTTGCAATTTGAAACCTAATTCGATGACAATCGAATCAAGTTGCTAATTGAAACCAGTTTAGCGCCACGGAGGCTCACATGAAAGCAGATACCGATTCAGCCACCCATCCTTTCGCCGCGCAGGCTTCGGGGCTATCTGCGCAGCTCACGTTTCTGTTTTCTGTCACCTGCGCGCTTGCCGTCGCCAACGTCTACTTCGCGCAACCCTTGCTCGACTCGATGGCCCGAAGCCTGGATGTTGCCCCATCGATGATCGGGTTTGTGGTGACGGCGACTCAAGTCGGTTACGCGTTGGGCTTGCTGTTCATCGTCCCGCTGGGCGACTTGTTGAACCGTAAAGGGCTGATCCTGACGCAAATGCTGCTGTCTGCGATTGCGCTGGCGGGCGTCGGCGCCGCACAGCAATGGCTGACCCTGTTGGGGGCCATGATCGCCGTGGGTTTGCTGGCAGTGATGGTTCAAGTACTGGTGGCCTGCACCGCCGCGCTGGCAACGCCGGCACAACGTGGCCAGGCCGTGGGGACCGTCACCAGCGGCATTGTCCTTGGCATTCTTCTGGCGCGCTTCAGCTCCGGACTGATTGCCGATCTGGCGGGCTGGCGCGCCGTGTATTTCGTTTCCTCGGGACTGATGCTGACCCTCGCGGCGGTGTTCTGGAAAGTGTTGCCTCCCGCAGTGACGCCACGCAGTCGATACACCTACCCGGCACTCATCCGTTCGCTCTTTACGCTTTTCATGACCGAACCGGTGTTGCGAACCAGGGGCCTGTTGGCCTTGCTGATCTTTGCCGCTTTTTCCGTGCTTTGGACATCCATGGTGCTGCCGTTGAGCATCCCACCGCTGTCGCTTTCACACACGGCCATCGGCTTGTTCGGCCTGGCGGGCGTCGCCGGCGCCCTTGCAGCCAGGCGATCCGGTCGCTGGGCCGACCAGGGCCTGGGGCAACGGGTCACCGGCATTTCGCTGGCGATTCTGACGCTGTCCTGGCTGCCCATCGCCTTTGCACAGTCGTCACTGATCGCACTGGTTTGTGGGGTGATTCTGCTCGACTTCGCGGTGCAAGCCGTACACGTCACCAACCAGAGCCTGATTTTCGCGGCACGGCCCGACGCGCAAAGTCGCATGGTCGGCGCCTACATGTGCTTTTACTCGGTGGGCAGCGCACTGGGTGCCGCCGCCGCGACCCAGGTGTATGCGCTATGGGGCTGGACTGCCGTCAGCGTGCTGGGCGCCTCGATCAGCGCAATTGCCCTGGTGCTGTGGTTTTGTCAGCAACCCTGGCGACCGAGCAGTGGACTGGCCAAGAGCGCCTTCAAGCTCATCGGCTTGGCAAAGTGATAACCCTGGGCCTGCCCTGCCCCCATTTCACGCAGCAACTCCAGCGTCGCTTGATCCTCGACGCCTTCGGCCACCACACTCAGGTCCAGCGATTCGGCCATCCGCACAATCGCCCGGACGATCGCGCGACTGCGGGGGCTGGTGGTCAGTTCGAAGATGAACGACTTGTCGATTTTCAAGCCGCTGAAGCGGTATTGATGCACATAGCTCAGGGATGAGAACCCTGCGCCGAAGTCATCGAGCACCACTGACATGCCGTTGTCGGCCAGTTGTTGCATGGTCTGCCGGGCAATCGCCGGTTCAGCGACCAGCGCCCCTTCGGTCAACTCCAGGCAGATTCGCGACGGCGAGACCTGGTGCTGAGCCAACAGTGCCAGCACCTCACCGGCGAATTCGGGGCGCGTCATGCTGTAGCTGGAGCAATTGACGTGCACCGGTGGCCAGTCGGCGTGTTCGGGCTGTGCGAGGATCGCGGCAATGCTGGCGAGCATGTACAGGTCCAGTCGACCGATCAGGCGCAACCCCTCGACATCCGGCAGGAATTCGCCCGGTGCAATCACCCGGCCGCCCGGCTGATGCCAGCGGATCAGCGCTTCAAGAGCCAACAGTTCGCCGGTGTCGACGCTGACGATCGGCTGGAAATACGGCAGCAGTTCGTCGGTGCGTTTGAGTGCGTTGCGCAAGGCGCCTTCACGCTCGACCTGGTCCGAGACTTCACGGCGTACTTCCTGGTTGAACACCGCGTAGCTGTCGCGCCCGGCACTCTTGACCCGGTACATCGCCGCATCGGCATCGCGCAGCAAGTCGGCGGGCTCGTGATGGAACTGATTGTCGGCGCTGACGATGCCGATACTGCAGGACGAAAAAACTTCATGGCCATTGATGAAGAACGGCAGGTCGAACGCCACCAGGATCCGTTCGGCGATTTCAATCACCACCTCCAGCGACGCCTCGGGAGCCATCACTGAAAACTCATCGCCACCCAAACGAGCCAGCATGTCGGTGTCGCGCAGGCAACCGCGCAAACGGTGGGCAGCCTGCATCAACAGCAGGTCGCCAAAATGGTGGCCGAGGCTGTCGTTGACCATCTTGAAACGGTCGAGGTCGATGAACATCACCGCCAGGTGCCCGCCTTCGCGGCCGAACCGCGACCAGGCCAGATTGAGGCGCTGCTGCAGGTAGGTGCGATTGGGTAGACCGGTCAGCGCATCGTGGGAGTTTTCGTGCTGCAACTTGGCATTGGCGTGATCGAGTTCGCGGGTGCGGCTCTGTACCCGGGCTTCGAGCTGGAGGTTGGCGGCATGAATCGCTTCGGCGGCCGTGCGTCGCGACAACGCTGTGTCGATGTGCCGCGACACGAAGGTCAGCAATTCCTGGTCGCGCAGGGTATAGCGCACCTGCGAGGTATAGCTTTGCACCGCCAGCACACCACACACCACGTCGCCTTCGAACAAGGGGATGCCCAGCCAGGAGAAGGAGCGCACGGACTCATGGGCAATTTCGATTTCACCTTGCGCGGACAATCGCTCAGCCTCGCCGACGTCAATCAGGCAAGGGCGGCGCTGACGGATGACATACTCGGTCAAGCCCCGGCGCCCTCGACGCGCCGCCGGGCAGGTGGTCTGCCGTTCATCCACGTAATAGGGAAACGTCACTTCGTCGGTCGAGTCGTCAAACAGCGCAATGTAGAAGTTCTGCGCGAACAGCAGATCACCGACGATGCCATGCAGGGTCCGGAACAATTCGGCCATGTCACCCGGCTGGCTCGACAGTTCTGCAATCTGGAACAGCGCGCCTTGCAGATGTTCGGCACGCTCCCGGTCCGTGACTTCCTGGCGCAATGCGTCGTTGACTGCCGAAAGCTCCAGGGTGCGGCGCAACACCGTTTCTTCCAGGTCCTCCCGGTGCAGAATCCGGTCCAGCGCCATGGCCACGTGGCGGGCGACCACCAGGAACAGCGCGCGGTCTTCAGCGCTGTAGATGCGAGAAACGTCGTAGACCTGCATCGCCAGCATGCCAAACACCTCGTCCGAGGCGTTTTTCAACGGTGCGCCCATCCAGAACTCGGGCCGATCACCCACACAGTGGAAACGGTTCTCGGCCTGGGCCGCGAGAATCCCGGCGGCATCGATCAGCAACGGCTGGCCGCTGGTCAACACCTGGCCGGTCAGCGACAGGCGCTTAGGGTCAAGGTATTCGTAGTTTTCGGATTCCAGGGCATCAACGTCGATGATGTCGACGTAATACGGGTAGTCGATCTTGCCAGTGTGCGGGTTATACAACGCGAGATAGAAGTTCTCGGCATCGATCAGGCTGGCCAGCAGCCGGTGAGCCCCCACCAGGAACTCAGACCGGTCACGGGTCGAACTGGCCAGGTAGGTAATTTCATACAGTACACGCTGAGTGATCTGCGCACGGGCCAGGGTATTGGTCTGCAGTTCAATGCCCAGGCGCTGGGCAAGTTCAGCAAGCGCCGGCTCTGCGGCATCGGCGACGGGCGCGAGCAGCCAACCCAGCACACTTTCACCCCTGCCGGTGGGCCAGCGGTGCAGGTTCGAGGCCAGGCAAAAGGCTTCAAACTCGTCATTCGCAACGCTGGAAGGCCAATGTCCCCGTGGGTCACCCTGGCCAACCCGATGCATCTGTTCACCGGCGCGGTAAAACACCCACGCGGTGGTATGGGCCCAGTTGCGCGCCGAGTCCAGCAGTTGTTCGATCCTGTCGTCGTTGCCGGCGCGAGCCATGCCGACAGTATTCGGGTTCCCTGGGGGGTGAAATGCGGCAACGGCGTCATTGCTCGATTGCCGCGGGGAGCCGGTCAGTGTACGAAAACTCATCAGCGCTCCCTGAGCCAAAACTGCTGAAACTCACTGGCTGATTGCATGCAATGTGCCATTTGGCTTTCCGTTTAAAGCTTATGGCGGTTTTTTTCAATGATTTTGTTCACTTTAGTGCCAGGTATGAGACGGGCCACAAATTATTCGCGGTGTGTTGTCCAGACCTGGCTTCCATCGCTCGAAGGCAAACTATCAATCGTCGTTGTCATCGCGATCACGGTAGCGACGGTGTTCGCGATCATAGTCGCTACGATCATAGCCACGACGACCATAGTCGCGGTCATAACCTTGATCATCGTCCCCTCTCTGGTCGTAACCACGTCGATGGTCATGATCGTGATATCGGCCGTACCGCTCTCCGTCATCCCAATGCGGGCCGCAGCCTCCCAACAAGACGGCGCTGGAAATGGCCACGATCAAGATTACTGCGCGATTCATAAAAACGTCCTAAACGTCGGAGGTATGGAAGGGTCATGGCTGCTCGAAACTTTCGTCCGGGCAGTGTTCAGACATGGATATGACCATTCGGTAACCCAATGATTCCTCTGAAAAATACAAACAAGTGATGGTCACTCGACCCATCGAATGCCCGCCGAGACAGCCCGGGCCTGTCATCAATAGCCAAGGGGCTGTCGTCGAATGAAAAGCGACCCTGATACGCGGGCTATCTAATGGCAGTACTGAAAAGGTCTCTGGCGATGAGTTGACGTAAGCGACTGCTGCGCCTGAGTCACGAGTTGCCTGGTACGCCAGGCAGGAGAATAACAATATGAAATTCGTGAAAAGTCTTCTGGCTGCCGTACCCATCATGGCGCTGGGCATCGATGCCCAAGCCTATGTATCGAGCCAGGAAGCCGCCCGGCTGGGCACCAGCCTGACGTGGGTGGGAGCCGAAAAGGCCGGTAATGCCGACGGTTCCATTCCGCCCTACAGCGGTGGCCTGACCACGGCCCCATCCAGCTTCAAGACCGGCGACAGCATGCGCCCGGACCCTTTTGCGAGCGAAAGGCCGCTGCTGGTGATCAACGGCCGGAACGTCGACGCGTACAAAGGCATGCTGACCGCCACCACAGTGGCGTTGGCCAAGCGCTACCCCGACTTTCGCATCGACGTCTATCCGACCCACCGCACGGCATCGCTCCCACAGGCGATACTGGACAACAGCCGCAAGAATGCCACCAATGCCAGGTCCCTCAACGGCGGGATCGCCATCGACAATGTGATGCCAGGGGTGCCTTTCCCGATCCCGCAATCCGGCGCCGAAGCGATGTGGAATTTCCTGCTGCGCTACCAGGGCGTCAACATCCATTCCAAGTACGATTCCTGGAGCGTCGACACGGCGGGCGTACCGAGCCTGGCGGTCACTGGCGAGGCATTCATCTCCTTCCCGATCTACGAGAACCTGTCGAAGCCGTTCAACAGCTCCGACATCTACTATCAGTTGAAACTGTCCTATACCGGACCTGCGCGCCGAGCCGGCGAGTCGATCATGCTCAAGAACGCGACCAACGCAACGCAGTTCCCTGGCCGCGCCTGGCAGTACATGCCTGCCCAGCGCCGGGTCAAACAGATTTCGATCCTGGCCTACGACACCCCCAACCCCGGTACCGCCCGTGCGCTCGAACTGTACGACTGGACGCTGGTGGGCAAGCAGGAAATGATCGTGCCCTACAACACCTACAAACTCACCTACGCCCGCGCTGCCAAGTCGCTGACCACGCCCAACTTCATTGCCCCGGACTTCGTACGCTGGGAAAAGCACCGGGTCTACGTCGTGGAGGGCAACCTCAAGCCCGGGGCGAAGCACATCTACCAGAAGCGCCGCTTCTACCTGGATGAGGACACCTGGGCCGCGGTGGCCTCCGATCAGTACGACACCAGTGGCCAGTTGTACCGTGGCTCCTTCGCGTTCTTCAGCCAGAGCTACGACCAGCAGGTCCCGGACGCCACCCCTTTCATGACTTACGACCTGTCCAAAGGCACCTATAACATCAATGGCGTGGTGGGCCCGCATGGCGGCATCCACTACATCGAGCCGCTATCGACGGCGCAGTGGGTGCCAGAGTCCATGGCGGGTGCCGGTATCCGCTAGGTCCGTGGCGAAGCAATGCCTGATTTCGCGGTCCGACCTGAATCAGCTCTCAGAGGCGATGGTTGACTCGTCAGTGGTTTGTGCAGCCAGCTTCAATCGGCCCGCTTTACTGATGTAGGTCGACTTGCTTTTCGGTGCCAGTTTGGCACTGGCCTTTTTGGCCTTAGCCTTGAACAGCTGCTTTAGTTTCTTTTGACGGTTCATGTTGTTCTACTCAGCCTGTAATTCTTGAATGATATCAGCTGAGACATTTAACCGATTCAACTTTGCGGCTCCACGATCCTGAGCCAAGGCCAACGAGCCTGATAACTTTTCGCCTTCTGATCGAACAGGTCTGGCTTGGGATTTTTTGGATTGATTCGAAGCAGCCCGTGCTCTGTGTCGGCCAGGCCGTTGGGCGCATAGACCTCGCCAGTTTCGATGTCCAGGCCAATGCAGGTGCCAGCAATCAGGTAGCGATCAATCCCGTCTTTTGCCGACTGAAGCCTTGGATAATCCCCGCCAAAGCGCTGGCCGTACCACAGGTGCACGCGAGCCTGATTCTTGATCTCAATGTTCACGTCGAGGTCGCGGAACAGACGGTGACCTGATTGGATGACCTCATTCTCAGCTTCCCACGACAGGTCATCATCGAAGTAAAAGACGTCGTAGTCCTTCACGCCCCACTCTGGTGGTCGCTGTGCCTGATGATTCCATACGGCCTGGAACAGGCAACCGGCCGTGAGCATGCATTGGTTCAAACCGAGCGCAGGCAAGCGAGCGGAAATTTCTGCGTTTACCGGATTGGTCATTGCGATCCTGACCAGGCTTTCGACAGTCAATGTCATTTTCGTCCCTTCTGATTGATCTGATCCCGGCGAACGACAATACCCTCAACGCTTTTCAAATTTGCGAAAAAATCGCCCACTTCTCTCCCTCGGCCAATCTGGCGCGAATCATGCCTGATTCAACGGCATGAAGTCGGTACTGACTATGTGGGTGACACTTTTGAAGTGAACCACCTCCGGGTCAGCCCCGATAATCGGTAGCTTACTGACGAACTGTCGAGGTCAAGCATGACGAGCGCAACTATGGAACAAGTCAGCCCACAAACGCTGAGAAGAGTGATTGTGGCCGCTGGCATCGGCAATTTCGTCGAGTGGTTCGACTTTGCCGTCTACGGCTTTTTGGCCACGACCATCGCCCAGCAATTCTTCCCCAGCGGCGACGCCAGTGCCGCGCTGCTCAAGACCTTTGCGGTATTCGCCGTGGCCTTCGCGTTTCGGCCCCTTGGCGGGATTTTCTTCGGCATGCTGGGCGACAGGATCGGCCGCAAGCGCACCCTCGCGATGACCATCCTGATGATGGCCGGTGCCACGACCTTGATCGGTCTGCTGCCCACTTATGCGGCGATCGGGGTCATGGCGCCGATCCTTCTGTCCCTGATCCGTTGCGCCCAGGGCTTTTCCGCCGGGGGAGAATACGCAGGCGCCTGTGCCTACCTGATGGAGCATGCACCGAGTGATAAACGCGCCTGGTACGGCAGCTTCATTCCGGTGTCGACATTTTCCGCCTTCGCCGCCGCTGCTGTGGTGGCCTATGCGCTCGAGGCGTCATTGTCGGCCGAAGCAATGGGGAGCTGGGGTTGGCGCCTGCCGTTCCTGATTGCCGCGCCCCTGGGCCTGGTGGGCCTTTACTTGCGCTGGAAGCTCGATGAGACACCGGCATTCCAGGCGGTGACTCAGGAACATGCTGTCGCACATTCCCCTCTCAAGGAAACCTTGCGCAACCATGGTGCGGCGATCTGTTGCCTGGGCGCCTTTGTGTCACTTACGGCACTCTCGTTTTACATGTTCACCACCTACTTCGCGACCTACCTGCAAGTCGCCGGTGGCCTGAGTCGCGCAACAGCCTTGCTGGTATCGCTGATTGCATTGCTGTTCGCTGCGGCGATCTGCCCGCTTGCCGGGCTGTATTCGGACCGGGTCGGACGTCGAGTCACGGTGATGAGCGCTTGTGCGCTGTTGATCGTGGTCGTGTATCCATCGTTCCTGATGGCCAGCTCCGGGTCGTTCGCCGCGTCCATCGTCGGCGTCATGCTCCTGGCGATTGGCGCGGTGTTGTGTGGCGTGGTCACCGCGGCCTTGCTCTCGGAAACCTTCCCTACCCGTACCCGGTACACCGCCTCGGCTATCACCTACAACATGGCGTACACCCTTTTCGGCGGCACCGCGCCGCTGGTGGCAACGTGGCTGATCAGCACCACCGGCAGCAACCTGTCGCCGGCGTTCTATCTGATCGCGATTGCATTGCTCGCATTGGCGGGCGGGTTGGCATTGCCGGAGACATCAAGGATTTCCCTGCATGACGTTGCGGCGCCGGAGAAAGCCGCAGGTGTGGGCGCATCCGCCTGACAACACGAAACGAGCCGGCAGGCGTCAGGCCAATGAGGTTCCTCTCAGCGGCCTTTGACCGCGACGCTCATTCGCAACTCAAGGCCCATTCAAGTCGACGTTACGAGTGATTTCACATTGATATCGCTGTTTTGTCATGAAATGAAAAGAAATTGTCGTCGAATGAAGGGTCGATAGCCTCCCCCACCCATAAATTCCTCTTTGGGCCCGCGTGTTGAATTTCCGCGATCTGACTCCAGACCCGGCCGGCGCAATGCCTGGGCGCATTCCCGATTTATATGCTCAACATAATAATAATCCGAGGGGTCGCATTGTATGCGTGTGAATTTACCCGTAACCGAGCATGAAAGAGTTTTCCCCACCGAACAGCGATTGATCTCCACGACCGATCTGGATAGCCGAATCACCTACTGCAATGACGCCTTTGTCGCCATCAGCGGTTTCACCTACGACGAACTGGTCGGTCAGACCCATAACCTGGTTCGACACCCCGATATGCCACCCGGGGTATTCGTGCATATGTGGCACACCATCAAGCAAGGCAAACCCTGGATGGGTATTGTGAAAAACCGCTCGAAAAATGGTGACTTCTATTGGGTCAGTGCCTACGTCACGCCCATCTATGAAAACGGACGCATGAGTGGTTACGAGTCGGTCCGCTCGGTGCCCAGCCGCGACCAGGTCCGCCGGGCATCAGCGCTCTATTCAAGGATGCGGGCCGGGAAGCCGATCGTTTCGCTGAGCGCGCGGATTTTCCGGCCGCTGCAACAGGGGTGGCCATTATTGATGGCTGGCGGGGTTTCACTGCTGGGTAGTCAGTGGCTACCGAAAACGGCGGCACAAGGGGTCCTGGTCGCGAGCCTTGGTGTTGCCTGGTACCTGATCGAGTCTCGAAATCGCCAGGCCATCGAGCGCACCCTGGCCGAGCATCCAAAAGCCTTTTCCGATCCGCTGGTCGCGCTCACCTACAGCGATAACCACGGCCCCCAAGGGCAACTGGACATGGCCATGGTCAGTGAGGAAGCGCGCCTGCAGACTGCCCTGAGCCGGCTCGTCGATGCCGGGGTCAATGTCAAGGCCAAGGCGGCGCAGTCATCCGAACTCTCAGGTTCCCAGGCGCAGTCGCTTGATCGTCAGCGCAGTGAAACCGACCAGTCTGCCGCCGCCATTTCACAGATGGCCGCCACCATTCAGGAAGTCACGCAAAACGTCATCAGCACCGCACATGCCGCGTCGGAGGCTGACCAGTTGACCCGTGACGGCAGTGAGCTGGCCCGGCAAAGCCTGAGCGCCATGAAAACCATGCACGAGGCGGTCAGCGAGATTGGCCTGGCGGTCAATGCACTGGCGAGCGAAACGCAATCGATCGGCAGTGTCGTGGATGTCATCACGTCCATTGCCGAACAGACCAACCTGCTGGCGCTCAACGCGGCCATCGAGGCGGCCCGGGCAGGTGAACAAGGACGCGGTTTTGCCGTGGTTGCCGACGAGGTCCGTTCCCTTGCACAACGCACCCGCACCTCCACCGAACAGATCCACGGCATCATTGCTTCACTGTATGACGGTGCCGATCGCGCCGTATCAACGGCCAATCGTGGCGAGCAGATTTCCCGCGAAAGCATGCAAAGTGTCGAGGCGGTTCAGTCGGCGTTGGTCGGCATCAGCCAGGCCGTCACCCGGATAACCGGCATGAGCCAGCAGATGGCCTCGGCGTCTGAAGAGCAAAGTCACGTGGCTGAAGATATCAATCAACAGATCACGCGAATTGCCCAACTGTGTGATCACAGTGCCGGGCAGGCCAAGCAAGGCGCCGCCATCAGCCAGGATCTGGAAGTCATGGCCGATTACCTGCACAGCCTGGCCGAACGTTTCAGCCGATAGCCATCAGTGCCTGTTGACCGTCTGGCATCCGGACAACAGGCAGCCATCGATTTCAATCAGTCGCAAGTGGCACTGCGTTGCTAGACTGCTCGCGTGCGTAAAGCGTCACTGAGGCGCGCAGCTTGTTGCCGCCGAAAGCACACATTTTGTCGAACGCCTTGTGACTGACGGGTAGATGCTGGCAGTCGAGTGCCTGACGGTGCTGACTGTGATCGATGTCCGGGTCATGCAGATAGACGAAGTCTTCATCGTAGTCAGTGACAATTACCCAGTGCGGCGCTTTGGAGCGAGTCAGACGGTAGCTGCTGATCAACACCAAGGGCTGACCGCCGGCCTTCAGCGTGAGAGCCAGATCCAGCTGGTTGCTGCTGACATGCTCCACGTCACTGTGTTGAAGTTCCGCGCAGAACGCTTCGTGTACCAGGCGAATGACCTCCTTTTTGTGTTCGTCGCGCACCCCGTCGAGAAATAGCGGACCGGCGATACTGACTTGCAGGCGTACTCGAAACCCTCGGCGCCAGGCCGCCAATGCCAAACCTTGGGGACTGCACCCGCCGTGCCCCGAAGTCATGAACACCGTCGTGGCTTCACGCCAGATTTGCAGCTCGTCCCGGCGCTCGACCAAGCGCTCGGGTTGCAATGCCCTCATGGCCATCAATAGGCAAGCCGGGCCGCAGGTAAACTCAGTGGTTTGTTGGTAGTAAGGCACCTGGAATTCACGGCTTTCCCGATGTTGCAGAATGCGTTTCTCCAAACGCAACGCATGCGCATGATCCTCGTAGTAGTTGTGAACCACAGCGAAGCGTCGGTAACCGTTACGCTCATAAAGACTGATAGCGACGGGATTGTCCGGGCGCACTTCCAGTCGCAGGTAGGCGCAGTCGTGAGCGCGAGCGCAATCTTCCGCCTGATCCAAAAGCTGTTTTCCAAGACCGAGGCCGCGACTGTGGGTGGCGATAGCGATTGAATACAGGCGCGCCAGAGAGGTGCCACGGTGAAACAGGACCAGACAGTAGCCCATCAGTTGACTCCCGTCTTGCGCAACGATCAGGCTGGCATGGGCTCGGCTGATCATCCACTGAAAACTGCGCGGAGTCAGTCGATCAGAGGTAAAGCATTGGTTCTCCAGTTCCAGCAGAGACTTCAGATCATCGTGTGTAGCTTTGCGAAATAACAGGCTCATAGCCCCACCGTAAAAGTTGCGTAACGAAACGAGACTTTTTAAAAGTATCGTGCTTAATAGATAAGGACTTGTTCTCCAACGGACCTTTTCATATGTCAGCGGTACAGGGTGGCTTGCGTGAAGTATCAGAGCAAAATCGGTTAACGGCAATATCAAACCTGACTTATTTACCGGAGACACCGGGAAGATCCAGCCAGGTGATCATTATTGTTGAACGAAAAGAAGACTGGGCCTCTTACTTCCCCTCGGAAGATATGATGAGTGCCCAGGAATACCTGGAACAGCCTCTTGAGATCGAAGCCGGCAAGCGCGTCCAGGTTATTAATCTTTGCCGAAGCTACAAGTATCTGGGGCACGGGTATTACTGTTCACTGCTGGCAGAAGCACGCGGCCATAAAGTTATTCCGTCCGTGCGCACTATCAGCGAACTTACCAAAAAATCACTGTATGGCCTTGCGCTGGACGATCTGGGCAAAACCCTGGACAAAGCACTGAACAACCATATTTACAGTAATACCGAAGGGTTCACGCTCACCCTGTACTTCGGTAAAACCAATCTTGAACCATTACAGGATCTGGCACGGCAAATCTTTGAACTCTTCCCATGCCCGATCCTCTTGGTAGAGTTCCGTAAAAGTAATAGTTGGCGCATCGACGGAATAAAGTCCGGTGTCTTGCAAAAGTTACGCGAAGATCAGGAAGATCAGTTTGCCAACTCGCTGGACAGTTTCAGCCGCAAGATATGGCGAATGCCACGTTCACCCCGCGTGGCCCGCTACGACCTGGCCATTCTGCATGACTCGCAAGAAGCGCTGCCGCCTTCCAATGCCAAGGCACTGGAGAATTTTATCCGGGTCGGCAAAGGCTTGGGTATTGATGTCGACCTGATCGAAAAGAAAGACTATTCACGAATCGCCGAGTATGACGCCCTGTTGATTCGCGAAACCACCAGCATGGATAACCACACCTATCTCTTCGCCAAGAAGGCGGAAAGCGAAGGTCTGGTGGTAATGGACGATCCCGCTTCAATCCTGCGCTGTACCAACAAGGTGTACCTGACTGATCTGCTCAAAAGCCACCAATTGGGTATGCCGGCAACCGAGATTCTCTACAAGGAACGACCGGAAGACTTCGAGCGAGTGGGTGAACGCCTGGGCTTTCCATTAGTGCTGAAGATTCCCGATGGCTGCTTTTCCCGGGGCGTAATCAAGGTCGAAAGCCAACAGGCACTGCTGGAAGCCACCGCTGAGCTATTCGAACACTCGGTGTTGTTGCTGGCTCAGGAGTTCTTTTACACCGAGTACGACTGGCGCATTGGCGTGCTCAACCGCAAACCGATTTTCGCCTGCCAGTACTTCATGTCCAAAGGTCACTGGCAGATCTACAACCACAAAGCCAAGGGCCAGGACATCAACGGCGAATGCCGCACACTGGCGGTTCACGAAGCTCCCCAGGCGGTGGTCGAACTCGCGGTGAAGACTGCCAACCTCATTGGTGATGGTTTGTACGGGGTCGACCTGAAACAGTCGGGGGACAAGGTGGTGGTAATCGAGGTTAACGACAACCCGAACATGGACGCGGGCATCGAAGACGCTTACTTGCAGGACGACCTGTATTGCCTGGTTCTGGAGGAGTTCATTCGCCGCCTGGAGCTGAAACGTCGTGGCCAGGCGTGGTAAACGCATGCTCCGATACCCGCTTGCGGGACACTGATTTTTCTCAATCGATAACGCCATAGGTCAGACATGATCAAGAGTTTTCAACTCGCCAATGGGACGCTGGTATCGGTTGAACACCTCGATGTCGATGTGATGTTGTTCAGCAATCCCGATGCGGCAGAACGGGACCTACTGCGCAGCGATTTCAAACTGGACGATCACGCGCTGGCTTCGGCACTGGATCCGGACGAAGTTTCACGCATCGAATTCCATCCGGATAACCTGTTCTTGATCTGGAAGCGACCGGAAAGCTACTCGGGCGGTGATAGCCTGGCCTTCGAGGTCTCGTCGTTCGGCTTGCTGTTCTCTAAATCACGCTTGCTGGTAATCGCGACTGACGATTCCCAGTTGAGTGGCCTGGGGGAACGGCACCCCTTGCACTCACCGCAGGATGTGCTGCTGGACATACTGTTCAACAACCTCCACCACTACCTGGGTCACCTCAAAGTGATCAAGATGGTGGCTCGCGAGTTGCAGCAGAAATTCAACGCCTCGATGGAGAATCGACATCTGATCCGCGTGGTTCATCCAGCATGAATGGCCCACATTGAACGCTTGAGGTGCTCGGACAGTGCGGCGGCTTTGAACTTTTCGCACCGCACCCTGCCCCCGAATACTCGATCACTCTTTACATCTCAACCTGTGTGCCCAGTTCTATCACCCGGTTCAATGGCAACTTGAAGTACCTCAGGTTGCTATTGGCGTTCTTCAGCAAAAACGCGAACAGGCCTTCTCGCCAACGGGCCATACCGATGCGCTTGGTCGGGATCACCGTTTCCCGACTGAGGAAATAGGTCGTGCGCATCGGACTGAAATCCAGCTCGGTCAAGTGACAGAGACTCAACGCCAAGGGAACATCGGGCTCCTCGATAAAACCAAAATGCAGACTGACCCGGAAGAAGCCTTCACCATAGGCTTCAACCTCGAACCGCCGTTCACCACTCACGCGAGGGCTGTCTTCAGACACCACAGTGAGCAACACCACTTGCTCATGCAAAACCTGGTTATGCAGCAGGTTGTGCAAAAGTGCATGAGGAACAGCATCGGCCCTGGCCGTCAGAAATACCGCCGTACCTTGTACGCGATGGGGAGGTTGCGTACGGATACTGCCGATGAACAACGGTAGAGGCAGTGCCGTTTCATCCAACCGCTCGACAATAATCTTCCTGCCCCGCTTCCAGGTCGTCATCAAAATGAATAGACCAATACCGGCAATCACCGGGAACGCACCGCCCTGGAAAATCTTTGGCGCATTGGCCGCGAAGTACAGGCCGTCGACCAGCAGAAAACCCAGCAACATCGGGATGGCCAACCAGCGCGGAGTTTTCCATAGCAGCAGGACAACCGCCGAGGACAAGATTGTTGTGATCAACATGGTTCCCGTCACCGCGACACCATAGGCTGCGGCCAATGCACTGGACGACTCGAAACCGATGACCAGCAGAACAACACCGACCATCAATGCCCAGTTAACCGTGCCGATGTAAATCTGTCCCTGCTCCTGACTGGAGGTGTGCTGGATAAACATACGAGGGATATAACCCAGCTGAATAGCCTGGTGAGTCAGGGAGAAAGCACCGGAAATCACCGCTTGAGAAGCGATGATGGTCGCCAGTGTGGAGAGCGCGACCATCGGCAGCAGTGCCCAATCAGGCGCCAGCAGATAGAACGGGTTGCGCACAGCCTCCGGGTCTCCCAGGATCAACGCGCCCTGGCCAAAGTAATTGAGCACCAAACCGGGCAGTACGAGCATGAACCACGCACGAGAGATCGGTTTGCGGCCAAAGTGGCCCATGTCGGCATACAGTGCTTCAGCACCGGTTAGTGCCAACACGACAGCGCCCAGAATCGCCACACCGATTCCCGGATGAACGATAAAAAAATGCGCCCCCCAGTATGGATTGAGCGCTTGCAATACTTCCGGCCGCTGCAAAATCCCGTAGATCCCCAGTGCACCCAGCACGACAAACCACAGCACCATCACGGGGCCGAACAAGATACCGATGCGAGCCGTACCGTGCTTCTGTATCAAGAACAACGCCACCAGCACGATCACTGACAAGGGCACAACCCAGTGCTCGATCCCGTCAAACGCCAGCTGTAGCCCTTCAACCGCAGAGAGCACCGAAATAGCCGGGGTAATCATGCTGTCCCCGTAAAAAAGTGCCGCACCAAACAGGCCAAGCAGCACCAGTACCTTGCTCAAGTGCGGATAAGGTGCTGCCGCGCGGCGGGCTAACGCCGTCAACGCCATTATGCCGCCTTCGCCCTGATTGTTGGCCCGCAGGATAAACAACACGTATTTGATCGAGACCACCCAGATCAACGACCAAAAGATCAACGACAGAATGCCTAGCACCCCGTCGTGATTTACCTGAACGCCGTAGTGGCCGGAAAAGACTTCTTTCAGCGTGTAGAGGGGGCTGGTGCCAATGTCCCCGTAAACCACTCCAGCGGCGGCGACGAGCAAGCCCACTCCTGACGTTTTGGATTGGGTATCTGCATGTGCACTGGTCACTGTTTTACTCAAGGGTCGCTTCTCTCAAATTGCGGTGGAGGAAGTTCATGCCATCCTTGGGCAATACATTGCCAGCATCATTAGAAATGCAGGCGCATGGACGGTCAAAAAAATCGCGGCCAGTATCGTTGCGGACAAAACCGCCTACCGTAAAGAATGCGTAAAAATTAAACGGTGAGCGGACTCGCGAAGAAGTCGGCCGCCAGTGGCCCGATGACGCGTGCGAATGCGCGCGCTCTGGATTGTGCCGTGGCGGGCATCGCGGTAACGGGTTGGGCGCAGGCTCAGTTGGTGCAATCCCTTCATTCAATCTCTGCATTTATCAAGACACTGCCCATGAAAAAGGCCTCCCGCAGGCGGCCTTTGATTCACAATGGCATCAGGGCAATGCATAGACCCTGAACAGTCTTTTCACGGCAAGGTTGCTCCCGCCCAGATACTGGTCGTAGGCCTTTTCTATGAAGCCCGAGTGATAGGCTTCACTCAGGGCCATATCGACCAGCAATCGGAAGTCTTCGTCGTTGCGTTCCACGATCATCGCCACCGGCGAGTACTCGAAGATGCGGTCCAGGAGCATCAGGTTCTTGGCCGCGCCCTCCTTGGCGACTTCGTTGCGCAGCAGCATGCGTTCGGAGAAGAAGGCATCGGCCTTGCCCTCGGCGACCAGCTTGATGCCCTCGTCGTTGTTGGCCACGGTCACCAGCGAGGCAATCACATTGAGCATGCGCATCTGCTCGCGAATCCAGTCTTCGGTCACGCCCCCCTCCAGGGTCGCGTAGGTTTGGTTGGCCAGACCGTTGTTGATGCTGGCACGCCAGGTCGGACCGGTATTGGCGACCTTGCCATTGAGCACATTGAGCAGCGGTTCGCGAGCATCGTTGCGCACCACGACCGAGAGGCCAGCGGTATAGATCGGTATGGAGTAACTGATCATCTTGCGCCGTTCCAGGGTGGGCGGTGTCGGCGTGCAGAGGATATCGACTTTACCCTGGCTCACGGCGTTGACCTCGTCCGAAATCTTGACGGGCTGGTAGCGCACTTGCAGGTCAGGCAGACCCAGTTCGCTCTTGAGCTTGTCGGCGACTTTCAGGCAAAGGTCGATGGCATAACCGCTGGCCTTGTCGCCCTCCTGTTTGCTGAAAGGGGCCAGGTCAGGCAGGTAGCCCAGGGTAAAGGTGTGGCTGCTGCGTACCCGTTCAAGGGTGTTGGCGCCGGCCACTAGCGGCAGCGTCGAGAGTGCGAAGGCAAGCAGCAGTCTGGTGGTTGTGGCAAATGGTACGTTCATGTCCGGTTTCCCCGTATGCAGATGTCTGTGCAGTCCTGTTGGCCACGCCTAAGGGTTTGCGGCCCTGGCCTGGTTGGCCGCTGGCGCGTCGGTGAAGCGCTTGGCGAGGAATCCATAGAGCAGGTAGCCGAAAGCGAGCACCAGGGTGCCGCCCATCACTGCGTCCTTGCCGCAGGCATACAGGGCGTACAAGGAGTACGTGACTGCAATCAGCAAGACCACCACGTTACGCGTGTGAATCGCTGACGAGACCCCGGCCTTGTGCATGATCACCAGCAGGCCCGTCAGCGCAGTGATATAGGGGATGAGGTTGGTGACTGCCGCCAGGCTGACCAGCTTGCTGAACTGCGCGGCGGCATCGGGCGAGATGGTCGACAGGGCCATGAGGGTCTGCAGCACGCCGCAGACAATCATGCCGATGACGGGCGCATTCATGGAGTTGACCTTGCTGAACAGCTTGAGGAACAGGTTCTGGTCAGCCGTCATCTTGGCCGTTTGCGCCAGGGTAAATTGCCAGCCCAGCAGCGAGCCGACGCAGGCCATGACCGCCAGGGCCATGACGATATTGCCGACCATCGGGCTGAAAATCGTGGCGTAGACCAATGCGAAGGGCGCCGAGGATTTGGCCAGTTCCGCGTTAGGAATGATGCCCTGGATGACAGTGGTCGACAGCACATAGACCACGGCGGCCCCCAGGGTGCCGAACAGGCAGGCCAGCGGCACGTTGCGCTTGGGGTCTTCCACGGCATCGGTGGCCTGGGCCGCCGACTCCATGCCCAGGAAGGCCCACAGGGTCAGGGGTATGGCTTTGCCAATGGCTTCGGAGATCGCCACGCTGTGCGGATTCCAGGCGGCGGCCAGCACATCAGGCTTGAACCAGAACCAGCCGATGATGCTCAGGCCCGCGACCGGAATGATCACGCCCCACACCGTGAACGCACCGATCTTGCCGGTGATGCTAGGGCCACCGAAGTTGGCGAAGGTGGTCAGCCAGATCAGCCCGATCGTGCCGACACACAGTGGAATCGCACCTGTGCCCAGCCAGGGCACGAAGGCGGTCATGTAGCCCACCGCCGAAATGGCCACGGCCACGTTGGCGATCGCCAGTGACAGGAAGTACAGGTACGAGCAGAGAAAAAAACCCGACTTTGAATGGGCTTCTTCGGTGTAGGCGGACAAGCCGCCGGAGCGTGAGCAGAAGACCCCGCACTGGGCAAAGCAGTAGGCGATGGCCATCGAACCGATCGCCGTGAAGATCCATGACAGCAGCGAGACGGCGCCCAGTTGAGCCATGTTGGTGGGCAACATGATGATGCCAGAGCCCATCATGTTGACCGTTACCAGCGTCGTGAGCCCCATCAGGCCCATTTTCTTGCTTGAATCAGCCATCGCAAACTCCTTGCCTTTTGCAGAGTTTTGAACCTGGGTCTGGCGACGTACAGCACGCGGCCGGACAGGGGCTAACGCTTACTGCTTGACCACATGAACCTTGTAGGTTGAACGCTTCTGACCCGTGCAGCATCAGGCCTTGATCACGTACCCATACGCCCGGGTACGCCCGCCTTCCTGCTTCAGGTACACCCCTTGCAACTCCGGCGTGAAGCCGGGCAAGCGGTTGATGCCTTCTTCCAGGGCCAGGAAGTACTTGAGCACCGCGCCGCCCCAGATTTCACCTGGCACCACGCACAGAACCCCCGGCGGATAAGGCAACG
>NZ_JAGYGI010000041.1:0-35303 GCF_019947365.1 Pseudomonas sp. GL-R-26 | reverse complement strand
CACCAGCGCGACGTTCGCTGCCAATGTGACCATAACGGCTGACGGGGCGGACACGGTGGTAGGGATCGGTGGGGACACGATTCACCTGGTTGGTGTCAACAGCGCGGCCGTTGATCAGACGGACTTCCTTATGGCCACTTGAGGTCCTGGCCAGTACTGTCGCAGGGAGCGTGGACAGCAGAGGGGAGGGCAATGGATGCCCTCCCTTTCTCCTTCCATTCAATTGCCCATTAGCTATCGGAGTGCCAGCAGCGTACTGGAACTCATCAAAGCAGGTTGGAACCGAGCTGCGAAATCAAAGAATCAATGGAAAAAGGAAACCCGGCCTTGAACATTTCAGCCATCTGCCTCTTGAGCGGCCTTTTGGTTTCGGTCGCGGCATCTGCTACCAGGGTTAATCCGGTGTTCGACCTGGATTTCACCAGGTCAGCCACGGAAACGCTGAAAAAACTGGACATCAACGACGCTAGTATTGTCGCCATCTCAAGTCCTGCTGCGTTTACGTTCTGCCGAGAAGGATCATCAACGCTCTGGAAGTATCAGGCGCTGGATCTGGAGCAGCAGGCGGTAATCCAGATTGGCCAAAAGCGGTCTTCGGCGGACTACCAGCAAATAACCGTTGTGGAACTCGATAGCGTTGCTTGCGAACAGGATCACCTTATGCCATTGGTCAAACCGGCAATCAGGCATGGACTTGTCCTTGGCTTGATCACCCTGTTTCTATTGGCTGGCCTGCGATATACCTACCGGGCGATCATGCATTGCTGTTATGACCAGGCCGGTTTTTCGAAGCCCGGTTTGCAGCGATTCGGCGAATCCCGGTCAATGCAAAATTCAACGGTAATGGCGTTGCTCGCATGGGGTGTCGTGGCAGCTACGGCATTTGTTTACTTTGGGTTTTGATTATGTTCACAATTAGCGAATATACCGTTTCAAGGTACTAACCATCCGATGTACTTTGAGCGAACGTAGTTCAATTCGCTGACGATTGATTTTGACTTGATTAGTGTCTTGTTTGTTTAAGTTGATTCTGCGTTGCTATCTGCCTGAAAGGGTGGCTGGATCACCGTGAAATCCGAATTTGGAGATTGCTCTGGATGAGAACTGCTCGCTATTGCGCAAGTTATGGGATGTGTAACAACTAGCGGATCCAATATGCAGTTGTCGAAGTGCATGTAATCAAGCAGGCCAGTTACCGTGGGCAATAGCGTAGAAGTTGGCTCATGACTGTCGCTTCGGGCGCACTAGCGCTACGCGCCGTTTGTCGGTGGCTTGTGCGAAAAATGAACATTGTAGCGTCTGTGGCCTCTGATCCTTGAGCTCGTCAGCCATGACCAGCCCCCGCGATTGTAAAAAAAGAAGTGGAAATAGAATCTCAAATGCAGTGAATGCAAATTGGGGATTTTTATCTGAAACTCAGGGAGGTGATAAACCAGCCGGTCATTGATTCGCCAGGCGAGTCAATGAGGTTGCCAGTGCCGAGTCCATGATTTGGCTTATCTTTTAGAAGTAAGGTCGTACAGAGTTTTTAATAATTAAAGATTCTGTCAGGTGGTCGATCCGTACTCTCGAATAAGGTGGAGAAAATACCGTGGCGATAAATACCATTATGAGTCTGCTGGAAAATAAGGAATTCCTGGAGTTTTTACGTCTGGGCGTTATTTACGTTCATTTGGTGGCGTGTTGTGTGGCCATCGGTCTGGTGCTGACCAGTGATGTTGCGATGGTCAGGGATCTTTTAAAACGGAAAGTATTCACTGAGCATGATAATGCTCACATGGAAAGTCTACAGAAGTCTGTCATCGTTGCACTAATAGCGCTGTGGGTAACGGGTGTCGCTGTTGTCGGTATCGATTACCTGGATAAGGGTGCCGATTACTTTTTGAATCCAAAACTTCAAGCCAAAGTCATTATTGTGGCGTTGCTGACTTACAACGGCATCTTGTTGCATCGCATGGTACTGCCAGCCCTGCAAAAGGCAGGCTCCTTGCTCAATCTCGGATTCAGTGCACGAATGCTGGCGTTGGCCTGCGGGTCGTTGTCGGCAGTGTCCTGGATGTATGCCGCCATGCTGGGTGTCGGGCGCCCTTTGGCCTGGAAGTATTCCCTTTCCGAACTGTTGATGGCTTATCCGGTGCTGATTGTGCTCGGGTTCCTGGCGATGGTGGCGTTGACCCAGCGAGCGAAACAACAGGACGACTATGTTGCGCCTGCGCGGTCAGTAGCAAGCGCATGCTAAGCCGGTTCTGCGCGTAAACCTTGCGGGCTTCTCCAGAGCCCGAAAGGAAGCGGCCTTCTGGTGCAGGTTTCAATCCGGACCTGCACCGCAAGGTCGTTTTTGTTTTAAGTCATTCCCGGTTGCCCAAAGCTGTTGCTCATTTCGATCAATAATTTGTCAGTTACGGTCATTGAGGGATGGCAGCGCGACTCTTAGTCTGTCGAACATGACTGATGGGGGCCACAGAGCTCCTGCACTTTCCGTGATCGCTCGATGTGGAGTTACCGATGACCGCCGCTCAATACCCGCACCTGCTGGCTCCGCTGGACCTGGGTTTCACCACGTTGCGCAACCGCACCCTGATGGGGTCGATGCACACTGGCCTTGAAGAGAAACCGGGTGGCTTCGAGCGCATGGCGGCGTACTTTGCCGAGCGTGCCCGTGGCGGTGTCGGCCTGATGGTCACTGGCGGTATCGGCCCGAACGAAGAGGGTGGCGTGTATTCCGGTGCGGCCAAGCTGACGACCGAAGAAGAGGCGCTCAAGCACCGTATCGTCACCCGTGCCGTGCATGACGCAGGCGGCAAGATCTGCATGCAGATCCTCCATGCCGGTCGTTATGCCTACAGCCCGAAACAGGTTGCCCCCAGCGCGATCCAGGCGCCGATCAACCCGTTCAAGCCAAAAGAGCTGGACGAAGAAGGCATCGAGAAGCAGATCAGCGATTTCGTCACCTGCTCGGTACTGGCGCAAAGCGCCGAGTACGACGGCGTGGAAATCATGGGCTCCGAAGGTTATTTCATTAACCAGTTCCTCGCCGCCCACACCAACCACCGTACCGACCGCTGGGGCGGCAGCTACGAAAACCGTATGCGCCTGCCGGTGGAAATCGTTCGCCGCGTGCGTGAAGCGGTCGGCCCGAACTTCATCATCATCTTCCGCCTGTCGATGCTCGACCTGGTCGAAGGCGGCAGCATCTGGGAAGAAGTCGTTCAACTGGCCAAGGCCATCGAGCAGGCCGGCGCGACCATCATCAACACCGGTATCGGCTGGCACGAAGCGCGGATTCCAACCATCGCCACCAAAGTGCCGCGCGCGGCCTTCAGCAAGGTCACTGCCAAGCTGCGTGGTTCGGTCAATATTCCGTTGATCACCACCAACCGTATCAACACCCCGGAAGTGGCCGAGCAGATCCTGGCCGAGGGCGATGCCGACATGGTGTCCATGGCGCGGCCGTTCCTCGCCGACCCGGACTTCGTCAACAAGGCCGCTGAAGGTCGCGCCGATGAAATCAACACCTGCATCGGTTGCAACCAGGCCTGCCTCGACCACACCTTCGGCGGCAAGCTGACCAGTTGCCTGGTCAACCCGCGTGCCTGCCACGAAACCGAACTCAACTATCTGCCGGTGCAGCAGCTGAAGAAAATTGCCGTGGTCGGTGCCGGTCCTGCCGGTTTGTCCGCCGCGACCGTGGCCGCCGAGCGTGGCCATCAGGTGACGCTGTTCGATTCGGCCAGCGAAATTGGCGGTCAGTTCAACATCGCCAAGCGCGTTCCGGGCAAGGAAGAGTTCTTTGAGACCATTCGCTACTTCAACCGCAAGTTGCAGACCACCAACGTCGAGGTGTGCCTGAACACTCGCGTCGACGTGGCCGGGCTGGTCGAAGGCGGCTACGACGAGATCATTCTGGCCACCGGCATTGCGCCGCGCCTGCCGGCCATTCCAGGGGTGGAACACGCCAAGGTGCTGAGTTACCTGGACGTGATCCTGGAGCGCAAAGCGGTGGGCAAGCGTGTAGCGGTGATCGGTGCCGGTGGTATCGGTTTCGACGTCTCCGAGTTCCTGGTGCATGAAGGTGTCGCCACCAGTCAGGATCGCGCCGCGTTCTGGAAGGAGTGGGGTATCGATACGCACCTTGAAGCCCGCGGCGGTGTCGCGGGTATCAAGGCAGCGCCCCATGCGCCGGCCCGCGAGGTATTCCTGCTGCAACGCAAGAAATCCAAGGTCGGCGACGGCCTGGGCAAGACCACCGGCTGGATTCATCGCACCGGTCTGAAGAACAAACAGGTGCAGATGCTCAACAGCGTTGAATACCTGAAGATCGACGACGAAGGCCTGCACATCCGCATCGGCGAAACCGGCGAGCCACAGGTGCTGCCAGTGGACAACATCGTGATTTGCGCCGGGCAGGATCCGCTGCGCGAGTTGCATGACGGCCTGGTGTCGGCGGGGCAGAGCGTGCACCTGATCGGCGGCGCGGATGTCGCGGCAGAGCTGGATGCCAAGCGGGCGATCAATCAGGGTTCGCGATTGGCGGCACAGTTGTAACAGTCAGGTCTGTGGCGAGGGAGCAAGCTCCCTCGCCACAAAGGTGCTGCTAAGATGCCGGATCTTTTCATCGATCCGGCATCATGCTTTCTCCTTCAGACAACTGGCTACCCCAGGCCCCCCTCGAACCCCTTCACCTCGACTGGCTCACTCAAGCCGGCATCGAAGTGGCAATCCTGCGTCTGGATCAGATCGACCCGTTGATCAGCGGCAACAAGTGGTTCAAGCTCATCGAACACCTGAAAACTGCTGACCGCCTGGGGGCCGAAGGCATCATCAGTCTCGGTGGCGCGCACTCCAATCACCTCCACGCGTTGGCGGCGGCGGGCAAGCGTTTCGGCTTTGCCACCGTCGGCCTGTTGCGCGGGCATCCTCAGCAAACCCCGACGGTCAAGGACTTGCAGGCGTTCGGCATGCAGTTGCACTGGCTGGGGTATGCAGGCTATCGGGCAAGGCATGAAGCGGGTTTCTGGCAACCCTGGCAAACCCGCTACCCGAGGTTGCATCCGGTGCCTGAAGGGGGAGGCGGTTTGCCTGGTGCCTTGGGTTGCATGCAGTTGCGGGCCACTGTTTGCGCGCAATTGCCGGGCTTGGGCTGGAGCGACCATGACGGCTGGTGGCTGGCCTGCGGAACCGGCACGACCCTGGCCGGCCTGGTACTGGCCGAAGCGGGGGATCATCCGGTGTTCGGTGCCCTGGCGGTGCCGGATGACCACGGGGTGGCGCAGCAGGTGGAGAGGATCGTGCAGGAAGCGGGTGTGGTCGATGCGGTGTATGAGCTGTTCGAAGCCAGTCGCGGCGGGTTTGCCAAGGTAGATCCACGGCTGCTCGACTTTATCGAAAAAACGGAGCAGGTCAGCAGCATTCCCCTGGAACCGCTGTACACCGGCAAGGCACTCATGGCCCTCAAGCAACAAGTCGAGGCGGGCAAGTTTGCCCATGGCACGCGACTGATATTCGTCCACACGGGCGGCTTGCAGGGGCGGCGGGGATTCAATTCACAAACCTGAAACGCACCGCAAATCAATGTGGGAGCGAGCTTGCTCGCGATGGCGGTGTGTCAGTCGACAAATGCGCCGAATGCAATACCCGCATCGCGAGCAAGCTCGCTCCCTCATTGGCATTCATTGGTCTCAGGAGTCACGGTTCACGCTCTTGGGCATCATCCGCAGCAAGGTGTTATCGCCCACCACATAATGGTGATACAGCCCGGCCACGGCATGCAGGCCGATCAGCCAATAGCCGATAGTGCCGCCGAGCTCATGCCAGCCCTGGAGCTGTTTGGCCAGGTCCTTGTTTTCCTCTACCAGCATCGGCAGGTCGACACCATAGAACATCACCTGATTGCCTTTGGCGCTGGTGACCAGCCAGCCGAGAATCGGCGTGACGATCATGAAAATGTACAGCGCCCAGTGCATCAGCCTGGCCAGCGTCGTTTGCCAGTGCGCCGAGGCCGGGAAGATCTGCGGCGCCGGGCCGAGGCTGCGCGCGAACAATCGCACCCAGACCAGAACGAAAACGGTCAGGCCGAGCATGAAGTGTGATTCGACGATCAGCGTGCGCCCGCCACTGCCCTTGGGAAAGAGCCCGCGAAACTCGATGCAGGCATAAACCAGCACCAGCAGGACCAGCATCAACCAATGCAGCGCGATCGATACGGTGCTGTAGCGCGATTCGGAGTTTTTCCACGGCATACGGTATTCCTCAGAGGTCCGGTTTAAAGCCACCGTTCTTGTCCGACGGTGTGTTCTAACTGTAATCCTGTTTCACCGGGATTGCCTGAGGCGATTGGTCGCTGGATACTCTGGTTTAGGTAATGGACAGAGAAAAACCTGTGGGAGCAAGCTTGCTCCCACAGGGGTATTACGGGGATTTATCAGCTCGACTGTGGCATTTCGCCCTTGGCCAGGCGCTTGTTGATGTCGGCGATCACTTCCGGCAGATCGGTGATGGTGTCGATCATGTAGTGCGGGCGTGAACCTTCGAACATTGCGTGGATGCGCTTGCGCTCGCTGTCCAGTTGGTCGCTGCCCAAGGCGCGATAACCTTCGTAGTCCAGGCCCAGGGCGTTGCCCGAGCAGATCAGCGCCACGGTCCACATGCCGGCGCGGCGACCCTCGAGAATGCCTGGCACCGTGTCATCGATCTTCACGCACGCGGCAACATCGTCGATGCCCAGGGCGATGACGTTGGCCAGTGCCTGGGCGGGCCATGGGCGACCATTCGGGACTTCGTCGGTGGCGACCACGTGATCGGCGACGTAGCCGTTGGTGGCGGCCAGTTCGACCACTTTGTCCATGACCTGTTTCGGGTAGCCGGAGCAGGAGCCGATCTTGATCCCTTGCTGGCGCAGGTTGGCGATGGTCTCCAGCGCCCCGGGAATCAGCGCCGAGTGTTCGGCGATTTTTTCGATCTGCAGCGGCATGAAGCGTTGGTAAATCGCGGTGACGTCATCGTCGGTCGGCGTGCGGCCGAACACTTTGCGATAACGCTCGGCAACTTCCGGTTGATCGCACAGGGTGCGGATGTGGTCCCATTTGCCCATGCCCATCGGGCCACGGGCTTCTTCGATGGATACCTGGACATCGAACTCGGCGAAGGCCTCGACGAAAATCTGCGTCGGGGCGAAGGAGCCGAAGTCGACCACGGTGCCGGCCCAGTCGAGGATGGCGGCTTGCAGTTTGGTTGGGTTGGAGTAGTTCATGGTGATCTGAGTCCTGTAATAAATGGCTATCTAGGAAAGCGGTTCTTTGTAGGAGCGAACCTGCTCACGATTGCGGGCTGTCATTCAACATCGGTGTCGACTGGTCTGGCCTCATCGCGAGCAGGCTCGCTCCTACAGGGGAATTGCGGTGTGGATCAGATTTCCAGCACTTCCATTTCACGCAACACTTCAGCAATCGCCGCCACGGCTTCGCGCATTTCGACGGGTTGGACATGACCGATGCAGCCGACGCGGAAGGTTTCGACCTGGGTCAGTTTGCCGGGGTAGAGGATGTAGCCCTTGGCCTTGACCCGCTCGTAGAATTCCTTGAATGCGTAGCGCGGATCTTTCGGGGCGTGGAAGGTGGCGATGATCGGCGCCTGAATCGCCGCCGGCAGGAAGCTGCGCAGCCCCAGTTTGCCCATCTCTTCCATCAATGCCTGGCAGTTGGCGGCGTAGCGTTCGTGCCGCGCTGGCAAGCCGCCTTCTTCGTTGTATTGCAGCAGGGCTTCGTGTAGTGCGGCGACCACATGGGTCGGCGGGGTGAAGCGCCACTGGCCGGTCTTGGCCATGTAGGCGTGCTGGTCCTGCAAGTCCATCGCCAGCGAATGCGAGTTGCCGGCGGCGCTGGCCAGGGATTCTTTGCGAGCGAAGACAAAACCCATGCCCGGCACGCCTTCCAGGCATTTGCCCGAGGCGGCGATCAGTGCATCGAACGGCACTTGCTGAGCATCCACTGGCAGGGCGCCGAAGGAGCTCATGGCGTCGATGATCAGGCGCTTGCCGTGTTGCGCCACGACCTGGGCAATCTCTGGCAGCGGATTGAGGATGCCGGTGCTGGTTTCGCAGTGAATCAGGGCAACGTGGGTGATGTCTTGATCGGCACGCAACAAGCGGTCGACGTCGGCGGCGGTGGTCGGCTCGTCTTCGGCGGTTTCGAAAGTGCTGAAGGAGCGACCCAGCACTTCGCAGATTTTCGCCAGGCGTTTGCCGTAGGCGCCGTTGATCAGTACCAGAATCTTGCCGTCCCGAGGCACCAGCGTGCCGATCGCTGCCTCGACCGCGAAGGTGCCGCTGCCTTGCAGGGGCACGCAGTGGTGGGTGGTGGCGCCGTTGATGATTGCCAGCAGTTGCTCGCAGAGGCTGGCGGTCAGTTGATTGAAGCGGTCATCCCATGAACCCCAGTCAACCATCATTGCCTGACGGGTGCGGGCCGACGTGGTCAACGGGCCGGGGGTGAGCAGGATGGGTTCGGCAGTACTCATTCTCGTGTCCTCGCAATCGATGGGATGAAGCTACGGGGCTTAAATTGCAATTTGCCAAGTTATCAATCAAATTGTTTGTTGTTATGCCAGCCATCAGTGAGGGTTATTCATGAACCTGTTCCAGCTCCGCGCCTTCGATGCCGTGGCCCGGGAAGGCAGCTTTACCCGGGCGGCGGCGCGGCTGTTCATCAGCCAGCCGGCGGTCACCGGGCACATCAAGGCCCTGGAGGAGCACTACCAGATCACCCTGCTGCGCCGCACCGCCCGACGGGTGGAACTGACGGAAGAGGGCACCAAACTGGCGGCAATCACCCGGGCGATGTTCGGCCTGGCCGAAGAGGCGCAGGTGATGCTCGAAGCCAACCGGCAATTGCTGACCGGGCGCCTGGAGGTGGCGGCGGACGGTCCGCACATGGTCATGCCGATGCTCGCCAGCCTGCGGGCGCGCTATCCGGGGATCACGGTGAACCTGCGCCTGGGCAACGCCCAGGAAACCTTGGCGGCGCTGCTGTCCGAACATGCCGACGTGGCGGTGCTGACCGAGGTCGAGCCGCGCAAGGGCTTGCATCTGCAGGCGCTGAACGAATCACGGATTTGCGCGCTGGTACCCGACGGGCATCCTTGGGCGCAGAAAACCAAAGGCGTGCAGCTCAAGGAACTGGATCAGGTGATCATGGTGCTGCGCGAACCGAGCTCGATTACCCGGCGCACCTTCGATGAGGCTTGCGCCCAGGCCAAGGTCAATCCACGGGTGTTGCTGGAACTGGACAGCCGCGAAGCGGTGACCGAGGCGGTGGCCGCCGAACTGGGGGTGGGGGTGGTGTCGTCGGTGGAGGTCAGCCACGATCCGCGGGTGGCTGCGGTGCCGATCATTGGTGAGGGGTTGGTGAATCGACACATGATGGGGTGCATGGAGCGGCGGCGGGATTTGCGCTTGATTCAGGCGTTTTTCGGGTTGGCGCCAGGCAGGTAGACCGAGTTGCCTGCATCGCGAGCAAGCTCGCTCCCACAGGGATTTATGCAGGTTCGCCGATTTTGTGTACGGCCCAATACCTCTGGGAGCGTGGCTTGCCCGCGATGACGTCGGACCTGCCTACCCAAGGCTCTCGCGCACCATCTCCAGAAAGGTCGCCACCACCCGCCGAGAACTCTGCTCGCGCAAGCACACCAGGGTTTCAGTCAACCGTCGCTTGCAATCGATAATCGGCAACGCACACACCCGCGAATCCGCACCAAACTCGGCAGCCGACACCACGCCCACCCCAATCCCCACAACCACCGCCTCCCGCGCTGCCTCCCGACCTTCAACCTGAATCGCCGGGCGAATGCGGAACCCGGCGCCGGCCATTTCCTCCTCCAGCGTCTGCCGGGTCACCGAACCGATTTCCCGCAACACCAGCGGCGTGTCGTCGAGGTCGGCAAGGGTGATGGATTCGCGTTCGGCCCACGGATGATTGCGCGACACGAATGCCACCATCGGATCGTTACGCAGGGGCAGCGACATCAGGCGTTCATCGCTGACGTCACGGCCCAGCAACGCCAGGTCGGCCTGATAGTTGAACAGTCGGAACAGTGATTCATCGGTGTTGCCGGTTTCGATCTTCACGCTGATGCCGGGGTAACGCTCACAGAATCGGGCAATCTGCGGCAGCACATGCACTGGCGCATCCACCGCCAGAATCAGGCTGCCGGTCTGCAACGCCTGGGAATCCTGCAGCAGCTCCTGGGCCTCGGCTTCAATGACGAACAGTTTCTGGGTCACGCCGAGCAAGCGCTCGCCCAGATCGGTCAGGCGCACCGAGCGCTTGTTGCGGTGAAACAGCAAAACCCCGTAGCGCTCTTCGAGTTTGCGCACCTGGTCGGAAATCGCCGGTTGCGTCAGAAACAGGCGTTCGGCGGCCTTGGTAAAGCTTCCATGGACCGCCACGGCATGGAAAGCTTTGAGCTGGGCGTGGGACACCGACATGGGAATCTCCAGTAACAAGCTGAGCTTATATTTGAAATACGATAAATCGATTTCACTTATTAATCAGTAATTGTTTTTATCCACCTCAGCCCCGGTGACTGGTCAGTCGAACAGCAGCGGGTGCCATGAGCCTGTGCGTGCAACAGCAGGACTCATCTGACCGGTATCCGCCGTAGGGACAGGGCGATATCGAAGTGCTCAACAATAAAAAAACAGGCGTTTTCTTCCAATTCTGCCGGCACACTCACACCCTGAGGTCAGAACCACAATGAACAAGCACATCGGCACCATCAAGCGTTGGCGCGTGCAGATCTTCGCGATCACCTGGCTCGCCTACGCCGCCTTCTACTTCACCCGCAAAGCCTTCTCGGTCGCCAAACTCGGTATTGGCGAAGACCCGACCTTCATGCTCGACAAAATGGCCATGGCCAACCTCGACGCCATCTACCTGACGGCCTACGCCGTCGGTCAATTCACCTGGGGCATCCTGGCCGACCGCTTCGGGCCGCGGGTGGTGGTGCTCGGCGGGTTGCTGATTTCCGCCGCCGCGGCGCTGGTGATGGGCAACTTCGCAACGTTACCGATTTTCGCTACCTGCATGCTGATACAAGGCCTGGCGCAGTCCACCGGTTGGTCGGGACTGTGCAAGAACCTCGGCAGCTTCTTTCCCTCCGAGCAACGCGGACGGGTATTGGGACTGTGGAGTTCCTGCTACGCCTTTGGTGGTCTGGTAGCCTCGCCGTTTGCCGGCTGGTGGGCGTACACGCTCATCGGCAGCTGGCATGCGGCGTTCATTTCCAGTGCGGCGGTGGTTGGGCTGGTCGCCGTGCTGTTTTTTATTTTCCAACGCAACAAACCGGAAGACGTCGGCTTGCCGGCGGTGGAGCCGGAACCTGAGCTGACCGCCGAAGAGGCTGACGCTCAAAGCAAAATCAGCATGTGGGAGCCGTTGAAGGAAATCCTGCGCAACCGCACGGTGCTGGTGCTGGGATTGGCGTACTTCATGCTCAAGCCGGCGCGCTACGCGATTCTGCTGTGGGGGCCGGTGATCGTCTTCGAACAGATGCCTTCGGTGGGCAAGGTCGGTGCGGCGATCATTCCGACCTCGTTTGAACTGGCCGGGTTGCTCGGGCCGATCCTGATTGGCCTCGCCTCGGACAAACTGTTCGGCGCCCGGCGCATGCCGGCCTGTGTGATCAGTCTGTTGGCATTGACCGTGTCCCTGGCGTTTTTCATGGGCGCCCTGCATACCGGCAGCGTGCTGCTGGTGGTGGCGCTGCTGTTCGTCATGGGCCTGACCCTCTACGGACCGGACTCGATGATCAGCGGCTCGGCCGCCATCGACTTCGGCACCGCCAAGGCCGGCGCCACGGCAGCCGGTTTTGTCAACGGCTGCGGCTCGGTCGGGGCGATTCTCGGCGGGCTGCTGCCGGGCTACTTCGACACCGTTACCGTGTTCATCGTCTTCGCCGGCTGCGCCATGTTCTCGGCACTGGTGTTGATCCCGCACTGGAACAGCCGCCCCGGTGGCTTGGGTACCCACTTCGCCTACGTGCCCAATCAAGCGATGACCATCAAACCCCTGCGTACCTGAATCCTGCCCCTCGTCGCCTGCTGCGCCTGCGGCAGGCCGGCGTGTGGGCCACTGACCGGAGATTGACCCCATGAGACCCTTTTGGCTGGACCAGGCCTTGAAGGCTGATGCATCCGAAACCTGTCCGCCACTGGAAGGCGACACCCGCGCCGACGTGTGTATCGTCGGCGGTGGTTACACCGGGTTGTGGACCGCGATCATGCTCAAGGAGCAGAACCCCGAGCTGGATGTGCTGCTGATCGAAGCGGATATCTGCGGCGCCGGGGCCAGTGGACGCAACGGCGGTTGTGCGTTGTCGTGGTCGGCCAAGTATTTCACCCTCGAACGTTTGTTCGGCGTCGAAGAAGCCGTGCGACTGGTCAAGGAGTCCGAGCGCAGCATCCATGCCATCGGTGCCTTCTGCGAACAGTATGGGGTGGACGCCGATTACCGCCTCGATGGCACCCTCTACACCGCGACCAATCGCGCTCAGGTCGGCTCGACTGACGCTGTGATCGCGGCGCTGGAGCGCAACGGCATCAACTCGTTCACCCAGCGGCCAGTGGCCGATGTGCAGCGCATGGCCGGTTCCAGCAAGCACCTGGAGGGCTGGTTTTCCCCGGCCGCGGCCAGTGTGCAGCCGGGCAAACTGGTGCGTGGCTTGCGCCGGGTAGCCCTGCAACTGGGGGTGAAGATTCATGAAAACACCGCGATGACCGGGCTGGAGGAGGGCCGGCCGGCGGGCATTCAAACCCCCAAGGGCATCATTCGCGCCGACCGCGTGGTGCTGGCGATGAACGCCTGGATGGCCCGGGCGTTCCCGCAGTTCGAGCGCAGCGTGGCGATCGTTTCCAGCGACATGCTGATCACCGAGCCACGGCCGGATTTGCTCGACGAAATCGGCTTGACCAGCGGCGTCACGGTGCTCGATTCGCGGATTTTCGTGCACTACTACCACAACACCCCGGACGGCCGGATCATGCTCGGCAAGGGCGGCAATACCTTCGCCTATGGCGGGCGCATGCTACCGGTGTTCGATCAGCCATCGCCTTACGCCGCTTTATTGCAGAACAGCCTGACGGATTTCTTCCCGGCATTTGCCGACGTCAAGGTCGAAGCGACCTGGAATGGTCCGTCGGATCGTTCAGTGACCGGGCTGCCGTTTTTCGGGCAGATGAGCGCCAGTGGCAATGTGTTCTACGGTTTTGGCTATTCCGGCAGCGGTGTCGGGCCCTGCCATATGGGTGGGCAGATTCTGGCGTCGATGGTCCAGGGCCTGGACAACCCCTGGACCCGCTCGCCGCTGGTCAACGGACCGCTGGGTTTTTTCCCGCCGGAGCCGATTCGCTACATCGGCTCGCTGATGGTGCGCAACGCCATCCGTCGCAAGGAGCACGCGGAGGATCACGGGCGTCGACCACGGCATCTGGACGTGCGCCTGGCGAAATTCGCCGCCGCGGCCGGCAAGGCTGACAAGGGCTGAGCGTCAGTGCGCAAGGTCCGAGCGGTTGAGCAGCCAGTCGAACAGCAGGCGGGTATCGCCACGGGGCTCACGCGGGCGAGGGCGGTGAGCTTGTGGCCGAGGGCCCAGGGCCGTACAAAGCACCGGGCGATCCGGGTCACTGTCGAGGAAAATCACCAGTACCTCACTGCCAGCCACGGGCAAGCGGGCCGGATCGATCCATTCCTCGGCGGTGGTCAGCGCCAGCGGTAGCCACAGGCCGTCGGCCCCCTCTGCGGCTGATGGTGTGACGGGCCAGAGGCTCACCTGAACCCTGCCATCCTCGTCCACTGTCGCCGGTTGCCCGACCGGGCCGCACACCCGGCCGGGCTGATACCCGGGGATACTCGGCCTGGGTTGTTTGAGCGCTGGCCTGAACACCGTCGACCAGGGGATGGCGCTGAATTTATTGCGGTAACCCGGGGCCATGTCGGGTGTGTCATCGAGCAGAATGGATGAATGACGGCCCTGATGGCGGATTTCGGTAACCAGCCATTGATCATTGAAATTCGCCAGCGGGTGTTCGGCCACCTGCAGGATCCGGCCACTGCGTAATGCCCCCAGGTTACTTTGACCGTGGATCTGCAGGTGTCGGCAGCGCAGGCGTTCCAGTTGTCGACGGCTGAGCTGGTCGCGATGTTGTTGTTCACGAGCGGGACAGTGCCTCGCCGTGGCGAAGGGGTGATTGGCTGCGCCTTCGCTGATGTCCGCTGCACCCGGATTCCGGGTGCCTGGGCGCACGGTTGAGAGCGGAGCGTCATGACGCTGGAACAGTTCGCTGATCACAGGTTCCTGGTGTTCGCCGGGGGCGTCGCTGCTCATCGACATGAGCAGTGGTTCCTGGGGAAAACTCAGGCAGTCATCGGCCAGCACCAGCACATGGCCGTCGCGTTGATGCTCGAAGTGATAGTGGATGCCTTCTTCCTCGCACAGCCGCTGCAGAAGCGCCAGGTCGGTTTCTTCGTACTGAATGCAAAAAGGTCGCAGGGGATAGTGCCCGGTTGCCAGTTCAAAGCGATAGCTGCCGGCGGGCAACCCATGCTCCTCCAGTAATTGACGCAGGATCATGGGCACGCTGGCGCGCTGGAAAATACGTCGGCATCGTTGCTGTTCCAGCGCCTGGACGCGGGGCATCAGCACCAGTTTGTAAGCGACCCGGTGTCCGCTTCGATGTTCACAACTGGCGCTGTGCAGCACGCCATGAATGCCTTGGTCGTGGCTGAACTCGAGGAACGCCGGTTGGTGCAGTAATCGCCCAAGGTTCAGGGCCGGTGCCAGCCCGATCACCTCGATGTCGAATCGATAGGACTGGTTGAGAGCTTCATGACCACTGAACCGGACCACCTGGAAGCTCAGGTCGTCGTCCAGAAGCGTCAGGGTGGTGGGACTTTCCTTGTCGTTGTGCATCGAATGCGCTACCGCCGTGGAGTAGGGTGCAAAGCGTACGAAACCCCGGCGCATTGCGGGCACGGTAAAGCGACATTTCCGAATCGCCCTACAACCGCTGGTGAAGATGTCGATGCAAGTAGGGATTTTTTGGTCGATTGCCAACTTTAGGCCGTATAAACTTGCACAAAGCGTCGGCCAATAGATGTCTCGGCGCCACAGATGCCACAGATAAGAGAGTGAGAAATGGGCGCACAGTGGAAGGTTAAACACAAAGAAGCGGCAGCCAATGCCAAGGGCAAGATCTTCGGCAAACTGGTGAAGGAAATCACCATTGCTGCGCGCAACGGCGCTGATATTACTACCAACGCGCACTTGCGCCTGGTGGTTGAACAGGCCAAGAAAGCTTCGATGCCCAAGGAAACACTGGATCGCGCCATCAAGAAGGGCGCGGGCCTGCTGGGCGAAACCGTGCAATACCATCGCGTGACCTATGAAGGGTTCGCCCCGCATCAGGTACCGTTGATCGTTGAGTGCGTGACCGACAACATCAATCGCACCGTCGCCGAGATCCGCGTAGCGTTCCGCAAGGGCCAGCTGGGGGCTTCCGGTTCGGTGGCCTGGGACTTCAACCATGTCGGCATGATCGAGGCGTCGCCGGACACCCCGGACGCCGATCCGGAAATGGCCGCCATCGAAGCCGGTGCACAGGATTTCGAGCCGGGTGAAGAGGGTGCAACCCTGTTCCTGACCGAGCCGACCGACCTCGACGCGGTACAGAAAGCCCTGCCGGAACAAGGCTTCACCGTGCTGTCGGCCAAACTGGGCTACCAGCCGAAAAACCCGGTCAGCGGCCTGAGCGATGAGCAGATGGCGGAAGTCGAAGCGTTCCTCGAAGGCCTCGATAACCATGACGACGTGCAGGATATGTTTGTCGGCTTGGCGGGTTGATCGAACTGGCCTAGGTCTGACTTGTGGTGAGGGGGCTTGCCCCCGTTGGACGGCGAAGCCGTCCCAAAAGCGACGGCTGCTGCGCAACCGAACGGGGCGGTTCGGCGTTCCGACAAGCCCCCTCGCCACATTGTTTTGTATTTACAGTTTGAATTCAGCTAATTCCTGAACAACTCCATCAAACCCAGGCCGCTCCAGCACCTGCGGCTGGCAGCAACGCCGCTTCAGATCCTCCAGCACCCCACGCAGTTCATCGCTCAACCCCGAGTCGATTCGCGCCAGCAATTCCCCCAGCAGCACCCCGAATGCCCGCACCTCGATCCGTTGCAAGGCACGGCTTTCCAGGCTGTCGGAAATCTCGTGGAACGATGCCGCGCCAAAATCCCCCAGCAAGCAATCGCCCTGCTCATTCCACAGAATATTGTGCCCGTAGAGGTCGCCATGGGTAATGCCGTGGTTGTGCAGGTGTTCGGCCACCGAGGCAATGCCCGAGGCAATGCGCAACGCCACCGAGGCACTGAAACGCAAGTCATCGGCATAAATGTCGCGGCTGCACGACGCCAGGCTCGGCAGGCTCGCGAGGTTGAGAAAACTCGGCGGGATCAACTGCATGACCAGCCCGGCGGTTTGTTGCGGGTGATCGACAATCTGCCCTTCGACGCGAATCAGGTTCGGGTGCAGCCCGGCGGTGATGCAGGCGTTCATCTCGTGCAGTGGCGAGCCATCGCTGGTCATTTCGCCCTTGTAGAGCTTCACCGCGACTGGCGTGGCCGGTTGGTCGGCCAGTTGCCAGACGGCCTGATGAATCACCCCGGACGCCCCTTCGCCGAGTTTTTTCTCCAGGTGCAATGCCGACCAGTCAATGCGCGGTGTGGTGTCGAGGGCGGCGGCATCGGCTTCGGTTTCCAGCGGATTGCCGGCGTAGGCCAGCCAGGTCAGGCTCGGCAGCGTCAGCAGCCATTGTGGCAAGTCGGTGAACTGGTTGGCGGCGATGCGGATCAGCTCCAGCCGATGACAATTGCGCATCGACTCCGGCAGCGCCTGCAGGCGGTTACCGGCAAGCATGAGTTTTTGCAGGTATGGCCGCTCTCCCAACTCTCTTGGCAGCGTCTCGATGCAATTGTCGGTGAGGATCAGCCAGCGCAGTAGCGGTGGGAGTGCCGCGGCGGGCACCTGGGCGATGCGGTTGGCCTTGAAGCCGATCATCGTCAGTGCGGCGCATTGGCCAACACAGGCCGGCAACTCGGTGAAACGGTTATCGGAGCAGAACAGCACGCGCAAACGGGTCAGGCGATGCAAATCCTCTGGCAGCGCGCTCAGGGCATTGCCGCTGAGGTTGAGCACCTCCAGCGAATCCGCCAGGTCGAAGATCTCCCGGGGAAACTCGGTCAGTCCTTCAACCAGATCCAGCCGCGTGATGCCCGACAACTCGCCGGCGCGCAATTGAGCAAGGGTATGCATGAACAGATTCGCCATTAACCAAGGGGAGGGCGCGGGGCCCTGGAAATGGGCGACATGATAGCGGGAAAGATGTGGCGACTGTCAGGTCGCCTTCGCGAGCAGGCCCTTCAATACAACAAAAAGCTATCGGTCAGACCGGATCGCTGACTTCGACCAGTTGCCCCAATCGACTGCGGGTGCGCGCCAGATCAATGGCATCGCCACCCAGGCTTTCGTGCAATGAGTGCTGCCCGAGCAACGTCAGGTGCTTGTCCTGGTCGTACAGCACGTCGATGAGATTGATGAAGCGCTGTTGAGCGGCAATCGAGCACTCACCGAGCGGCGGCAGGTCATCGATGATCCAGCGGTCAAAACGACGGCACAGTTCCAGATAGTCCATCACGGCTGTGGGTTGGTCGCACAGGTTGGCGAAAGTAAAACCGATGCGGCGTCCTTCGCAGAAACGGGCCTGGAAATGCCGGGTGCCGACGGGCAACGACACGGCTGGGGCGTCGCCCCCCGGCAGGTTCAATGACTGACGTTGCGCCACGCTCGCCGGCCAGACGTAGTGACCTTGAGTGAACAACTGATGCGCATGGGTTCGGACCTGGCTGCGGTAGTCATGGGGCCCGCCGACCTCCATCACCTGCATGCGCGCATTGATCAGGTCGATCACCGGTTTGAAGCGTGCGTGGTACAGCGGATTGGGCAGCAGGCCTTCGGGCGGGTAATTGGAGGTGACCAGCAACAGGATGCCGCGCTGAAACAGCGCCTTGAACAACCGGGTGATGAGCATCGCATCGCCGATGTCGTGCACATGGAACTCATCGAAACACAGCACCCGGCAATCGCTGAGCAGTTCATCGAGGGTGATCGCCAGGGCGTCGGACTGTTCGCGGTGCTTGAACATGCCCTGGTGCAGTTGGGCGAAAAACTGATGGAAGTGCAGGCGTTGTTTTTGCGCGAGGGGAATGGCCCGGAAAAAACCGTCGAGCAACCAGCTTTTGCCACGCCCCACGGCACCATGCAGGTAAAGGCCGGGAAGGGGTTTCGGCGCAGTGCCCATCAGCATGCAGGCATGCCGGGCCATGCAGTCGATCACCCGCTGTTGGCTGTGACTGAGGGTGTAGCCCTGGGCATGGGCCTGATGGCGAAAGTAGTCGTGAATGATTTGGCCTGCCGCGGCGCTGCCGGCAGCCGGTACCTTGCCGAGAAGGCGACGCAACGTTTGCCAGCGCGATTTGATTGGCGAACGGTTGGGCGGTCGAACGGCCACTGGGGTATCACCTCTGGTGTGCGGGCGGGCTCTTTGTGCTGCGGCGCGATAGTGTAACCAGAGCAGGGAATCTGCTTCCAGCGGTGTCGGCGTATCGTTCAAAACTGTGCGGTTTTGCTGAGCATCCGCGCCGCCGGTGTATCCGCCGGGCTGACCATCGCATAGTTGTAGCCACTTCCCGACCAGTACTCGGCCTGCAACTCGCCATCACTGCGACTGCCCCTTGGCAGCAGAAAGTTTTTCGGCCCTGGCGGGCGCACATAGAAACTGATTTTCTGCCCACTCTGATCCTCGTAGACCACCATTGCCGCAGGGCCTTGCTCGGTACTCAGCAAACGCCCGCTGGCCGGCTTGAACCCGGCACCCGAGAGGTCGGGCAGGCGATTGGCCTGGGTGAAGTAGCGGTCGAGCCAACCCTGCATGTCGCCGTCGTCATTGGCCTGGTAATCCGCCGGCAGGAGGCCTTGCTGGGCAATCAGGCGATACGCCTGCAGGGCATCGGTCATCGGCAGTTGGGGGCTCGCCAGTGTCATCTCCCGCGCTTGCCAACCGCTGAAACCGCCGACGCTGACGGCGATGAGCAACACCGCGGCACTGGCCAGGTGTCGACGGGATTGGCGTTTGAGGCGCTGGCGTATCACCGCCGGATCCAGGTCCGGGTTCGAGGGTTGTTGCAAGGCACCACTCAGGGCTGCGCGCAGTGTCTGGGCATCCTGCTGCCAGGCGCGCACTTGCGCGGCCACCTGCGGGTCACTGGCCAGAAAGGTCTCGACCAGGCGTCGGTCAGCGTCGCTCAGTTGGTGGTCGACGTAGGCGTGCAGGTCTCGCTCGCTGGGGGGCATGCTGATCATTTGAGTCTCCGCAGGGAAGGGCGATTGATTTCGCCCTCGCTGAGTTGGCGCAGGGCCTGGCGAGCCCGGGACAGGCGGGACATCACGGTGCCGGTGGGTACGTCGAGAATCTCGGCGACCTCTTTGTAACTCAAGCCTTCCACCGACACCCAGAGCAGCAGCGCGCGTTGCTCGGTGGGCAGCCGGTCGAAGGCGTTGAGGGTCGATTGTGCAATCACGGTGCGCTCCACCGAGGGCTGGGCATCGTCACGCCCGGTGAAGAACTCGAGCATGCGCGCATAGCGCCGGGAGCGGCGGTGCGCATCGAGAAACTGCCGATAGAGAATCGAGAACAGCCAGGCGCGCAAGTCGCCCTCGGCGCGTTTGCCAGCCCAACTCGAGAGTGCCCGCTCCAGGCTCGCCTGCACCAGGTCGTCAGCGCTGCTGGTGTTGCGCGTCAACGACACGGCAAACCGCCGCATTCCGGGAATGATTTCTCTGAGTTGTTCGTCGATATCGTTCATGAAGTTCTGGCTAGTCACTACGCTGGACTGTGGACCAGGAAGACGCCCGGCATTCGAGGTTATTCCACGTCAGAAAAAATAAAAACCGCGCGTGGGAATAAACCTGCGTGGGGTTCGTCTGCTTGATTCTTCTCACTTGTGGCCGATGGCCCTGGAGTCTTTCATGGTAGATCGATCATCACCGCCAACCCGGCCACCCTTGAGTGCGGCGAGCCTGACGTTGCGCCTGGCTGGCATTGCCGTGGTCGTTGCCGTTGTGGCTGGGGCGTTTGCCTACGTCAACGGCACCTTTGACCCACAGCGCCTGACCCCGAAGAAACTGATCAACGTGCTGGAAACCAACAACGGCGTGCATCCGGGTTTCCGTCGCAACCATTCCAAAGGCGTGTGCGTGATCGGGCATTTCGAGAGCAGCGGTGAGGCGCGCAGCTATTCCACCGCCCAGGTGTTCAACGAAGCGCGGACGCCGGTGGTCGGGCGTTTTGCCTTGCCGGCCGGAAACCCCTATGCACCGGACAGTGCCGTGCCGATCCGCAGCTTGGCATTGCGCTTCAATCAGGCCAACGGCCAGCAATGGCGCACCGGGATGAACAGCATGCCGGTGTTCCCGGTCGGCACGCCCGAGGCGTTCTATCAATTGCAGCAGGCGCAGTCACCGGACCCGGCTACCGGCAAGCCGAACCCGACCGCGGTTCCGGCGTTTTTCGGTGCGCATCCGGAAGCCGCACCGTTCCTGGCCTGGATCAAGACCGCCAAGCCGTCAGCCAGTTACGTCACGGAGACCTATAACAGCGTCAACGCGTTCTATCTGGTGAGCGCCACCGGACAGCGTCAGGCCGTGCGCTGGAGCATGGTGCCGGTGGCTCAAGATGCGCCGGGGGCTGCGGCGCCGGAGGGGACCGATTTTCTGGAGAAAGACCTGGTTCAGCGCATTGCCGCAGGGCCATTGCGTTGGCAGTTGAACATCATCCTGGCCAATCCTGGCGATCCAGTGAACGACGCCAGCAAAGCCTGGCCCGACGGGCGCAAAGTGTTGAACGCGGGCACCCTGGTGCTGGAAAAAACTCAGCCGCAGCTCAATGGCGAATGCCGTGACATCAACTACGACCCATTGGTATTGCCCGCTGGCATCGAAGGTTCCGACGACCCGTTGCTCGCCGCTCGCTCAGCCGGTTACGCCAATTCCTACCTGCGTCGCACGAGCGAAGTCAGCCAGTTGCCCGCCGCCAAACAGGAGGCCCAGCAATGAGCACTCAACCGAACCACTTCGCTCCATTGGCGCGTCTGCTGCACTGGCTGATGGCGCTGATGATCATCGCCATGCTGTTTATCGGCGCCGGTATGGTTGCCTCAGTCTCTGAGCGGCATGAATGGCTGATTCATCTGCACAAACCCTTGGGCGTCGCGATCTTGCTGCTGGTGATCGTGCGGCTGGTGGTGCGTTTCTCCACCACGCAACCGCCGCTGCCGGCGGATCTGCCGGGTGTGCAAGTACTGGCGGCCAAGGCTTCGCATGTCTTGTTGTATGCATTGATGCTGGTCTTGCCGCTGCTGGGCTGGGCGATGATTTCGGCATCGGGCGAGCCGGTGATGCTCAGCAGTTCGTTGCAGTTGCCATCGATTGTGCCGGCGAACGCGCAGCTATTTGCGTTTTTACGCAAGGCCCATGGGTATCTGGCGTACCTGCTGTTTCTGACGGTGTTGCTGCATTTGGCGGCCGCGTTGTTTCACGGCTGGGTGCGGCGGGATGATGTGCTGGACAGCATGTTGCGGGGTAAGGATCGCGGGTGATTTGATGAGATTGCGAGTTTGTCTTGTTGCACAAGACGGCTCGCGCACCTGTCAACTTTGACAGTTTCGCTCCCCTGAAAAAGCACGTTCAATGTTCAAAGACTGCAGTGGCCCCCAATGAGGTCAGTCCAACAGCACTGATCGTGTTATTCAGGGAGTCAGATCATGTTCAAAAATGCAGATATGTGGTTCATGCGGCGTGTTTCTTTGGCGCTGTCGATTGTGTCATTGGCCGGGTTGCTCGGGGCCTGCGTGCATTCGTCTCCGCCAGATCCTGTTGGGCCGAAAAGTTGGGTTGTGGAGAATGTGGCGAGTAAAACGACGGCAGAATTGTATGCGGACGCAATTAAACCGGGGGTGTTTGAACGGTCGAGTTCGAAGGTGATTGATGGTTATACCGTTGAGAGCGGGAATTTGAGGATGCCGGATAAGTCGGTGGGGGCATTGGTTACGGTCAGGTCTACCGATGGCAGTCTTACGGCGCAGATTGAGCAACCCGACAAAAGTGGTTTGCTGGTGATCAATAAAAGAGGTGAGGCACGTTTTATTCAATATTCTCGTCAGCATTACCCATTATCGGATGCTGTAGTAGAAAAACAAAAAACAGTACCCACAAAATCGAAGTCCTCCGAGGTTGCAGCGCCATATGTCATTGATATGTTTGTTGGCTATTCGCGAAATGCTGCTAACTGGGTTGGAGGGGGTGTTCATGCTCATGCATTATCTTTAGTGGAGAATCTAAATTTAGTACTACGCAATTCTCTCGTGTCTGGTGTTTCGATGAGGCTGGTTGGGACGCAAATAGTTGAGCACGATTATTATATTAGCGGTCAAACATTATCCGAGTTGCGCAGTATTTTTGCCGCAGGTATAGCGGAGTTTGAACCGGATATGATTTACGGTGCGTTTGGTCAGCATGAGGGGGATGTTGCTGGTGGTATTGCATACATATCAAGTAATCTTGCAATTGGAGTGCCTACCCCAGAATTGTTTCGCCATGAGGTTGGGCATAATGTCGGAGGTGTACATTGCCACAAGGATGGAGGTGCATCTGTTCCTTATGGCTATGGTTACGATAATGGTAAGACAGGCACTGCTCAATGTGGTACTTTTTTTCCGTATTACTCGAATCCCGATCTCAGAGATGCTTTCAACTTACCACTAGGTGACGCGGCGACTGCCGATATGGCCAGAGTCTGGCGCGAGAATGCTGAACGACTTTCATCCTATGCCCATTTTACTCCGAAACCCCCTACAGGATTCCGGTCTGATAATAATTCCTATGGAAGTATCAGTTTTGTCTGGGATCAATCTCCGCGTGCTGTGAAGTATGAAATATGGGGGCGGGATGATATATTGCTGCCGCCAAAAAAATACGGTGAATTCTCAACGCTGAGTGGAACGATTGTTAATGTTCCTAGTGGTCTTAGGCCTTATCATTTGGTTGCAGTTTATGCTGGTGGGGGGAGATCTCCGAATAGCAATGTTGTAACCGCTAAGCCTTACTAAATTTTATGTTGGAATGATGAGAGGTTTCGTATAGAGGTCTTTCTTCCGGCGTGTATTTTGATTTTGGAAAAACAAACATGACCTCTTAATAGGTCATGTTTGTTTTTAGTGAGGATTTAACGCAGCGTATCAACCATATCCGCCACAGTCGTTAAAACATCCTTGCCCAGCTGCTTCGAGCGCTTGCCCGACCAGCCCGTCAACGGGTTCGGATGATCATCATGATCCTTGAACGGCATTTCCAGGGTCAACGACAGGCAGTCGTACTTCTGACCCACGCTGTTGCAGGCCAGCGTCATGTTGGCCTGGCCCGGCTCGTCGCGGGTGTAGCCATACTTGGTCTGGAAGTCTTTGGTGGTGTGCTTCAGGTGGCTGCGGAATTGTTCTTCGAGCTTTTCGATCCGTGGCGTGTAGCCTGGATTACCTTCGCAACCGGCGGTGAACACGTGAGGAATTTCCTCATCACCGTGAGCGTCGAGGAACAGATCGACGCCGTATTTTTCCATCTGCTGCTGTACGAAAAAGACTTCCGGGCTGATTTCCTGGCTGGCGTTCTGCCAGGCGCGGTTCAGGTCCTGGCCCATGGCGTTGGTGCGCAGGTGACCGTGGAACGCGCCATCCGGGTTCATGTTTGGCACCAGGTACAGGTCGGCGCTGGCCAGCAGTTTGTTCAGCACCGGGTCGTCGTGCTTTTCCAGGCGCTCGATCACGCCTTCCATGAACCACTCGGCCATGTGCTCGCCCGGATGTTGCTGGGCGATGATCCACACTTTGCGCTGGCCTTCGGCACCGGTGCCTTTGCGCAATAACTGGATGTCGCGCCCTTCGACACTCTTGCCGGTGGCCAGCAGTTCGGTGCCGGCCTTGGTCAGCGCCTGCTCGATCAGCCAGTCGTGGCGACCACGGCTGTAGGGTTCGAAGTAGGCGAACCAGGCGTGGGTCTGCTCAGCTTCGAGGCTGAAGCGCAGGCAGTCGCCTTCGAAGATGGTCGGTATGCGGAACCAGTTGACGTGATCGTAGGATGCCACCGCCTGATAGCCGGTCCAGGCCTTGTTATAGGAGGATTGGCTGGCATTGTTCAGGCGAAACCAATGCTCCTGGCCGACATGCAGGCCGCTGGCCTTGAAGTGGAACCATTGGAAATGGTCGCTTTTGGTATCAGGGCGGATCGCCAGCAGGGGCTTGAGCGGGTCGCTGAGGTCGATCACCTGGATGTTGCCGCTGTCGAAGTTGGCACTGATGTCGAAAGAGGATTTAGCCACGGCCATAATCGGGTCCTGAATATGATTTTTTATGGCGGCTACTTTACACGCAAGAGTGGGGTGAAACCGAGGGAAATTGCGGGGTGCAGAGGTGGGGGGCGTCCTCCTTGACGCCGTCGCAGCTTAGAGACTGTGCGATTGATTCTCAAGTGCTATCTGTCGCTGGTTTCAACCCATGATGCCGGGCTTCTCCTGCCAGCCTGCATTCTTTTGATATCATCCGCGCCATCGAATTTGCGGCACCCAAAGACTTCATTAGCCTGAAGTCAAAGCCAGGAAAAACTGGCAAAAAAAGACCCGGCAAAAAGCCGGGTCAAAAACCGTGATTAGCCTGATGAGGAGATAGTCCAGGAGACCGACCTAAGGTCACCTGGTCCATCGACTGATCTCGCGATCAGTTGGTGCAATAATAATCATTCTCGTTTGAAGGTCAAGCGTTTTTACCTGCGCGAAAGGAAAACTCTTTCCTGTCCTCTCGATTTGCCTTCTCACCTCAACCGTTTTCATACTTCTCCAGTGATCGATCGACCATCGCCTTGGCCATGTCGATCATGTGCACCGTCGAAAACGCCAGGTCGCGGTTTGCGCCTTGCAGGTGACTGGCTGACTCGTACGCGGTGGCGGCAGCGCAGCGCAACAGGTCCAGAGCATGGACCAGCGCCTCTTCGCCGCTGATATTGCGGTTCACATCAAAAAAACGCGGCTCGGCCACTTCCTCTGAAATAGCTGGTTTCAAGTAATAGTCCAGCGCGCGTTGTGCCGCCGCAGAGTCCAGGGGCGAGGTGAAGGTGTTGTCGATTTGCATGTCCGGGCGGTCATTGGTGGGTTGGTTCATGGCGATGGCAAGCTCCGTGTTAGATTCAGATCCGTGGATTGATCCTAATACGAACTGTATTTGTGACGACAATTTAAATACTACATTTTGTGTTTTGATGGCTGGAGTCGCCCACGTATCGTGCCGCACATGGATAAATGGATTGAATTGGTCAAGGCCAAAATGAGTGAGCTCAAAATCACTCAAGAGATACTCGCCGAGCGCCTCGGGATGTCCCAGGGCGGCATTGGCCACTGGCTCAACAAACGTCGTGAGCCCGGCATCGAAGACATGAACCGTGTGCTGCGGGCGCTGGGCCTTGAGTTTCTCGAAGTGGCGCTGGTGATCCGGGAACCGCAGGTGTCAACGGACGACGAAATTCCCCTGACACAAAAGTACAACCCGTACTTTCGCTACCCGGTCAGTGACTGGCGCGAACCTGCCGAAGTGCGCGACGGCGAGGTTGCGGTGTATGGAAAAGGGCACTTTGAACTGTCCGATTACCACGCCCGGGGGCCGGCATTCTGGTTGAGAGTGGCAGGCGATGCGATGACCGCACCTAATGGCATCAGCATCCCGGAAGGCATGCTGATCCTAGTGGACCCGGCGGTGGATGCCGAGCCTGGCAAACTGGTCATTGCCCAGTGGCCGGACAGCACCGAAGCCACGTTCCGCAAGCTCATCGAAGAGGGCGGGCAGCGTTATCTGGTCCCGCTCAATCCGACGTATCCGAAAGCCTTGTACACCGAAGAATGTCGAATCATCGGCGTAGTGGTTCAGGCAACGGCCAAGTTCTGATCAGATCGGTCCTCGCGATGCGTAGGACCGATCTTCATTTCACGCTTCTTCCAGTTCGACCAGTGCACTGCCTTCGCTGACCATTTCGCCTTCCTGGCAATACAGCGCCTTGATCACCCCGGCGTGGGGCGCGCGGATGCTGTGCTCCATCTTCATCGCTTCCAGTACCACCAATTGCGCCCCGGCTTCGACCGATTGCCCGGCTTCCACCAACACCCGGACGATGCTGCCGTTCATGGGGGCGGTCAGCCCGCCCTGATGACTGTGGCTGGCCTCGACGGCGCTGATCGGGTCGTAAGCCTTGATGCGGTGCAACTCGCCATCCCACTGCAAATACACATGTTCGCCACGGCGTATCGCGCGGTGTTGACGGCGCACACCCGCCTGTTCGGTCAGCAGATGTTCGCCCTTGAGCCGAGCGCTGTGGGCATTGATGTCGCCCAGCGTCAGCGCCCGGTCCTGGCCTTCACAGCTCAGGTGAAGGGTGATTTCTCTCGGCAATCCAGCGCGCAGCCCGTTACCCGTCGCCCACGGCGAACTCGGGTCATCGGCGCGGGTGGCAGGCGGCTGGCTCTGGGCAAACGCCTGGGCGGCGGCCTGCCAGAAATCATCGCTGAGTTCCGCTGGCGCCGGCAGCAACTGCTCCTGATAGCGCGGAATGAAGCCGGTATCCAGTTCAGCAGCGGCAAATGCCGGGTGGCCGATGATGCGTCGCAGGAAATTGATGTTGGTCTTCAGCCCGCCAATGGCGAATTCGTCGAGCATGCTCAGCAGGCGCAAGCGCGCCTGTTCACGATCTTCGCCCCAGGCAATCAACTTGCCGAGCATCGGATCGTAGAACGGCGAGATCTCGTCGCCTTCTTCAACGCCGCTGTCCACTCGACGCCCCGGCCCTTGGGCGGATTCGCGATACAACTCCAGACGACCGGTCGCCGGCAGGAAATCATTACCCGGGTCTTCGGCATACAGCCGCACTTCGATCGCGTGGCCCACCAGCGGTACCTGGTCCTGAGTCATGGGCAAGGCTTCGCCCCGTGCCACGCGAATCTGCCAGGCCACCAGGTCGAGGCCAGTGATGGCTTCGGTGACCGGGTGTTCCACTTGCAGGCGGGTGTTCATCTCCATGAAGAAGAACTCGCCGCGCGCATCCAGCAAAAATTCCACGGTGCCGGCACCGACATAACCGATGGCCTGGGCCGAACGGACAGCGGCTTCACCCATGGCACGCCGCAACTCCGGGCTCAGTCCTGGCGCCGGGGCTTCTTCGACGACTTTCTGGTGACGGCGTTGAATCGAGCAGTCACGTTCGTTGAGGTACAGGCAGTTGCCGTGCTGGTCGGCGAAAATCTGGATTTCCACGTGACGTGGCTTGAGCAGATATTTCTCCACCAGCATCCGCGAATCGCCGAACGACGATTGCGCCTCACGCTGGGCCGAGGCCAGGGCTTCGGCCAGTTGGCTGACGTCCTCGACCACTTTCATGCCTTTGCCGCCACCACCGGCCGTGGCCTTGAGCAACACCGGGTAGCCGATGCGGTCGCAGGCGGCGCGGAAGGTTTCCAGGTCCTGCGCTTCGCCGTGATAACCGGGCACCAGTGGCACGCCGGCGGTTTCCATCAAGGCTTTGGCGGCAGACTTGCTGCCCATGGCGTCGATGGCCGAGGCGGGCGGGCCGAGGAAGATCAGGCCGGCGTTTTCGATGGCGCGGGCGAACCCGGCGTTCTCCGACAAAAAGCCATAGCCGGGGTGAATCGCCTGGGCGCCGCTGACCTTGGCGGCAGCGATCAGTTTGTCGATCTGCAGATAACTGTCGGCGGCTTTGCTGCCGCCGAGGTCGACCCGAATGTCGGCTTCGCGACTGTGCCGGGCGTCACGGTCGGTGGCGCTGTGCACGGCCACGGTGGTCATGCCCAGGGCCTTGGCGGTACGCATCACACGGCAAGCGATTTCGCCACGGTTGGCCACCAGCAGGGTGGTGAGGACAGGTGCGCTCATCAACGGGGCTCCTTGGTGGTTTCGGCTTGCCAGCTCGGCGGACGTTTTTGCAGGAAGGCGCGCAGGCCTTCCTGGCCTTCGGGGCTGACGCGGATGCGGGCGATGGCGTTTTCGGTGTATCGGCGCAATGCCGGGGTCAGTGAGCCGTCGCCGACTTCGCGCAACAGATCCTTGCTGGCGCGCATCGCGGCCGGACTGTTGAGCAGCAGATTGTCGATCCATTGCTCGACTTTCTGTTCCAGCTCGGCACTTGCATAACTCTCCGACAACAAACCGATTTCCCGTGCCCGTTGCCCACCGAAACGCTCGGCGGTCAAGGCATAGCGACGGGTCGCGCGCTCGCCAATGGCTTGCACCACGAACGGGCTGATCACCGCTGGCGCCAGGCCGATGCGCACTTCCGAGAGGCAGAACTGCGCATCATCGGCGCCGATGGCCATGTCGCAGCAACTGATCAGGCCCAGGGCGCCACCAAAGGCTGCGCCTTGCACCACCGCCAGGGTCGGGACTTTCAGTTTGGCCAGGTTGTACATCAACTCCGCCAGCTCCCGGGCGTCATCGAGGTTGGTGGCGTAATCGAGTTCGGCCGATTGCTGCATCCAGGCAAGGTCGGCGCCGGCGCTGAAATGCTTGCCGCGACCACGCACGATCAGGAACCGCAGGCTGGCATCGCTCGCGACTTTGTCGAGGGCAAGGATCAGTTCGCGGATCATTTCGGCATTGAAGGCGTTGTTTTTTTCTTCACGGCTGAGCCAAAGGGTGGCAAACCCCCGGGGGTCGGTCAGCAGTTCGAGGGTGTTGAAGTCGCTCATGTTCTTCTCCCGATCACATCCGGAACACGCCGAAGCGGCTCGGTTCGATTGGCGCGTTCAACGACGCGGACAAGGCCAGGGCCAGTACGTCGCGGGTCTGGGCCGGGTCGATGACACCGTCGTCCCACAGGCGCGCGCTGGAATAGTAGGGGTGACCCTGTTCTTCGTATTGGTCGAGGATCGGTTGCTTGATCTCGGCTTCCTGCTCGGCGCTGAAACCCTGGCCGCTGCGTTCAGCCTGTTCGCGCTTGACCTGCACCAGCACGCCGGCCGCCTGTTCGGCACCCATCACGCCGATGCGCGCATTCGGCCACATCCACAAGAAGCGCGGATCGTAGGCGCGCCCGCACATGCCATAGTTACCGGCGCCGAAACTGCCGCCGATGATCACGGTGAACTTCGGCACCTTGGCGCATGCCACAGCCGTCACCAGTTTTGCGCCGTGCTTGGCGATGCCGCCGGCTTCGTACTTCTGGCCGACCATGAAGCCGGTGATGTTCTGCAGAAACAGCAGCGGGATGCCGCGCTGGCACGCCAGTTCGATGAAGTGCGCGCCTTTCTGCGCCGCTTCAGCGAACAGGATGCCGTTGTTGGCGAGGATCGCGATCGGGTAACCATGCAGGTAGGCAAAACCGCAGACCAGCGTTGTCCCGAACAGCGCCTTGAACTCGTCGAACACCGAACCATCCACCAGCCGCGCAATCACTTCGCGCACGTCGAACGGTTGCTTGGCGTCGGCCGGGACCACGCCGTACAACTCGTCACTGCTGTACAGCGGGGCGATCGGCGTACGTTGCTGAACCTCACCTTGCTTGCGCCAGTTGAGATTGGCGACGCTGCGGCGTGCCAGTGCCAGGGCGTGTTCATCGCTCTCGGCGTAATGGTCGGCCACCCCGGAAATCTTGCAATGTACATCGGCCCCGCCGAGGTCTTCGGCACTGACCACCTCACCGGTCGCGGCTTTCACCAGCGGTGGGCCGGCGAGGAAGATCGTCGCTTGCTCGCGGACCATGATCGCTTCGTCGGCCATCGCCGGTACATAGGCGCCGCCAGCGGTGCAGGAACCCATGACCACGGCAATCTGCGGAATGCCCATGGCGCTCATGTTGGCCTGATTGAAGAAGATCCGCCCGAAGTGCTCGCGGTCCGGAAACACTTCATCCTGGCGCGGCAGGTTGGCGCCGCCCGAATCCACCAGATAGATGCACGGCAGACGGTTCTGCTGGGCGATGGTCTGGGCGCGCAGGTGCTTTTTCACGGTCAGCGGGTAATACGATCCACCTTTCACCGTGGCGTCGTTGGCGACGATCATGCACTCGACGCCTTCCACACGGCCGATCCCGGCAATCACGCCAGCTGCCGGAACGTCTTCGCCATACACCTCGTACGCAGCCAGTTGGCTGATCTCCAGAAACGGCGAACCCGGATCAAGCAAGCGGTTGATGCGCTCGCGAGGCAGCAGCTTGCCCCGCGAGGTGTGGCGTTCCTGAGCCTTCGGGCCGCCACCCTGCGCCACTTGGGCGAGCAGGGTGTGCAACGCGTCGACCTGCTTGAGCATCGCCGCACTGTTGGTGGCGAACTCCGCTGAACGGGGGTTGAGCTGGGTATGCAGGATCATGGCTTACTCCGTAAGCAGCTTTGAGCGGCAAGCTTCAAGCTGCAAGAGGATCGCTTCTGCTTGTCGCTTGAAGCTTGCCGCTTGCAGCTGACGAAATTCATTTCGTCTCGTTAAACAGTTCGCGACCGATCAGCATGCGACGGATCTCACTGGTGCCCGCGCCGATTTCGTACAGCTTGGCGTCACGCAACAGGCGGCCGGCCGGGAATTCATTGATGTAGCCGTTGCCGCCGAGAATCTGGATCGCGTCGAGGGCCATTTGCGTGGCGCATTCGGCGCTGTAGAGGATCACGCCGGCGGCGTCCTTGCGCGTGGTTTCGCCGCGCTCGCAGGCCTGGGCCACGGCGTACAGGTAGGCGCGGCTGGCGTTGAGTTGGGTGTACATGTCGGCGACCTTGCCTTGGATCAGCTGGAATTCGCCGATGCTTTGGCCGAACTGCTTGCGGTCGTGGATGTACGGCACGATCAGGTCCATGCACGCCTGCATGATCCCGGTCGGGCCACCCGAAAGGACAACGCGCTCGTAGTCGAGGCCGCTCATCAGCACTTTCACGCCGCCGTTGAGTACGCCGAGGATGTTTTCTTCCGGCACTTCGACGTCATCGAAGAACAGCTCGCAGGTGTTCGAACCGCGCATGCCGAGCTTGTCGAATTTGTTGCTGCGGCTGAAGCCTTTCCAGTCGCGCTCGACGATGAAGGCGGTGATGCCATGAGGGCCTTTTTCCAGATCGGTCTTGGCGTAGATCACGTAGGTGTTGGCGTCCGGACCGTTGGTGATCCAGGTCTTGCTGCCGTTGAGCACGTACTTGTCGCCGCGTTTCTCGGCGCGCAGTTTCATCGACACCACGTCGGAACCGGCATTCGGCTCGCTCATGGCCAGGGCGCCGATGTGCTCGCCGCTGATCAGCTTGGGCAGGTACTTGGATTTCTGTTCGTGGTTGCCGTTGCGGTTGATCTGGTTGACGCACAGGTTGGAGTGCGCGCCGTAGGACAGCGCCACCGAAGCCGAGCCACGGCTGATTTCTTCCATGGCCACCACGTGGGCAAGGTAACCCAGGCCGGCACCGCCGTACTCTTCCGGCACGGTAATGCCCAAAAGGCCCATGTCGCCGAACTTGCGCCACAGGTCGGCGGGGAACAGGTTGTCGATGTCGATCTGAGCGGCGCGCGGGGCGATCTCTTTGGCGACGAAGGACTGAACCTGATCGCGCAGCATGTCGATGGTTTCACCGAGGGCAAAATTCAGGGATGGATAGCTCATGGGTCACCTTTTGGCTTTTTTGTCGGTTGGTGAGACTGTCAATGGGTTCTCACCTTTACGTTAACGTAAGCCTGTGACGAATGGCTGTCAATCACCCTTTACGTTAACGTCAACTTGAGCGAGAGTAGAGCCAGTTCAAGATAGAACGCGGACCACGCCTGTGGGACCGCCGGTAGCCCATTAATAAAGACAATAGGGGTCGTCATGGATCAACCCAGTGCAAGCCCGCAACGCAGTTACACCCGAGGTTCCCAGGACAAAGCCTTGCTGGCGATGACCATTGGCCAGGCATTCGACAACACAGTTGCGCAGTACCAGGACGGGGAGGCGCTGGTGGTGCGCCACCAACAGCTGCGTTACACCTGGCAACAACTGGCGGACGCCGCGAACCTGCACGCCAGGGCGCTGCTGGCATTGGGGCTGCAAGCCGGTGACCGCCTCGGCATCTGGGCGCCGAACTGCGCGCAGTGGTGCATCACACAGATCGCCACGGCGAAAATCGGTGTGATCCTGGTCAACATCAACCCCGCCTATCGCAGTTCTGAACTCGAATACGTGCTGAAGCAGTCCGGCTGCCAATGGCTGGTGTGCGCCGGGGCGTTCAAGAGCTCCAACTACCACGCTATGTTGCAAGGCCTCGTGCCGGAATTGGCCGAGCAATCCATCGGCAAACTGCACAGTGAACGCCTGCCGGAACTGCGTGGCGTCATCAGCCTGGATGCGCAGCCACCTTCTGGGTTCCTGCCATGGTCGCAACTGGCCGATCTGGCGGACAGCGTGACGGTCGAGCAACTGCATGAGCGCCAGGACAGCCTGCATTTCGATCAGCCGGTAAACATCCAGTACACCTCCGGCACCACCGGTTTCCCCAAGGGCGCGACCCTCAGTCACTACAACATTCTCAACAACGGTTACATGGTCGGCGAGAGCCTGGGTCTGACGGCGGCCGATCGCCTGGTGATCCCGGTGCCGCTGTATCACTGCTTCGGCATGGTCATGGGCAACCTCGGTTGCATCACCCATGGCAGTACGATGATTTACCCGAACGACGCATTCGATCCGTTACTGACCCTCGGCACCGTGGCCGAAGAAAAAGCCACGGCGCTGTACGGTGTGCCGACCATGTTTATCGCCATGCTCGATCAACCTCAGCGTGTCGGGTTCGACTTGTCGAGCCTGCGCACCGGGATCATGGCAGGCGCAACCTGTCCTATCGAGGTGATGCGCCGGGTCATCAGTGAAATGCACATGAGCGAAGTGCAGATTGCCTACGGCATGACGGAAACCAGTCCGGTGTCGTTGCAGACTGGTCCTTCAGACGACCTGGAACTGCGCGTGACCACCGTCGGCCGCACGCAGCCGCAACTGGAAAGCAAGATCATCGACGAGTCGGGCAACCTGGTGCCACGTGGCACCATCGGCGAACTGTGCACCCGCGGTTACAGCGTGATGCTCGGCTATTGGAACAACCCCGAAGGCACAGCGGACGCCATCGATCAGGCAGGGTGGATGCACACCGGTGACCTGGCGAGCATGAACGACGAGGGTTACGTGTGCATTGCCGGGCGCAACAAGGACATGATCATTCGCGGAGGTGAGAATATTTACCCACGGGAGCTTGAAGAGTTTTTCTTCACTCACCCGGCCGTTGCGGATGTGCAGGTGATTGGCATTCCTTGCTCGCGCTACGGTGAAGAGATTGTCGCCTGGATCAAGCTCCACCCCGGCCACAGCATCACCGAGCAAGAGCTGCAAACCTGGTGCAAGGAGCGCATCGCGCACTTCAAGACGCCACGTTACTTCAAGTTCGTCGAGGAGTTTCCGATGACGGTGACCGGCAAGATCCAGAAATTCCGGATGCGCGAGATCAGTATCGAGGAGTTGCGCGGGACCCGGGGCTGACCACAATCCCCTGTGGGAGCGAGCTTGCTCGCGATGAAGGTGTGACATTCAACATTTGTGCTGACTGATCCGCCGCCATCGCGAGCAAGCTCGCTCCCACAGGGATTGGTGTCAAACACGAATGCCAGACAGCACAAAGGGGAGCCGAAGCTCCCCTTTAATTTTCGTTGCGCGTGCTCTTTTTTTATTATTGAGGGTCGGTCTGTTTTTGTTTTTGGCAACCGTTGCCCTTTACCGCTGTTTTTGGCGATCCCCATTCGGGATCAAGAGCAAACGTATTTTTTTGAGCGCTGATCTACTTTCTCGCTGAGCGATCCAACCAGTACGGGAGCTACCTGAAGGTAGTTTTATTATTCTCTGTCCGGTTGCGGGTAACTCCGAAAAGCACCCTGAAAAGCACATCTTCTCCAAAAAAATCTGTTAGCTGCGTCTCTGCCGTGTTGTTTTTGTTATGTCAGAGTCGTTACGTCTTGTTTTTATTAGGTTTGCCGCAATTTTTTTATTCTTGTTGTGCGATAGATATAGCAGGAGGCGTGCCAACTTTTTAAAAGCCTTTAAAATCAACTACTTACAAATTTGTAGGGTTTTACGCGTCAGGCAAAACCCTAGATTTTGTTTCCGTGTTACTCGCTTGCGCCCACGTTTCAGACTCAGCGGTAACACCCGGACACACTCAGCGCATTCACTGTGCGCTGCGGGCCCTGGCTACGCGGGAACCGGTAGGGCGACCCAATACCGTGCAAATCTGCTGGCCGGCGAGCATCAAGGCGTCGAGGTCGATTCCGGTGTCGATGCCCAGGCCGTTGAGCAGGTAAACCACGTCTTCGGTGGCGACGTTACCGCTGGCGCCCTTGGCATAGGGGCAGCCGCCCAGACCGGCGATGGAGCTGTCGAACACCGAGATGCCTTCCAGCAGGCTGGCGTAGATGTTGGCCACAGCCTGGCCGTAGGTGTCGTGGAAGTGACCTGCGAGTTTCTCCCGGGGCACCTGCTTCGATACCACTTCAAACATCCTGCGGGTTGCGCCAGCGGTGCCGGTGCCGATGGTGTCCCCCAGCGAAACCTCATAGCAGCCCATGGCATACAACTCGCGAGCGACCACGGCGACCTGCTCCGGGGCGACGTTACCTTCATAGGGGCAGCCCAGCACGCAGGACACATACCCGCGCACTGTTACACCATGTTGTCTGGCGGCCTCCATGATCGGCCCGAAACGCTCCAGGCTTTCGCTGATCGAGCAATTGATGTTGCGCTGGGAAAACGCTTCGGATGCCGCCGCGAACACGGCCACTTCCTTGACTCCGGCGGCGAGGGCGTCTTCGAAACCGCGCAGGTTGGGGGCGAGTGCGCCGTAGACCACACCCGGTTTGCGTTGGATCTGCGCGAAGACCTCGGCGGAGCCGGCCATCTGCGGCACCCACTTGGGCGACACGAAACTGCCGACTTCTATATAGCCGAGCCCGGCTGCGGTCAGCGCGTCGACCAGTTGCACTTTGTCGGTAACACTGATGGGTTGGGCTTCATTTTGCAGGCCATCGCGTGGGCCGACTTCGACAATGCGTACGTGGGTGGGGAGGGGC
>NZ_JAGYGI010000040.1:0-37848 GCF_019947365.1 Pseudomonas sp. GL-R-26 | reverse complement strand
CACCAGCGCGACGTTCGCTGCCAATGTGACCATAACGGCTGACGGGGCGGACACGGTGGTAGGGATCGGTGGGGACACGATTCACCTGGTTGGTGTCAACAGCGCGGCCGTTGATCAGACGGACTTCATTCTGGCGGGATAAGGAGGCCTTCTCGACAAAGTTGAACTGAAGGTAGTAGAGGTGTGTGGCGGTTGCCACACACCTTTTTTTTGCGCTCGGCAGAGTGCACCTTCTCGCGAAAGCCTCAGCCGCCACACCAGAGGTCCAGGGTGGAAAGTCAGAATTACGCCCCGTAAAGAAAACCTGACGAAATCCACGGATTGACCCCGTGAAATCGCCACTCCTTGAATGTTGTAAGGAAAAACTTACGCATTTTTATCTTTTTACCCACTATCAGCGCCCTATCCCGCTTGTTTCACCGCTCCATGCAGGGTGTTATGCGCGCCATGCCTGTCGTGCAGGTGCATAACAAAAAGGAGGCGCAATGAACGCCGTAGTCCATCTCCATCTCCATCTCTCTGCGAGAGGCGGTTTTCCAGCCTTTCCCGTCGATGATCCGCAAGGGTCTGACCCATTTTTTGCAGCCGCCCGAGCCCCTCGGGGCGGACACAGGCAATCCCGGCCATAGACACGCTTGTCCAGCGGGTCTGGCAGCAGGGGGTTACGGGTGTACAATGCGCCGCGTTTTACCTGTGACCTCCTGCGCATCTGCGCACACCTCAAGGCTATCCGCCTTGTTCACTCCGTCGCGTCACGAGCGTGTCGGGTTCGATTTCGTCACAGATAAAAACAAACAGGTGACGCATGACCGTTGTAATTACGCTGAACTCCTGGTGCCTGCGCTGGGGTTTGATCGGTGCCGCTTAACGCCTTTCTTGAGCAGCAACGTCTACTGAACATCATCAAACCTTGCGTGAGACCCTTTTCATGAGTGGACAAAACCCGCAATCAGGCGAGCTGAAACGCGGCCTGAAAAATCGCCATATTCAATTGATCGCCCTCGGTGGCGCGATCGGTACCGGCTTGTTCCTCGGCTCGGCCGGGGTACTGAAATCCGCCGGCCCGTCGATGATCCTCGGCTACGCCATCTGCGGCTTCATCGCCTTCATGATCATGCGCCAACTGGGCGAAATGATCGTCGAAGATCCGGTGGCCGGCTCCTTCAGCCATTTTGCGCACAAGTACTGGGGCGGCTTTGCCGGCTTCCTGTCGGGTTGGAACTGCTGGATTCTGTACATTCTGGTGGGCATGTCCGAGCTGACTGCGGTCGGCAAATACATCCACTACTGGGCGCCGGACATCCCGACCTGGGTCTCCGCAGCTGCCTTCTTCGTGCTGATCAACGCCATCAACCTGGCCAACGTCAAAGTCTTTGGCGAGGCTGAGTTCTGGTTTGCGATCATCAAGGTCGTGGCGATCGTCGGCATGATTGCTCTGGGCAGCTACCTGCTGGTCAGCGGCAATGGCGGCCCGCAAGCAGCGGTCAGCAACCTGTGGTCCCACGGTGGCTTCTTCCCGAACGGCGTCAACGGCCTGGTGATGGCCATGGCTTTCATCATGTTTTCCTTCGGTGGTCTGGAAATGCTCGGTTTCACCGCAGCCGAAGCCGACAAGCCGAAAACCGTGATCCCGAAAGCCATCAACCAGGTGATCTACCGGATCCTGATTTTCTACATCGGTGCCCTGGTCATCCTGTTGTCGCTGACGCCATGGGACAGCTTGCTGACCACCCTGAATGCCTCCGGTGATTCCTACAGCGGCAGCCCGTTCGTGCAAGTGTTCTCGATGCTGGGCAGCAACACCGCCGCGCACATCCTCAACTTCGTGGTCCTGACCGCGGCGTTGTCGGTGTACAACAGTGGCACCTACTGCAACAGCCGCATGCTGCTGGGCATGGCCGAGCAGGGCGACGCGCCGAAGGCCCTGGCGAAAATCGACAAGCGCGGCGTGCCAGTGCGTTCGATCCTGGCCTCGGCCGCCGTGACTCTGATCGCGGTACTGCTGAACTACCTGATCCCGCAAAACGCGCTGGAACTGCTGATGTCGCTGGTGGTGGCCACCCTGGTGATCAACTGGGCGATGATCAGCTACTCGCACTTCAAGTTCCGCCAGCATATGAACAAGACCAAGCAGACGCCGCTGTTCAAGGCCTTGTGGTACCCATACGGGAACTACGTCTGCCTGGCGTTCGTGTTGTTCATCCTTGGCGTGATGCTGCTGATTCCGGGGATCCAGACATCGGTGTATGCGATTCCGGTGTGGCTGGTGTTCATGTGGGTCTGCTACGGCATCAAGAACAAGCGCAGTGCGCAACATGCACTGCAGGTTGCGGGCTCTTCGGCGAAATAAACGCAGAGCGCAGTCACAACAAACCCGGCCATGTGCCGGGTTTGTTGTTTCAGGGCATACACATTTCCCTGTGGGAGCGAGCAAGCTCGCTCCCACAGGGATCGCGTTTGTCCGACCCTTTCGCGGTATCCTGCACGTTCTGAATACGGACGCTTTTCCATGCTGGTGATTTCCAACAACGTGCACCTGCCGGATGCCGAGATCGAGTTGACGGCCATTCGCGCCCAGGGCGCCGGTGGGCAGAACGTCAACAAGGTTTCCAGTGCCGTGCACCTGCGCTTCGACATTCCAGCGTCGTCCTTGCCCGAGTTCTACAAGGAGCGGCTGCTGGCGCTGCGCGATAGCCGCATCACCAGTGACGGTGTGTTGATCATCAAGGCCCAGCAGTACCGGACGCAGGAGCAGAACCGCGCCGATGCGCTGTTGCGGCTGACCGAGTTGATCCTCAGTGCCACCAAGGTCGAGAAAAAACGCCGTCCGACCAAGCCGACCCTTGGCTCGAAGACCCGTCGCCTCGAATCCAAGAGCAAGCGCGGCAACATCAAGGCCGGGCGCGGCAAGGTCGACTTCTAGCGGGCGTCCCGCGCTTCGCGTTGCTTCGGTGCCTGCCGGTGCAGGTAAAGGCTCAGCATCAAACCGCTGAGTGCGGCGAGGGCGGCGAACAGGAAGATCGAAGCGAAACCGAACCCGGCTGCAATGGCCCCGGCGAGCGGCCCGGTGATCCCCAGCGACAAGTCGATGAACAGCGAATAGGCGCCGACGGCTGCTCCACGGCTGGAGGCCGGGACCAGGTTGACCGCCTCCACGCCCAGTGCCGGAAACACCAGCGAAAAGCCGAAGCCGCTCAGCGCCGCACCCGCCAGTGCCCAATGGGCATCCGGTGCCAGCCACAGCAACAGCAATCCCAGGGTTTCCACTGACAGGCAGGCAATGGCCACCCGAAAGCCGCCGAGGCGGTTGATCAGGTTGCCGAACAGCAAGCGTGCGCCGATGAAGCAGGCGCCGAACAGGCTCAGGCACAGCACCGCGTTGTCCCAGTGTTGCGTGGCGTAATAGAGGGTGATGAAGGTCGCGATGGTGCCAAAACCGATGGAGCCCAGGGCCAGGCCGCAGCCGTGGGGGAAGACTCGCCCCAGCACGTGCATGAACGGCAGGCGCTCACCGGCAACGATCGGCGCGGCGGTTTTCGGCCAGGCCAGCAGCAGGCCGAGCACGGCCAGTAAAACAATGCTCACCCCCATGCTCCACAAGCCCAGTCGATGGACGAGCAACACGCCCAAGGGCGCGCCGACAGCCAGTGCGCCATAACTGGCGATACCATTCCAGGAGATGACCTTGGCCGTGTTCGCCGCGCCGACCCGGCCGATGCCCCAGCCAATCGAGCCCGAGCCTACCAGGCTTTCGGCGCTGCCGAGCACCAGCCGGCCGATCAACAGGCTGATCAGGCTCAAGGTCGGCAGGCTCTGGGTCCAGGCCGACACCAGCATGAACACACCGCTCAAGCCGCAACCGGCCAGGCCATACATCACAGCCAGTTTGCTGCCCTTGTTGTCGATGATCTTCCCGGCATAGGGGCGGCTGAGCAGGGTGGCCAGGTATTGCACGCTGATCACCAGGCCCGCGATCACCGCGCCGAAGCCCAGGTCACTGTGGACGTAACCGGGCAATACGGCCAGGGGGATGCCGATGTTCAGGTAGCCGATGAAGGTGAAAAGGACGATGGAGACAACTTGCAGCGTGACCGCCAGGGGGCGCTGGTTTTCGGGCATGGGTAAAGGTCCACGGTAAAGCAGGATAGATAGGCTGCTTATGATAGCGGTGTGGACGGTCCTGAGTTGTGAAAAAGTAAAACTATTTGCCGGGCGGTGTCATTCAGGTTTGGCGGGAGCGACCAGCTGCGTAGTGACCAGGGCGGCCAGCGCATTTTCCTGGGTGCCGAAGCGGGCGAGCAAGGTGGCTTGTTTCTCGGGGGAGAGGCGATTCCAGATCTCGATCATTTTCTCGGCGGTGCCGATCAGGACGCTGGCCTGCGCTTCACTGAATTCATCGGTCATGGTCAGGCTCATTTCAGGCAGTGTGGAAAGCGCATGGTAGCGCTTTCCACACGGTCTGTGCGGCGGGTGTTTCAGTCTTCTCTGTCAGCCTGGCGGCTGTCAGTGGCTTCTTTCGGCTGGGGCTGTTGAGCTCCGGCTTGCTGCGTGGTCGTCTGCTCAGGTACGTGCAGGCTTGGGAAGGGGAGATTAGGAATCTCGTGCATGGTTGCGCTCCTCGCTAAGTCTGTTGATAGATCTGGTAGATCCGCGCTTTAAAAAAGCCTGGGCAGGATACAGCACTGAAAATGACAAACGGACGTTTATATCCATTTGTTTCGACGGGTGGGGTTGTATAGACAGATCGGTAACAGTTTGCAGAAAAACTGTAGGAGCGAGCCTGCTCGCGATGGCGGAGTGTCATTCGACGTTGATGTCGACTGATGCACCGCTATCGCGAGCAGGCTCGCTCCTACAGGGGATTTGCAGTGTTTGAAGGTTATTTGCAGGCCTTCGCAATCGCCTCGGCCAATAGATCCAGGCGCGTGGCATCAATGCCGGCGACGTTGGCCCGGCCGGAGCTGACCATGTACACGCTGTGATGATCCCGCAGGTTCTTTACTTGCTCAGGCGACAGGCCGGTGTAGGAGAACATCCCGCGTTGCACGCCAATGTGCGCAAAGCGCTCGCGCAAACCGTGCGGCTCCAGCGCTTCCACCAGACCGCTGCGCAGTTGGGCGATACGCAGGCGCATGGCTTCCACTTCGTCAGCCCAGAGGTTTTTCAGCTCCGGGTCGCCGAGGATGGTTGCGACCACTGCCGCACCATGATCCGGCGGCGTCGACCACAGGTTGCGGGCGATGTTGGCCAGCTGGCTGCGGATGTCGGTGAGCTTGTCGGCGGTTTTCGCGCAGACAATCAGCGCGCCGATGCGGTCGCGGTACAGACCGAAGTTCTTCGAGCAGGAACTGGTGATCAGCAGTTCCGGCAACTCGGCGGCGAACAGCCGGGTCGACCAGGCATCCTGTTCCAGCCCATCGCCGAATCCTTGATACGCGAAGTCGATCAGTGGCAGCAGTTCGCGCTTGCGTACTACCTCCAGCACCCTCTGCCAGTCATCCTGGGACAGGTCGAAACCGGTCGGGTTGTGGCAGCAGGCGTGCAACAACACAACGTCACCCTTGGGCGCTTCATTGAGCGCCGCCAGCATGCCGTCGACGTCGAGACGGTTGTCACTGCCCACGTACGGGTAGTGGCTGACCTTGACCTTGGCTGCCGCGAAAATCGTCTCGTGGATCGGCCAGGTCGGGTTGCTCAACCACACGCCGCGCCCCGGCAGGCACTGGGCGATGAAGTCAGCGCTCAGGCGCAAAGCCCCGGTGCCGCCCGGGGTCTGGGTGGCACCGGCGCGTTGTGCGCTGATCAGCTTCGAGTCGGCGCCCAGCACCAGCTCATTGATCGCTTTGCCGAACGCCGGTTCGCCGTGACCACCGATGTAGGTCTTGGTGGACTGGTGATCCACCAGGCGCTGCTCGGCAAGTTTCACCGACTGGAGAATCGGCGTCAGGCCCTGGGCGTCTTTGTAGACGCCCACGCCCAAATCGAACTTGCGCGGGTTCGGGTCCTGCGCGTAGGCCTCCATCAGGCCCAGAATCGGGTCGCCAGGCACTCGACCGATGGCGTCGAAGTGCATTACTTGCGCCCCTCAGCGTCCTTGGCTACTTCGTCAGTGCGCGCGGCCATGATGAAATCGTTGCGGTGCAGGCCCTTGATCGAGTGGCTCCACCAGGTCACGGTCACTTTGCCCCACTCGGTCAACAGGCCCGGGTGGTGACCTTCGGCCTCGGAGATTTCACCGACGGCGTTGGTGAACGCCAGGGCGTGCTTGAAGTTCTTGAACAGGAAGACCTTTTCCAGCTGCATGATGCTGTCACGTACTTCGATGTTCCAGTCCGGGATCTGCTTGATCAGGATCGGCAGTTCTTCGTCGCTGACTTGTGGGGCGTCGGCGCGGCAGGCTTCGCAATGGGCTTGAGTTAATGCGGTCATGATGTGTTCCTGAAATCGAATGTTGGGAAATCGGCCCTCAGTGCTACCACGCTAATCCAAAGCGATGGTTTCTGACAGGCTCACTTGATTCTAAAAGCGGCGGATCACGCGGCTTTTGGTTTTGGCGGAAATTTCGGTGCGTGCAGACCCATCTGCATCGCTTGCTTGACCATGCCCATGATGTCTTCGTGGGCCAGGTCGAACAGGCGCTTGAGGTTCGGCAAGGCGAAATACAGCGGCTGCAGGATGTCGATGCGGTACGGCGTGCGCATACATTCCAGCGGGTCGAAGGCTTGATGTTCAGGCTCGTTCGACAGGCAATACACGGTTTCCTTCGGAGAAGACAGGATGCCGCCGCCGTAGATGCGCTGGCCTTGCGGGGTGTCGACCAGGCCGAACTCGATGGTCATCCAGTACAGGCGCGCCAGGTAGACGCGTTCTTCCTTGGTCGCCTTGAGGCCGAGCTTGCCGTAGGTGTGGGTGAACTCGGCGAACCACGGGTTGGTCAGCAGCGGGCAGTGACCGAAGATCTCGTGGAAAATGTCCGGCTCTTGCAGGTAGTCCAGTTCTTCGCGGGTACGAATAAAGGTCGCCACCGGAAACTGCTTGCTGGCCAGCAATTCGAAAAAGGTCTGGAAGGGAATCAGTGCGGGAACCCGGGCAACTTGCCAGCCGGTGGTTTCACCGAGGACCTTGTTGATTTCGCCGAGTTGAGGAATGCGGTCGTGGGGCAGACCGAGTTTTTCGATACCGTCCAGGTACTCCTGGCACGCACGCCCTTCGATCACTTTCAGTTGACGAGTGATCAGCGTGTTCCACACCGCGTGTTCTTCGGCGGGGTAGTCGATAAAACCTTGCGCATCGGGCTCGCGAGCCACGTATTGCGTCTGCTTCATGCTGCTCTCCTGCTAGGGGATTTCGTTCTTGTTATGTACTGCTATGGACCTAGAAATACTCCAAGGATTGCACTGTTGCAGCAGGTGTCCGGCGTGATGCGTAGGAAAATTCCTCGATAATCGTAAAGTTTTCGTTACGAGCTGGCGATTATTGCGCGGTGGCTGAGATTTTCGGGTTTGAAAAGCGTCTTTCCTGTCACATAATCTTGACGACTATCTGAGCGCCCATGCAGAAAAATCCCTGCCATTGGCCTCGTCCTTCACTGTTTGGGCCTTTTTCATGCGTATCAAAGTCCACTGCCAGAACCGCATCGGCATCCTGCGCGACATTCTCAACCTGTTGGTGGAGTACGGGATCAACGTGGCCCGCGGTGAGGTAGGCGGTGAGCATGGCAACGCCATCTACCTGCATTGCCCGAACCTGATCAACATTCAGTTCCAGGCCTTGCGCCCGAAATTCGAAGCGATTGCCGGAGTGTTTGGCGTCAAGCGTGTAGGGCTGATGCCCAGCGAGCGTCGGCACATGGAGCTCAATGCACTGCTCGGTGCGCTGGAGTTTCCGGTGCTGTCGATCGACATGGGCGGTTCCATCGTCGCGGCCAACCGGGCAGCGGCGCAGTTGCTCGGGGTGCGGGTCGACGAGGTGCCGGGGATTCCCCTGTCGCGCTACGCCGAGGATTTCGATTTGCCGGAACTGGTACGGGCCAACAAGTCGCGGATCAACGGGCTGCGGGTCAAGGTCAAGGGTGACGTGTTTCTGGCCGACATCGCGCCGCTGCAATCGGAGCATGACGACAGCGAGGCCATGGCCGGTGCGGTGCTGACATTGCACCGCGCCGACCGGGTGGGCGAGCGCATCTACAACGTGCGCAAGCAGGAATTGCGTGGCTTCGACAGTATCTTCCAAAGCTCGAAAGTCATGGCCGCCGTGGTGCGCGAAGCCCGGCGCATGGCGCCACTGGATGCGCCGCTATTGATCGAGGGGGAGACCGGCACCGGCAAAGAGCTGCTCGCGCGGGCTTGCCACTTGGCCAGTCCTCGAGGGCAGTCGCCATTGATGGCGCTCAATTGCGCCGGTCTGCCTGAGTCCATGGCCGAGACAGAATTGTTCGGTTACGGCCCCGGTGCCTTTGAAGGGGCGCGTGCCGAAGGCAAGCTCGGGTTGCTGGAGCTGACGGCGGGCGGCACGCTGTTTCTCGATGGCGTCGGGGAAATGAGCCCGCGCTTGCAGGTGAAATTGCTGCGCTTTTTGCAGGACGGCTGCTTCCGCCGAGTAGGCAGCGATGAGGAGGTCTACCTCGACGTGCGAGTGATCTGCGCGACCCAGGTCGACCTGTCCGAATTGTGCGCTCGCGGCGAGTTCCGCCAGGACCTCTATCACCGCTTGAATGTGTTGTCGCTGCACATCCCGCCGTTGCGCGAATGTCTCGACGGATTGACGCCGCTGGTGGAGCACTTCCTCGATCAGGCCAGCCGACAGATTGGTTGTCCGTTGCCGAAATTGGCCCCGGCGGCCATGGAGCGGCTCAGCCACTACCATTGGCCGGGTAACGTGCGGCAACTGGAGAACGTGCTGTTCCAGGCGGTTTCCCTGTGCGATGGCGGAACGGTCAAGGCCGAGCACATTCGCCTGCCGGATTATGGTGTGCGTCAGCCCCTTGGCGATTTTTCGCTGGAGGGTGGGCTGGACGAGATCGTCGGGCGTTTCGAGAAGGCGGTGCTGGAGCGGCTGTATTCCGAGCATCCAAGCAGTCGGCAACTGGGTAAGCGGCTCGGGGTTTCGCATACCACCATTGCCAACAAGTTGCGCGAGTATGAGGTGGGCAAGGACAACACCTGAGTCTCTGGTGGTCGAGCTTTTGTGGCGAGGGGGCTTGCCCCCGTTGGGTTGCGAAGCAGCCCCCCGCAATCTTTCAGATCCACCGAGTTGCCCGGATTTACGACTGCTCCGCAGTCGAACGGGGGCAAGCCCCCTTGCCACAGGATAATGAGGTGAACTCTTGCCACCCACCGGCATGGCACCGCCGGTTTTTCGTCTCTGATACAAATCACCAATCCCCTCTGAATCCCCCAAGCCCCCTGTTTGCCGGGCCTCGCTCTGTCAAAAACAAGTTGGTCTGCAAATTGCTTATGGCTCAGCAGTACAGCAGTGGACGGCAAACGTCCGGCAGGCAGAGGAACAATTGTGGACAAGTACCTTTATGTGGCAATGACCGGCGCCAGCCAGAATGCACTGGCGCAAAAGGCTCATGCCAACAACCTCGCGAACATCTCCACCAACGGCTTCCAGAAAGACCTGGAGCAGGCCCGTTCGATGCCGGTGTTCGGTGACAGCTTTCCGGCGCGTGCGTTTGCCATGTCCGAACGCCCGGCCACGGATTTCTCCCCTGGCTCACTGGTGGAAACCGGCCGCGACCTCGACGTTGCCGTGCAAGGTGGCGGCTGGATTGCCGTGCAGACGCCCGATGGCGGTGAAAGCTACGTGCGCACCGGCAGCCTGAACGTTGACGCCCTGGGCGTGCTGCGTGCCGGCAACGGCATGCCGGTCATGGGCAATGGCGGGCCGATTGCGGTGCCGCCGGAGCAGCAGATCGAAGTCGGCGAGGACGGCACCATCAGCATCCGCGCGATGGGCGAAGGTCCTCGGGTAATGGCTGAAGTCGACCGAATCAAGCTGGTCAACCCGGACCTCAAGAACATGACCAAGGGCCTGGATGGTTCGATCCACACCAAGGACGGCGCGCCTGCGCAGGCCGATGCCAACGTCAAGCTGGTGTCCGGGTTCCTCGAGTCGAGCAACGTCAATGCCGTGGAAGAAATGACCTCGGTTCTGGCCTTGTCCAAGCAGTTCGAGCTGCACATCAAGATGATGAACACCGCCAAAGACGATGACCAAGCCATGGCTCGGGTCTTGCAGATCAGCTAATTACCAGAACGTCGCGCCGTAAAACAGGCGCACGAGGAGAATCGAATGCTTCCGGCTCTATGGGTTGCCAAGACAGGTCTGTCCGCCCAGGACACCAACCTGACCACCATTTCCAACAACCTGGCCAACGTGTCGACCACGGGTTTCAAACGTGACCGCGCCGAGTTCCAGGACCTGCTCTACCAGATCAAGCGTCAGCCAGGCGCCCAGTCGACCCAGGACAGCGAACTGCCGTCGGGTCTGCAACTGGGTACCGGTGTGCGCATCGTCGGCACCCAGAAAAACTTCACCGCCGGCAGCCTGCAAACCACCGAGCAGCCACTGGACATGGCCATCGACGGCCGCGGTTTCTTCCAGATCCTGCAACCGGACGGCACCACGTCCTACACCCGTGACGGTACGTTCCACCTGGACTCCAACGGCCAGATCGTCAACGCCAGCGGCTTTGCCCTGGAACCGGCCATTGTCATTCCGAACGACGCGCAGACCTTCACGGTCGGCCGCGACGGCACCGTGTCCATCACCGTTGCCGGCAACCCGGCTGCCCAGGTGATCGGCAACCTGCAAACCGCCGACTTCATCAACCCGGCCGGCCTGCAGGCAGTGGGCAACAACCTGTTCCTGGAAACCGCCGCCAGTGGCGCGCCGCAAGTCGGCACACCAGGCCTGAACGGTTTCGGCACCATGCTGCAGAACACCCTGGAAACGTCCAACGTCAGCACCGTTGAGGAGATGGTCAACATGATCACCACCCAGCGCGCCTACGAGATGAACTCCAAGGTGATCTCCACCGCCGACCAGATGCTCTCGTTCGTAACGCAGAATCTGTAATCAAGTCTATGTGGCGGCCATCGGGTCGCCTGCAACACCGTGAGGTAGGGTCATGAATCGCTACGTATCTGTTCTGGCACTGAGTGGGATCACCGCGCTCGCAGGCTGCGTGCCTGCGACGCCCAAGCCCAATGACCCTTACTACGCTCCGGTGTTGCCGCGCACGCCGTTGCCGGCAGCCGCGAACAACGGCTCGATCTATCAGGCCGGTTTCGAACAGAACCTCTACGGCGACCGCAAGGCGTTCCGGATCGGTGACATCATCACCATCACCCTGAACGAAAGGACCCAGGCCAGCAAAAACGCCAACTCGCAAATTGGCAAGAACAGCAAGGCCAGCATCGGCCTGACCTCGCTGTTCGGCTCCACCCCCAACACCAACAACCCGTTTGGCAGTGGTGACCTGAGCCTGGACGCCAGCTATGAAGGCGACCGCGCGACCAAGGGTGACAGCAAGGCGGCGCAGGGCAACACCCTGACCGGTTCGATCACGGTCACCGTCGCCGATGTATTGCCCAACGGCATCATCGCGGTGCGCGGTGAGAAGTGGATGACCCTCAACACCGGCGATGAACTGGTGCGGATTGCCGGCCTTGTTCGCGCCGATGACATCTCTACCGACAACACCGTGCCGTCGACCCGTGTCGCCGATGCGCGCATCACCTACTCGGGCACCGGTTCGTTTGCCGATGCGAGTCAGCCAGGCTGGTTCGACCGTTTCTTCCTCAGCCCGCTGTTCCCTTTCTAGGTGGCCATGTTGAATTTCAGAAGTCTCTTGGTGGCCGGGCTCTTGCTGTCGGCAGCCTTCAACGCTCAAGCCGAGCGCCTGAAGGACATCGCCAGCATTTCCGGCGTGCGCTCCAACCAATTGATCGGCTACGGCCTGGTGGTCGGGCTTAACGGCACCGGCGACCAGACGACGCAGACCCCGTTCACCCTGCAGACCTTCAACAACATGCTCTCGCAGTTCGGCATCAAGGTGCCGCCGGGTTCTGGCAACGTGCAGTTGAAGAACGTCGCGGCGGTGTCGATCAGTGCCGATTTGCCGGCGTTCGCCAAGCCGGGTCAGCAGGTCGACATCACCGTTTCGTCCATCGGTAACTCCAAGAGCTTGCGCGGCGGCACCTTGCTGCTGACGCCACTCAAGGGTATCGACGGTAACGTCTATGCAGTGGCCCAGGGCAACCTGGTGGTCGGTGGTTTCGATGCGGAAGGGCGAGACGGCTCGAAGATCACCGTCAACGTTCCGTCGGCCGGTCGCATCCCGGGTGGTGCGTCGGTGGAGCGTGCGGTGCCGAGCGGATTCAACCAGGGCAACAGCCTGACGCTGAACCTCAACCGTTCCGACTTCACCACCGCCAAGCGCATCGTCGACAAGATCAACAACATGCTCGGCCCTGGCGTGGCCCAGGCCATCGACGGCGGTTCGATTCGTGTGACCGCGCCGCTCGATCCGAGCCAGCGGGTCGACTACCTGTCGATCCTGGAAAACCTCGAAATCGATCCGGGCCAGGCGGTGGCGAAAGTCATCATCAACTCCCGTACCGGCACCATCGTGATCGGCCAGAACGTCAAGGTTTCCCCGGCCGCCGTGACCCACGGCAGCCTGACCGTGACCATTACCGAAGACCCGATCGTCAGCCAACCCGGCCCTCTGTCCAATGGCACGACGGCGGTGGTGCCGCGTTCGAAGGTCAACGCCCAGCAGGAAGCCAAGCCGATGTTCAAGTTCGGCCCAGGCACCACCCTCGACGAGATCGTGCGGGCGGTGAACCAGGTCGGCGCGGCGCCGGGTGACTTGATGGCGATCCTCGAAGCGCTGAAGCAGGCCGGCGCCCTGCAAGCCGATCTGATCGTGATCTGAGGACGGCCATCGTGGATATGCGCAAGAGCGGTCAGGTCAGCAGCAGCGATTCAGGCTCCTATTCGGACCTCAATCGCCTGAATCAGCTCAAGGTCGGCGACAAGAACAGCGACGGCAACATGCGCAAGGTGGCGCAGGAGTTCGAATCGCTGTTCCTCGGTGAGATGCTCAAGTCCATGCGCTCGGCAACCGAAGCGCTGGGGCAGGACAATCCGATGAACACGCCGGCCGCCAAGCAGTACCAGGAAATGTACGACCAGCAACTGGCCGTTTCCATGTCCCGCGAGGGCGGAGGTATCGGCCTGGCGGACGTGCTGATGCGCCAGATGTCGAAGAACAAACCAATGGCCCCAGGTGAGGCCGCCGCTGCGTCGCTGGCCAAGCAAGAGGCTGCCAAGGCTGCCGCTCAAACACCGGTGGCGGCAGGCACGGTGGCAATCAATGGCCCGTTGTCGCGGGTCAATGGTCAGCGTCCGTTGTGGGCTTCTCGGTCAGTTCACGCTCCGCAAGAAGCGGGCGAGGGTGCCCATCGCAATGACATGGCGCTGATCAATCAGCGGCGCCTGGCATTGCCGCCGAAACTGGCTGATCGGTTGTTGGCCGGGCTGGTGCCTTCGGCGACGACCGCTGCCACGGCGATCAACAAGACACCGTTGCCTGAGCGCGCGACAAGCACCGGCACGGGACCGCTGTACAACGGCGACTGGCTGGCGAGCGCGCAGCAAGCCTCCAGTGGCGGCATGCAGATCTATGGTCGCGCCATGGCGCAGATTCCGTTGGCGCCGGCGAAGAAAGCCTTCAGTTCCGCCGACCAGTTCGTCAACACCATGTTGCCGATGGCCAAGGAGGCGGCCGCCCGCATCGGTGTCGATCCACGTTATCTGGTGGCCCAGGCGGCCCTGGAAACCGGCTGGGGCAAGTCGGTCATGCGTGCTCAGGACGGCAGCAGCAGCCACAACCTGTTCGGCATCAAGGCCGGCAATAGCTGGCAGGGCAGTTCGGCGCGGGCGATCACCAGCGAATTCAGGGATGGGCAGATGGTCAAGGAGACGGCCGAGTTCCGTTCCTACGACTCCTACAAGGACAGTTTCCATGACCTTGTGACTTTGCTGCAGACCAACAATCGCTATCAAGATGTCGTGAAGTCGGCCGATAACCCAGAACAGTTTGTACGCGAGTTGCAGAAGGCCGGTTACGCAACCGACCCGGACTACGCAAGCAAGATTTCGCAGATAGCCAAGCAGATGACGAGTTACCAGAACTACGCTGCGGCGGGCGTTTCCACCACGCCTTTATAGGCACAAGGTATAAGGTTTGAACCATGAGTTTGCTCAATATCGGGATGTCGGGTTTGTCCGCCAGTCACGCTTCGTTGGTGACTACGGGTAATAACATTTCCAACGTCGATACCGTCGGGTACTCGCGCCAGCAAACTGTCCAGGGAACCAAAAGCTCTATACAGAATGGCAATGTGTTCATCGGCACTGGCACTACTCTGGCTGATGTGCGTCGGGTCTATAACAGCTACCTTGATGCACAATTGCAGACCACCACTTCGCTTAACGGCGATGCGCAGGCTTATCTTGGGCAGGCGACGCAAGTGGACAAGTTGCTGTCCGACAGTGGTACCGGTATTACCAAGACACTGCAGTCATTTTTCTCGTCACTGCAAACGTTGTCCGGCAACGCCAACGACAATGCTTCGCGCCAGGCTTTGTTGACCAATGCCCAGGGCTTGAGCAGCCGTTTCAATGCGATGTCCCAGCAGTTGAAGCAGCAGGGGTCGTACATCAATGATCAGTTGGGCTCGATGGCCGATCAGGTCAACAAACTGGCGTCGACCGTTGCGGCCTACAACAAAAAAATTGGTGAAGTTAGTAGTTCGGGTGGAACGCCCAATGAATTGCTGGATCAGCGTAACGAAACTATCCGCCAGCTCAACGAACTGGTTGGCACACAGGTCACCGAAACCGACGGCCGACTGGATATCTACCTGGGTAGCGGCCAGCCGTTGGTTATCGGCGACACGGTCAATAAATTGCGCGTGGCGGTCGACCCGGCCGACCCTACTCGTGCCTCGATCATCATGGATCGAGGTAGTTCGTCGATCGATATCACGGGTGTGATGAGCGGCGGCCAGATGGGTGGATTGTTGCGCTATCGCACTGAAGTTCTGACGCCCGCGGTTAACAACCTGGGGCGTATCGCCATGGTTGTGGCCGATCAGGTCAACAAGCAGCTGGGGCAGGGCCTGGATCAGAGCGGTAACTTCGGTGCGGCACTGTTCAACAACATCAATAGCGCGGCGGCCATCAGCCAGCGCAGTATTGCCAGTGCCAACAACAATCCGGCGTCCGGCAATCTGAATGTCACCATCAAAGACACCAGCAAGCTGCAAGCCAGTGATTATCAGGTCACAGTCACCGCCACGGGCTACAACGTACGCCGACTGTCGGATAACACCAACATGGGTAACTTCGCTTTCGCCACGCCTCCTGCGGCCGACCCGGTCATCGATGGATTGAGCCTGAGCTTGAACAGTGGTTCGGTCGCTGTCGGGGACTCCTTCAAGATTACCCCGACCCGTAGCGGTGCTGCGGACATGACCACGGTCATGACCGATACCAAAACCCTGGCTACGTCCGCACCGCTGACCTCCACCAAGGCCTCGGGGAATGGCGGCACCGGTGCTGTCAGCCAGCCGAACTTGACCACCACTCTGGATATCTACGATCCGGTCCAGCGCCTGGAAGTGCAGACGGCGGTCAAGACATCGATGCCCGTGCGCATGCTGATGACCAGTGCTACCGCTTATGAAGTGTTCGATTCCAAGGGCAACAGCATCGGTACCGGCAACATTGTGCCAGGTCAGAACAACGACCTGAGTATCGCAGTGCCTTACACCGATGCCGGTGGCAACGCCAAAACCTTCAATGTGGGAATGACCGTCAGCGGCAGCCCTGCTTCGGGGGACAGCTTCAACATTTCCATGACTGCGGCCGACAGTACCGACAACCGCAACGCCCAGGCCTTGCTCGGTCTGCAAACCAAGGCGACAGTCGGTGCAACTGCGACCAGTCCGGGTGTGAGCTTTACCGATGCGTATGGTGGTCTGGTATCGAAGGTCGGCTCGCTGACCAAGCAGGGGCAACTGGATGCAACGGCTACCGATACCATCTTGACTGGCGCTCGAAACGCCCGTGACTCGCTGTCTGGTGTCGATCTCGATGAAGAGGCTGGCAACCTGACCAAGTTCCAGCAGTACTACACGGCCTCTTCGCAGATCATCAAGACTGCGCAGGAAATTTTCAGCACCCTGATCAATGCCCTTTAAGGAGCCGTAGAACATGCGCATTTCTACAGCACAGTATTACGCCACGACGGCCGCCAACTATTCTCGTAACCTCAACAATGTGATGAAGACGGCCGAGCAGGCCAGCAGCGGCGTGAAGCTCGAGACCGCGGCGGACGATCCTGTCGGCGCGGCGCGGTTGCTGCAACTCGAGCAGCAAAAAGCCATGTTGGGGCAATACACCACCAACATCAGCGCGTTGAACACGGCGCAGGCGCAGGAAGAGAGCGTGCTGGACAGCATCAACAACGTGCTGCAAAAAGTCAGTGAGTTGGCGATACGAGCCGGTGGCGGTTCGTTGAACGACGATGACCGTAAATCCATCGCCGCCGAACTCAAGCAGTCCGAAGAGCAATTGCTAAGCCTGATGAACAGCAAGGATGCCAGCGGCAAGTACATTTTCTCCGGTGCGAGTAACAACACTCAGCCGTTTGTACACAACAGTGACGGCACTTACAGCTATCAGGGCGACCAGACCCAGCTGGAACTGAAGATCGGCGATTCGATGTCCCTGGGCCTGAACGATACCGGTTGGGACGTTTTCCAGCAGGCAATCAATGCCGCCCGCAGTTCGACCACGATGACAGCACCTGCCGTTAATGACGGGCGGGTGGACTTGTCCCCGGGACTGGTAAATTCCGGTCCGGCCTTCGATGCGAGTTTCCGCAACGGTCAGCCTTACACCATGTCGTTCACCAGCAGTACCCAGTTCGTGATTACCGATGCGCTGGGTAATGACGTGACGGCGGAAGCGACCGGTGGTGGCAAGTTTGATCCGAGTGCCAAAGGCGGTTCCGACGTCAACTTCCGTGGTGTGACTTTTAAGCTGGACATCACTTTCCAGCCGGGTGACACACCTGCCGACTCCGCCAGTGCCGACGCCGTGATCGCCGGTCACAGCTTCCAGTTGACGGCCAAGCCGGACAGCTTCGTCGCCAACCGCGCTCCGAACAACCCATCGACGGCGATCATTGCCCAGACTACGGTAACCAACGCTGCCGACTACAAGAGCTTCTTCCCTGAAGGCGGCGCAGTCCTGAAGTTCACCGGTCCTGGAGCCTTCGAGCTGTACGCGCGCCCACTGACCAGCACCAGTACCCCGGTTACCACAGGGACTGTAGTGGCAGGCGTGGCGACGGCGGCGGGTGTCAGCTTCACTTTGGGCGGCACACCGCCGACTCCGGCGGCAGGTGATCAGTTTGATATCGCGGTCAATACCCACCAGACCCAGAACGTCCTCGATACCATCAGCCAGCTGCGTTCGGCGCTCGACGCGCCGACCCAAGGCAACCCTGTCGCCCAGCGTTTTATGGAAGACACCGTCGCTTCCGCCATTGCCAACCTGAACAATTCCAAGAACCAGGTCGACATGGCGCGTGGTGCGATCGGTGCACGGGGCAATGTGATGGATATGCAGGCAGATCAGAACACGAGTTCCGGCCTGATCAACGAATCGACCGGCAATTCGATCAAGAACACTGACCCGGCGGAAGTGCTGACGCGCCTGACCTTGCAGCAGACCATGCTGCAGGCCGCGCAACTGGCGTTTGCCAAAGTTTCCCAGTTGAGCCTGTTCAACAAGCTTTGAGTCGGTCTTGACCGCTCGCGGCCAGTCCCTTTCATGGGGGACTGGCTTTTTTTTGCCTTTTTTCGGCTCGTCGCATAGCAGGGTGGGGCGGGATCCGGACCATAAAATCAAATAAAGCACTGATCTCTGAGTGACCCGTCAGTCAAAACGCGCATCTTCACTGTATCCTGTCTGCGGGCGGTGAAAGGTGGCGGACTGTTCAAGCTGTTTGCTTGAGCGCCGACGATGCCAGGCCCTGACTGTAGACGCCCTCGATTCAGCGAGCGGCGATGTTCAGCTGTTTATTATTGGGAAGCCATAATGATTGGCATAAAAAATATTGCGAGTTACGTGCCGGCAGCCGGGGTTGATAACTACGCCCAGGGTGCAAAGTTCGACAAGGACGAAACCTTCATCCTTGGCAAGATCGGTTCGGCGTTTTTGCCGCGTATGGATGCCGATCAGGAAACGTCCGATCTGTGTGTCGAAGCCGCCAAAGCGCTGTTCGCCGCCAGCCCCGAGCTCAAACGTGAAGCCATCGATTGCCTGATCGTCGTCACCCAGAACGGTGATGAAGAAGGGTTGCCGCACACCGCAGCGATCGTTCAAGACAAGCTGGGCCTGCCGACCCATGTCGCCGCTTTCGATATTTCCCTGGGCTGTTCCGGCTATGTGTACGGCATCTACGCGATCAAAGGCTTCATGGAAGCGGCAGGTCTGAAAAACGGCTTGCTGATCACCGCCGATCCGTATTCGAAGATCGTCGACCCGGAAGACCGCAACACCACCATGTTGTTCGGTGATGCCGCCACTGCGACCTGGATGGGCGAAAACGCTGTCTGGCAGCTGGGCAAGTCGAAGTTCGGCACCGACGGTTCTGGCGCGCCGCACCTGAAGGTCACCGACGGTGTGTTCTTCATGAATGGCCGCCAGGTCTTCAACTTCGCCTTGTTGAAAGTCCCGGCGCATTTGCATGAGCTGCTGGATGAGTCGAACTTGCAGGCCAGCGACATCGATGCCTTCTGCATTCACCAGGGCAGCGCGGCCATCGTCGATGCCGTAGCGCGCCGCTTCGAAGAAGGTGAGCCGGAGAAGTTCGTCAAGGACATGCTCGAAACCGGCAACACGGTTTCCTCCAGCATTCCGCTGCTGCTGCAAAACCATGTGTTCGATTCGAAATGGACGCGCGTGGCCATCAGCGGCTTCGGGGTAGGTCTATCCTGGGGCTCGGCGATTCTCTATCGCGGTTGATAGCTGGAATACAGGCATAAAAAACGCCCGGTAACGTAAGTTGCCGGGCGTTTTGCTTTTTTATGGCGCCGATTTTCTGGCTGTAAAGCCTTGAAAATAAAGGGCTGGCACGCTGCCACTAAAAATTTGCAAAAAACCGCTCAAGCAAAGCCTCTTCACGACGATAACTATTACGTAGGTTCTCTAGGCCACACCAGGCGGTAGCCAGGGCCGGAAGCCGCAGTATCCATCCAACGAGGATTTCGTCATGGCTTTAACCGTAAACACCAACCTTGCTTCCTTGACCGTTCAGAACAACCTGAACAAAGCTTCCGGTAACCTGCAGACCTCCATGCAGCGCCTGTCCTCCGGCCTGCGTATCAACAGCGCTAAAGACGACGCTGCCGGCCTGCAGATTTCCAACCGTCTGACCAGCCAGATCAACGGCCTGGGCACTGCCATCAAGAACGCCGGTGACGGTATCTCCATCGCGCAAACGGCTGAAGGCGCGATGCAGGAATCCACCAACATCCTGCAAAAAATGCGTACCCTGGCTCTGGCTTCCGCGAACGGCTCGCCAAGCGCTGAAGACCGTAAGTCGAACAACGCCGAGTACTCGGCTCTGACTTCCGAACTGACCCGTATCGCTACCACCACTACTTTCGGTGGTCGTAACCTGCTGGACGGTTCTTTCGGTACTACCGCTTTCCAAGTGGGTGCTAACGCCAACCAGACCATCAACATGACTCTGGGCGACGTTTCGGCTAGCAACATTGGTTCGCAACAAGTGAAAAGCACCAGCATCACTCCATCTGCAACGGCTATCGCCGGCGGCACGATCGTTGTCAACGGAGGTGGTGCAACCGCTAACGTAGTCACCACTACCACTGATTCGGCCAAGTCGATTGCTTCCAAGCTGGACGGCGCTGTAAGCGGTTTGTCTGCAACTGCCAGCACAGAAGCAGTTTTCACCCTGCCTACTGCTACTATTGCCGCCAGTGACTTCACCATGACTGTAGCTGGTGCGGCGGTTAAATTTGTGGGTGTAACCAGCCTTTCCGATCTTGCTGATCAGATGAAGTCGGGCGCTGCAAAACTGGGTATCAGCGTTAACTATGATGCCAAAGCCAACACCCTGTCGGTGAAGTCCGATACCGGCGAAAACCTGGCGTTCAGTGCTCTGGGTGGTGCTGCGAACACCATTTCGGTTGCGACCAAGAATGCTTCCGGCACCCTCGGCACTTCTGCTGTACTCGCTGCTGGTTTGACTGCCGTTGGCGCGGTCTCGCTGAACTCCACCAGCAGCTACTCGATGACTGAGGCAGCTGCCGGTACTTTGACTGGCTTGTTCGGCGGCGCTGCTGTCAGCTCCACTAAAACCACCGTATCCAACACTGACGTGACCACTGCCGCCAACGCGCAGAACGCCATCGACGTGATCACCAAGGCGATCAGCAACATCGACTCCCAGCGTGCTGACCTCGGTGCCGTGCAAAACCGTTTCGACAGCACCGTGTCGAACCTGCGCAGCATCTCGGACAACTCCACTGCTGCACGTGGCGTGATCCAGGACGTTGACTTCGCATCGGAAACTGCTCAGCTGACCAAGCAGCAAACCCTGCAACAGGCTTCCACCGCGATCCTGTCCCAGGCTAACCAGCTGCCATCGGCTGTGCTGAAGCTGCTGGGTTAATTCCGGCGCTTGGTAATTGACGGAAGGGCGCGTTTACGCGCCCTTTTGTTTTTTCATGATGAGGAGATCAGGCATGGACATGAGCGTCAAGTTGAACCAGTCCTATCCCGCCGTTGCCCTTCAGGGCGTAACGCCGAATGTCACGGGATCACCGGAGCAGCCCAAGGTTGAAGAGGTGAAGGCTTCGAACGCCAAGCCAAAACGTGACGAGCTGGAAAAAGCGGTCACCGATATTCAGGAATTTGTCCAGGCTGCCCAGCGCAATCTGGATTTTTCCATTGATGACTCCACTGGCCGGGTCGTGGTCAAGGTCATCGCCACCGAAACGGGCCTGGTGATTCGTCAGATCCCGTCCGAAGCTGCACTTAAACTGGCACAAAGCCTGTCGGACGCCAGTAGTTTGTTGTTTGACGACAAAGTCTGAACTGGCATGAATTTTGTTGCTGTCGCTGTTTAAAACGTTCCTGGTCAAGAAAACGGCAGCCACTGGATAAGGAGAGAGATGATGGCGGGTACATCGGTTAGCGGTATTGGTTCGAACATCGATACCCAGGCGATTGTGAAGTCTTTGGTGGACTCCGAAAGAGCGCCGAAGCAGACGCAGATCAACAGCCAAACGCTGAAAGCGACCACCTCGCTGTCGTCCATTGGCAAAATCCAGGCGGCGCTAGATGCCTTCCGTGGCGCGCTGGACAACATGAAAAACACCGCCAGCTTCAGCGGGCTGACTGGTACATCGTCCGACGAAAAAGTTGCTTCCATTACGATGGGTAATGGCGCGGCCGCCGGTAATTTCTCGTTGCTGGTCACCAAGTTGGCTACCGCGTCGAAAATTTCGACCAAGGTCTTTACTGACGGAGCCTCTTCAGTTGTGAACGCCGGTGCTACACCGACCACGTTGACTATTAAACAGGGTACCAGCACGTATGACGTCAGCATTCCTGCCGGCGCAACATTGCAGCAGGTCCGTGATTCGATCAACTCGCAGTACGCCAACCAGGGATTGAGTGCCAACATCCTGACCGATGCCAGCGGTTCTCGAATGGTGTTGACCTCGGCCACGACCGGTGTTGGCTCAGACTTGATCCTGTCAGGTACCTCGGGGCTGGAAACAGGTAGTTCGGTCCTTGCTCTGCCTCAGAATGCCGAGTACGTTCTGGATGGCGTTTCGATGACTTCCAAGAGCAATACAATTGCTGATGCCGTGAGCGGGATTACAGTCAAGCTTAACGGCGTTTCCCCGGTTCCGTCCGGTGGTGGTGCGGCGACGCCGGCCACCATCAGCATCGCTGCGAACAGCTCGACGCTGAAGTCTTCGGTCAAGGGTTTTGTCGATACCTACAATGCCCTGATCCGAGCGGCCAACACTGAGACCCAAGTCACTACCAATCCCGATGGTTCGGTGACGTCGGGGACTCTCACTGGCGATGCCTCACTGCGTTCATTGGTGTCGGCGGTGCGTACCGAGCTGAATGCGATGGGCGGGACTGGTCAGCTGAAATCGCTCGCTCAGTTCGGTGTCAAGACTGACCAGAAGACAGGGTTGTTGTCGATCGATGACAAGCTTTTCGATGCTGCTGCGCTAACCAATGCCGCCGACATCAACGGTATTCTTACTGGTGATACCGGGCTGCTGGCGCGTATGAAGACTGCCACTGACAGCTTCGCGCTGAGCAAGACTGGCGTGTTCGCTGCGCGTTCGGCAAGCCTGACCGACAGCCTGAACGACCTGAAGAAGCAGCAGGACACCCTCGATGCGCGGATGACCAGCTTGCAAGCGAGCCTGAGCGCCAAGTACACCGCGATGGACTCCCTGGTGGCCAGGCTGCGCGCCCAGAGCGACAGCATCATGACCACGCTCAATGCGCTGAACAATCCGAAGTCGGACTGATCCGGATCAGGCATAAAAAAACCCAGGCAGGCTGTCATGGCAGTGTCTGGGTTTTTTTCTTTGGTGGCGGGTCTGCGTTAAAGTTATGTGTCGCTCAGTCGACATAAAGATCAGAGCCTTCCCAATTTCAAGCTGTTGTCTGTCACGAGGTAGAAACATGAACCCCATGAGAGCCCTTCGCCAATATCAGAAGGTCAATTCCCATGCCCAGATATCTGAAGCCAACCCCCATCGCCTGGTACAGCTGCTGATGGAGGGCGGGCTGGACCGCATGGCCCAGGCCAAAGGTGCCATGGAGCGGGGCGACACTGCACTCAAGGGTTTGATGATGGGCAAGGCCGTGGACATCATCATCGGCCTGCGTGATGGCTTGAACCCGGAAAAGACCGAAGATCCGGCATCGCTGCAACAGCTCGACAATTTGTACGCCTACATGATGACGCGTCTGATGGAAGCCAATCGCGATAACAACGCGGCGATCATCGACGAAGTATCGGGTTTGCTCGAAACCCTCAAAAGCGGTTGGGATGCCATTGCCAATCAATAGGCCCGAGGGTCTGAGGATGACGTCATGAGTCAAGCACTGCGGCGGATTGAAGAAACACGTGAAGCCTTGGTCGACGCCCTGGCGGCGCGCAACTGGGATGCCATTGGCGAGCTGGATGCGGCGTGTCGCGAATGCGTCGACGAAGTGCTCAGCGACGCGCCCATCGACGAAGACGCGGTGCGGACTAATCTGGAAGGGTTGCTGGCCGTTTACAAAGAGTTGCTGACCGCGACGATGGGCGAGCGCCAGGCGATAGTCGATGAGATGTCGCAGATCAATCAAGCGAAGAGCGCGGCAAAGGTTTACCATCTGTTTGGTTAATTAACCCCAAGTTAATCCAAACAAGTGCGCCATAAATTTGACTGTGCACGGTTTTTTGACTTAACTAGTGGCTGGTTCCAGATTTCAGTCGTCTTCAGGCATATCAGGCCTGCAAGCGTTTAGCTTGCCCCAGCATTTTGGGCATTGAGTTGACTAGGGAAGTTGCTATTGCATGTGGCGTGAAACCAAAATTCTGCTGATCGATGACGATAGCGTCCGCCGCCGCGACCTGGCGGTGATTTTAAATTTTCTCGGCGAAGAAAATTTACCCTGCGGCAGCCATGACTGGCAGCAGGCTGTCGGCTCTTTGTCGTCAAGTCGTGAAGTGATCTGTGTCCTCATCGGGACGGTCAACGCTCCTGGTGCACTTCTGGGCTTGCTTAAGACACTCTCGACATGGGATGAGTTCCTTCCGGTTTTGTTAATGGGCGATAATTCTTCCATTGACCTGCCGGAAGACCAGCGTCGGCGAGTGCTTTCGACCCTCGAAATGCCGCCCAGCTACAGCAAATTGCTCGATTCGCTGCACCGTGCCCAGGTCTATCGCGAGATGTACGACCAGGCCCGCGAGCGCGGTCGCCATCGCGAACCCAATCTTTTCCGTAGCCTTGTCGGCACCAGCCGGGCGATTCAACACGTCCGCCAGATGATGCAGCAAGTCGCCGACACCGATGCCAGCGTGCTGATCCTCGGTGAGTCCGGCACTGGCAAGGAAGTGGTTGCGCGCAACCTGCATTACCATTCCAAGCGCCGCGAAGCGCCGTTCGTGCCGGTCAACTGCGGGGCGATCCCGGCCGAGTTGTTGGAAAGCGAATTGTTCGGTCATGAGAAGGGCGCCTTCACTGGGGCGATCACCAGCCGCGCCGGTCGATTCGAACTGGCCAACGGCGGCACCCTGTTCCTCGATGAAATCGGCGACATGCCGCTGCCGATGCAGGTCAAGCTGCTGCGTGTGTTGCAGGAGCGCACCTTCGAGCGCGTGGGCAGCAACAAGACCCAGAGCGTCGACGTGCGCATCATTGCGGCGACCCACAAGAATCTCGAAAGCATGATCGAGATCGGCACCTTCCGCGAAGACCTGTACTACCGCCTGAATGTGTTCCCGATCGAGATGGCGCCGCTGCGTGAGCGCGTCGAAGATATTCCGCTGCTGATGAACGAGCTGATCTCGCGCATGGAGCACGAGAAGCGCGGCTCGATCCGATTCAACTCGGCAGCGATCATGTCGCTGTGCCGCCATGGCTGGCCGGGCAACGTCCGTGAACTGGCCAACCTGGTGGAGCGCATGGCGATCATGCATCCATACGGCGTGATCGGTGTGGTCGAGTTGCCGAAGAAATTCCGCTACGTCGACGATGAAGACGAGCAGATGGTCGACAGCCTGCGCAGCGATCTGGAAGAGCGCGTGGCCATCAACGGCCATACCCAGGACTTCACCGCCAATGCCATGCTGCCGCCAGAAGGCCTGGACCTGAAGGACTACCTCGGTGGTTTGGAGCAAGGGTTGATCCAGCAGGCGCTGGATGACGCCAACGGCATTGTGGCGCGCGCAGCCGAGCGCCTGCGCATTCGTCGTACCACACTGGTGGAAAAGATGCGCAAGTACGGCATGAGCCGTCGCGATGGAGACGAGCAGGCGGATGATTGACGCCTGTTTTCCAATCCATTCATTTATAAGCAGTTTTTTTTAGGCACGGGTATTGCTACATCCCTCGCAACGTTCCGTTTCACTGACGGTCAGCCAAGCGAGAGAGCACGATGCCCCAAGCCGCCCAGATGTCTCCTGTCCCTGATGCTTTGGGGCAACCGTCGTCCGTAGAGCAGGCGAGCCGGCTTGGCCTTGAGCAGGCATTTGCGCTGTTCAATCAGATGTCCAGTCAGTTGACCGATTCCTACAGCATGCTTGAAGCCCGGGTAACCGAGCTCAAGGGTGAACTGGCGGTGGTCAGTGCCCAGCGCATGCAGGAGCTGGCGGAAAAAGAACGCCTGGCCAACCGCCTGCAAAACCTCCTCGATCTGTTACCCGGCGGTGTCATCGTCATTGACGCCCAGGGCATCGTGCGCGAAGCCAATCCGGCAGCGTGCGAGTTGCTGGGGTTGCCGCTGGAAGGTGAATTGTGGCGCCACGTCATTGCCCGCTGTTTTGCGCCGCGCGAAGACGATGGCCATGAAGTCTCCCTCAAGGATGGTCGGCGCCTGTCGATCGCCACGCGCTCGCTGGACGCCGAACCTGGCCAGTTGGTGTTGCTCAACGACCTGACCGAAACCCGCCACCTGCAGGATCAACTGGCCCGCCATGAGCGGCTGTCGTCACTGGGGCGCATGGTCGCTTCGTTGGCTCATCAGATACGCACGCCGTTGTCCGCCGCGTTGCTGTATGCCAGTCATTTGACCGAGCAAGAGCTGCCTGTCGCTACCCAGCAGCGCTTTGCCGGGCGCCTCAAGGAGCGCCTGCACGAGCTGGAACACCAGGTGCGCGACATGCTGGTCTTTGCCCGGGGCGAGTTGCCGCTGACCGACCGCGTGACGCCCGGTCAGCTGATGCAATCGTTGCAAGCGGCGGCGCTGACCCACGTACAGGACCTGCCGATCCGCTGGCAGTGCGACAGTCATTCGGGGGAGTTGCTGTGCAATCGCGACACCCTGGTCGGTGCGATCCTCAATCTGATCGAGAACGCCATTCAGGCCAGTGCCGGTCAATTGCGCCTCAAGATTCACCTCTACACCCGCGGCAACAGCCTGCGTCTGTGTGTCAGTGACAGTGGCTGCGGTATCGATGCCGCCGTTCTGGCGCGATTGGGCGAACCCTTTTTTACCACCAAGACTACCGGCACAGGTCTTGGCCTGACCGTGGTCAAGGCAGTGGCGCGTGCTCATCAGGGAGAATTGCAGTTGCGTTCGCGGCTCGGTCGCGGCACCTGCGCACAGGTGATCCTGCCGTTGTTCAGCAGCGCTCAAGGAGCGGAGTGACACAAATGGGTATCAAGGTACTGCTGGTCGAGGACGACCGCGCGTTGCGCGATGCGCTGGCCGATACGCTGTTGCTCGCGGGGCACGATTTCAAGGCGGTGGGTTCGGCCGAGGAGGCGTTGCTTGCCGTCGGCGGCGAGGCTTTCAGCCTGGTGATCAGTGACGTCAACATGCCGGGCATGGACGGCCACCAGTTGCTGGGCCTGCTGCGAGCGCGGCAGCCGCAGTTGCCGGTGTTGCTGATGACCGCTCACGGTGCGGTCGAGCGTGCGGTCGATGCGATGCGACAAGGGGCGGCGGACTACCTGGTCAAGCCATTCGAGCCCAAGGCGTTGCTCGATCTGGTGGGGCGTCATGCCCTGGGCAGTCTTGGCCTGACCGAGGGTGAGGGGCCGATAGCGTTCGAGCCTGCGAGCGCGCAGCTACTCGAGTTGGCGGCGCGGGTCGCACGCAGCGATTCCACGGTGTTGATCTCGGGTGAGTCGGGCACGGGCAAGGAAGTGCTGGCGCGTTACATCCATCAGCACTCTCATCGTTCCAGTCAGCCGTTCATTGCGATCAACTGCGCAGCGATCCCGGACAACATGCTCGAAGCGACCTTGTTCGGGCACGAGAAGGGCTCCTTCACCGGCGCCATAGCCGCGCAAGCCGGCAAGTTCGAACAGGCCGACGGCGGCACCATCCTGCTCGACGAAATTTCCGAAATGCCCCTGGGGCTTCAGGCCAAACTGCTGCGCGTGCTGCAAGAGCGCGAGGTCGAAAGGGTTGGGGCGCGCAAGCCGATCACACTGGACATTCGCGTGGTCGCCACCACCAATCGCGACCTGGCGGGTGAAGTGGCAGCGGGGCGCTTCCGCGAAGATCTTTACTATCGCCTGTCGGTGTTTCCCCTGGCCTGGCGCCCGTTGCGAGAGCGCACCGCCGACATACTGCCGCTGGCCGAGCGACTGCTGGCCAGGCACGTCAATAAAATGAAGCATGCGGCTGCCAGATTGTCCCCCGAGGCCCAGGCGTGCCTGATCGGTTATCCGTGGCCGGGTAACGTGCGTGAACTGGACAACGCGATTCAACGTGCGCTGATTCTGCAGCAGGGTGGCTTGATCCAGCCGCAGGATTTCTGCCTGGCCGGTCCGGTGGCTTGTGCGCCACTGCCTGCACTGGCGCAAGTACCGGTGCGCGCTGTGGAAATCGAGTCCGAGTCGGCCGGTGCGCTGGGCGATGACCTGCGTCGCCGTGAATTCCAGATGATCATCGATACCTTGCGCGCCGAGCGCGGTCGTCGCAAAGAGGCGGCCGAGCGCCTGGGTATCAGCCCGCGGACCTTGCGCTACAAGCTGGCGCAGATGCGCGATGCCGGCATGGACGTGGAAGCCTTTCTGTTCGCGACCTGATTGGCGGACAACAAAAGGCCCGGGAAGGGCTTTTGTTCAGAGTGGCCATGGAGCTGGCACCCTTGTTGCTAACACCTCACTACCCGCCGAGTGAGTGTCAAAAAATTGCGGGTCGTCAAAGAGAGAAACCATGAGCCAAGGTATTGAATTCAATCGGTTGATGCTGGATATGCGGGCCATGCAAATGGATGCCATGTCTGCGCCGAAATCGACTGCCGTCCCTGAAATGACGGGCAGCAGCTTTTCCGACATGTTCGGTCAGGCCATCAATAAAGTGAACGACACCCAACAGGCTTCCACGCAGTTGGCCAGTGCGTTCGAAATCGGCAAAAGCGGCGTCGACCTGACCGATGTGATGATTTCCTCGCAGAAGGCCAGCGTGTCATTCCAGGCGTTGACCCAAGTGCGCAACAAAGTGGTTCAGGCCTACCAAGACATCATGCAGATGCCGGTTTAAAGGACGAGATTGAGTCATGGCAGAAGCAGTCGCCGATAACGTTCCGGCCAAGGCCACCCCAATAGACGGCAAACCGCCGCTGTTCGGGTTGTCCTTCCTGGAAAACCTCTCCGAGATGACCATGTTGCGTCAGGTGGGCCTGTTGGTCGGCCTGGCGGCGAGCGTGGCGATTGGTTTTGCCGTGGTGTTGTGGTCCCAGCAACCGGACTACCGGCCTCTGTACGGCAGCCTTGCCGGCATGGACGCCAAGCAGGTCATGGATACCCTGGCCTCCGCCGATATCCCGTACACCGTCGAACCCAATTCCGGTGCCTTGCTGGTCAAGGCCGATGACCTGTCCCGTGCGCGGCTCAAGCTCGCGGCCGCTGGTGTCACTCCCAGCGACGGCAACATCGGTTTTGAAATCCTCGACAAGGAACAGGGACTGGGCACCAGCCAGTTCATGGAAGCGACCCGCTATCGTCGCGGCCTCGAAGGCGAACTGGCTCGCACCATTTCCAGCCTGAACAACGTCAAGGGTGCCCGCGTGCATCTGGCGATCCCGAAAAGTTCGGTGTTCGTGCGCGACGAGCGCAAGCCGAGCGCTTCGGTTCTGGTTGAGCTCTATTCCGGTCGTTCCCTCGAACCCGGCCAGGTCGTGGCTATCATCAACCTGGTGGCGACCAGTGTTCCCGAGCTCAGCAAGTCGCAGATCACTGTGGTCGACCAGAAGGGCAACCTGCTCTCGGATCAGGCGGAAAACTCCGAACTGACCATGGCTGGCAAGCAGTTCGACTACAGTCGTCGCATGGAAAGCATGCTCACCCAGCGTGTGCACAACATCCTGCAGCCAGTGCTGGGCAATGACCGCTACAAGGCTGAAGTCTCGGCCGACGTGGATTTCAGTGCTATCGAGTCGACTTCCGAGCAATTCAACCCGGATCAACCGGCGTTGCGCAGCGAGCAGTCGGTCAACGAACAGCGTACCGCCAGCAATGGCCCGCAAGGCGTGCCGGGTGCCCTGAGCAACCAGCCTCCAGCGCCGGCCTCCGCGCCGCAGACCACCGGCGGCACGCCGGGTGCAGCTGGCATGGTGCAACCGGGCCAGCCGCTGGTTGATGCCAACGGCCAGCAAATCATGGACCCGGCCACCGGTCAGCCGATGCTCGCACCGTACCCGGCGGACAAGCGTCAACAATCGACCAAGAACTTCGAACTCGACCGCTCCATCAGCCACACCAAGCAGCAGCAGGGCCGGTTGAATCGCCTGTCGGTGTCGGTCGTCGTCGACGATCAGGTCGTGATCAACCCGGCCAACGGTGAAACCACCCGCGCGCCATGGAGCGCCGATCAATTGGCGCGCTTCACTCGCCTGGTGCAGGATGCGGTCGGCTTCGATGCCAGCCGTGGTGACAGCGTCAGCGTGATCAACATGCCGTTCTCCGCCGAGCGCGGTGAGGTGATTACCGAAATTCCGTTCTACTCCCAGCCGTGGTTCTGGGACATCGTCAAGCAAGTGCTGGGTGTGCTGTTCATTCTGGTGCTGGTGTTCGGTGTGCTGCGTCCGGTGCTCAACAACATCACCGGTGGTGGCAAGGGCAAGCAGCTGGCCGGTATTGGCAGCGACGTCGAATTGGGTGGCATGGGCGGTCTGGACGGCGAGCTGGCCAACGACCGTGTCAGCCTCGGTGGCCCGACCAGCATTCTGTTGCCGAGCCCGAGCGAAGGCTATGACGCTCAGTTGAACGCAATCAAGAGTCTGGTGGCAGAAGATCCGGGTCGTGTGGCCCAGGTCGTGAAAGAGTGGATTAACGCAGATGAGTGATAACCGAGCCGTTGCCGCCAAACTGTCCAAGGTCGACAAAGCCGCAATCCTGTTGCTGTCCCTGGGCTCCACCGACGCTGCCCAGGTGCTGCGCCACATGGGCCCCAAAGAGGTTCAGCGCGTGGGCGTGGCCATGGCCCAGATGGGTAATGTGCACCGCGAGCAGGTCGAGCAGGTGATGAGCGAGTTCGTCGATATCGTCGGCGACCAGACCAGCCTGGGCGTCGGCTCCGACGACTATGTGCGCAAGATGCTCACCCAGGCCCTGGGCGAAGACAAGGCCAACGGCCTGATCGACCGCATTCTGCTCGGTGGCAACACCAGCGGCCTCGACAGCCTGAAGTGGATGGAACCGCGCGCCGTCGCCGACGTGATCCGCTACGAGCACCCGCAGATCCAGGCGATCGTGGTGGCGTATCTCGATCCGGACCAGGCCGGTGAAGTGCTGGGCAACTTCGACCACAAGGTGCGGCTCGACATCATCCTGCGGGTGTCCTCGCTGAACACTGTGCAGCCAGCGGCCCTGAAAGAGCTCAACCAGATTCTCGAGAAGCAGTTCTCCGGCAACTCGAATGCCTCGCGCACCACCTTGGGTGGCATCAAGCGCGCGGCGGACATCATGAACTTCCTCGACAGCTCCATCGAAGGCCAGCTCATGGACTCGATCCGCGAAGTCGACGAAGACCTGTCCGGCCAGATCGAAGACCTCATGTTCGTGTTCAACAACCTGGCCGATGTCGACGACCGCGGGATCCAGGCACTGTTGCGCGAAGTGTCCTCCGATGTGCTGGTGCTGGCCCTCAAGGGGTCGGACGAAGGCGTCAAGGAGAAGATCTTCAAGAACATGTCCAAGCGTGCGGCCGAACTGTTGCGCGACGACCTGGAAGCCAAGGGCCCGGTGCGCGTCAGCGACGTGGAAACCGCGCAGAAGGAAATCCTCACCATCGCCCGCCGTATGGCCGAAGCCGGAGAAATCGTTCTCGGCGGCAAGGGCGGCGAGGAAATGATCTAACACCATGGTCAAGAATGATGATGCACCCACTGACCTGATCCGGGCCAGGGATGTCAGTGGCTTCGAGTCCTGGGCGCTGCCCAGCTTCGACCCGCCGGAACCTGAGCCTGAACCAACGCCTGAACCCGAACCGCCGGAAATGGAAGAGGTGCCGCTGGAGGAAGTCCAGCCACTGACCCTGGAAGAACTCGAAAGCATTCGCCAGGAAGCCTACAACGAAGGCTTCGCGGTGGGTGAGAAGGAGGGCTTCCACAGCACCACGCTCAAGGTCCGTCAGGAAGCCGAACAGGCGCTGGCCCCGAAAGTTGCCGGGCTGGAACAGTTGATGGCGAACTTGTTCGAGCCTATCGCTGAGCAGGACACCCAGATTGAAAAGTCGCTGGTCGACCTCGTGCAGCACATCACCAGACAGGTGATCCAGCGCGAACTGGCCATCGACTCGACGCAGATCGAACACGTCATGCGCGAGGCCCTCAAGCTCTTGCCGTTGGGCGTGGGCAATGTGCGGCTGTACATCAATCCGCAGGACTTCGCACAAGTCAAAGCCCTGCGCGAGCGTCATGAGGAAACCTGGCGCATCGTCGAGGATGAGTCGTTGTTGCCTGGCGGCTGCCGGGTCGAGACCGAGCACAGTCGCATCGACGCCACGGTGGAAACCCGTGTCGCGCGGGTGATGGACAAGCTGTTCGATCAATTGCACGAGCAGGCCTTGCACCCGGCCGCGCCGGACCTTAGCCTGGAATTGCCGATCGACAGCAAGCCGGCGACCGCGCCAGAAGCGGATGCACCTGATGCGCCTTGAGCGCACCAGCTTCGCCAAGCGCCTGGGCAGTTACGCCGAGGCGACTGAATTGGCCGGCGCGCCGATCCTTGAGGGCCGCCTGCTGCGCATGGTCGGCCTGACCCTCGAAGCTGAAGGCCTGCGCGCCGCCATGGGCAGTCGCTGCATGGTCATCAACGACGACAGCTATCACCCGGTGCAGGTTGAAGCCGAAGTGATGGGCTTCTCCGGCAGCAAGGTCTTTCTGATGCCGGTCGGTAGCGTCGCCGGCATCGCGCCCGGTGCCCGAGTGGTGCCCTTGGCCGACACCGGTCGCCTGCCCATGGGCATGAGCATGCTCGGACGGGTGCTCGACGGTGCCGGTCGTGCGCTGGACGGCAAGGGCGGGATGAAGGCCGAAGACTGGGTGCCGATGGACGGCCCGACCATCAACCCGCTCAAGCGCGAACCGATAAGCGAGCCGCTGGACGTGGGCATCCGTTGCATCAACGGCATGTTGACGGTCGGTCGCGGCCAGCGACTCGGGCTGTTCGCCGGTACCGGTGTCGGTAAATCGGTGCTGCTGGGGATGATGACGCGCTTTACCGAGGCCGACATTATCGTCGTCGGGCTGATCGGTGAGCGGGGTCGTGAAGTCAAGGAATTCATCGAGCACATCCTCGGTGAAGAAGGGCTCAAGCGTTCAGTGGTGGTGGCGTCCCCGGCGGACGATGCTCCGCTGATGCGACTGCGTGCTGCCATGTATTGCACGCGCATCGCCGAGTATTTCCGCGACAAGGGCAAGAACGTCCTGTTGCTCATGGATTCACTGACCCGTTTCGCCCAGGCCCAGCGGGAAATCGCCCTGGCCATCGGTGAGCCGCCGGCGACCAAGGGCTATCCGCCGTCGGTGTTCGCCAAGCTGCCGAAGCTGGTGGAGCGGGCCGGCAACGCGGAGAAAGGTGGTGGTTCGATCACCGCGTTCTACACCGTGCTGTCCGAAGGCGACGACCAGCAAGACCCGATTGCCGACTCGGCGCGGGGCGTGCTCGACGGGCACATCGTGCTGTCCCGGCGCTTGGCCGAGGAGGGGCATTACCCGGCCATCGATATCGAAGCGTCCATCAGCCGGGTGATGCCGGCGGTGGTGTCGCCGGAGCACATGGTGCGCGCGCAGTACTTCAAGCAATTGTGGTCGCGTTATCAGCAGAGTCGCGACCTGATCAGCGTCGGCGCCTATGTCGCCGGCGGAGATCGCGAGACCGATCTGGCGATTTCCCTGCAACCGCAATTGGTCAAATACCTGCGCCAGGGCCTCAACGACAGCATCAGCCTGGGCGAAAGCGAGGCGTATCTGGCCTCGATCTTCGCGCCAGCGGCAGGCGGTTAAGCGGTCATGGCCCTGAGTCGGGCGGGACGGCTGGCGCCGGTGGTGGAAATGGCCGAAAAGGCCGAAAAAACCGCAGTCCAGCGCCTGGGGCACTTTCAAGGGCAGGTTCGCCTGGCTGAAAGCAAGCTCGCCGACCTTGAAGCCTTCCGTCTCGACTATCAGGAACAATGGATCGTGCGCGGCAGTGGCGGTGTCTCGGGCCAATGGTTGCTGGGCTATCAGGGCTTTCTCGCGCAACTGGGCACGGCCATCGACCAGCAGCGGCAAAGCCTGGCCTGGCATCAGAACAACCTGAACAAGGCCCGGGAGACCTGGCAGCAGGCGTTTGCCCGGGTCGAAGGCTTGCGCAAGCTGGTTCAGCGCTACGCCGATGAAGCGCGGGCTCTGGAAGACCGGCGCGAACAGAAGCTGCTGGATGAATTGTCCCAGCGCTTGCCGCGTGAGAATCCGTATTGAACCAGGACGGGCGCGATGTCGATTTGACAGGCACCATGATTTCCAACCTTGCCCCAACCTCTACACGATGCTAAAACTTGTACAAGCAGGTTCCTCAATGACAAGGAAGCCATGAAATGTCAGTCGTTTCAGAAGTGTCCCAGGACGGGCAAAAGCTGACGATCTCGGTCAAGGGTCGTTTCGATTTCGCCAAGCATCAGGAATTTCGTCAGTCCTACGAAGATAAACAGCTATCGGCGGTCGTGGTCGATCTGAAAGAGGCCACTTACCTCGACAGCTCGGCCCTGGGCATGCTGCTTTTGCTGCGCGATCACGCCGGTGGCGACGATTCCGATGTGCGCGTCGTCAACAGCAGTACCGACGTGCGCAAAATTCTCGCCATCTCCAACTTCGACAAACTGTTCGACATCAGTTGATTGCCATGCAGCCACTGGAGCCGCTGACGATCCTGATTGCCGAGGACAGCGCCGCCGATCGCCTGCTGTTGTCGAGCATCCTGCGCCGCCAGGGGCACGACGTGCTGACGGCGGCCAACGGTGCCGAAGCGGTCGACGTGTTTGGCCGGCAGCAACCGCACCTGGTGTTGATGGATGCGATGATGCCCGTCATGGACGGCTTCGAGGCGGCCCGGCAGATCAAGGCCCTGGCCGGGGAAACCCTGGTGCCGATCATCTTCCTCACGTCGTTGTCCGAAAGCGAAGCCCTGGCCCGTTGCCTGGAAGTCGGCGGTGACGACTTTCTGGCAAAGCCCTACAACCAGGTGATTCTCGCTGCCAAGATCAAGGCGATGGATCGCTTGCGGCGCTTGCAGGATACCGTGCTGCAACAGCGTGACCAGATCGCCCGGCACCACGACTACCTGCTCAACGAACAGCGCGTGGCCAAGGCCGTTTTCGACAAGGTGGCACACTCCGGCTGCCTGAATGCCGCTCCGAATATCCGTTATCTGCAATCGCCCTATGCGCTGTTCAACGGCGACCTGTTGCTGGCCGCGTTCACTCCGGCCGGAGACATGCACGTGCTGCTGGGCGACTTCACCGGCCACGGTCTGCCGGCGGCGGTGGGCGCCATGCCTCTTGCCGAAGTCTTCTACGGGATGACCGCCAAGGGCTACGGCCTGGCGGAAACCCTGCGCGAGATGAATGCCAAGCTCAAGCGCATCCTGCCGGTGGACATGTTCTGCTGCGCCACGTTGCTGTGCCTGAGTTTTCAGCGCCGTTCGGTGGAAGTCTGGAACGGCGGCATGCCGGACGGTTACCTGCATCGCATCGCCAGTGGCGAGCGAACGCCTCTGCCAGCGCGGCACCTGCCATTGGGGGTACTGAGCCCGGAATCCTTCGATGAGCGTACCGACGTGTATCCCATGGCCCTCGGGGATCGGGTGTTTCTCCTGTCCGATGGCGTGATCGATACCTGTGACGCCAATGATCAGTTGTTTGGCGTGCAGCGATTGCAGTGGGTGTTTGCCGCCAATCGCCATCCGGATGCACTGTTCGAAGAGATCGAGCAGGCGCTGCGTCATTTCGGCGGAGAAGCGCGCGACGATGTCAGCATGGTCGAAATCAGCCTGCTGGAGACGGCACAGATCACTCCGCCGGCGTTGGTCTACTCCGACAGCGGCCAGTCCTGTCCGCTGGACTGGTCGGTGAGTTTCGAGTTTCGCGCCGCCACGCTCAAGCGCTTCAATCCGTTGCCCTATCTGTTGCAGTTGTTGCTTGAGGTCCATGGTCTTCGGGCTCAGAGCGGTGCGCTCTACAGTGTGCTGGCGGAGCTCTATTCCAATGCGCTGGAACATGGCGTGCTGGGGCTGGATTCGAGCCTCAAGCGCGATGCTTCGGGGTTTGCGCGGTATTATCAAGAACGCAATACCCGGCTGGACGAGTTGCAGGAAGGCTATGTGCGGTTACATTTGCAGGTGACGCCAACGGACGATGGAGGTTGCCTGGCCATTCACATCGAAGACAGCGGCAAGGGTTTCGATGTCGAGCGGGTGATGGCAAGGCCATTGGAAGACGTCCGCCTGTCGGGACGTGGGGTCAGTCTGATCCGCCAGTTGGGGCGTAATGCCCGCTGGAGCGACAATGGTCGAAGTGCACGCGTGGAGTTTATCTGGGAGGCTCTGGCATAATCCGCGCATTCTTGATCAGGGAGTGAGCAAGTGGACGACACACATGTGGATCGCGGCGTGCTGAGCGCATTGCAGGAAGTGATGGAAGAGGGCTATCCGGATCTGCTGGATATCTTTCTTGCGGACTCCGAAGAGCGCCTGAAAGTCTTGAGAACGGCTGGCAGTACCGCACTGCTGGTTGAAACGGCCCATAGCTTCAAGGGCAGCAGCAGCAATATGGGCGCCGTCAGGCTGACCAGGCTCTGCCACCAGCTTGAGCAGCAGGCCGCCAGTTTGCCGTGCGCGGCCATTCAGGAGCTGGTCGGCAAAATCGATAACGAGTTTGCCGGTATCCGGCCTCTGTACGAAGCTGAGCGACAGCGTTGCCCGGCGAAAATCTGAGCATAAGCTGTATTGGCTCTCCTTCGAGTGAAACTGGCCCGACCTTTGCAGTCAACTCATCCAACTGTACTTACGAGCCCCGTGCAGCGGAGACCGTTTCATGCCCGTTACCCCCGATATTCTGCTTCAGGCCTCCAGACAGGCCAAGACTCAAGCCGGCTCCGCCAATCCTGCGGGGCAGGCCGTTGAGCCCGGGGGCACGGCCGCAAGCTTCGCTCATGTCTATGCCAGCCAGGCCCAGAACAAGCCCAATGTGTTGGCGGATGCCTCGGTCAAGCCGGGTCGTGACACAACCAGCGATGTCGCCGGAAAAAAAGACGCTGGCGACGACAAGTCTGCAACCGAGGAACCGGTGGTTGCCGATGGCGGCAAATCCTTGCCTGCTGACCAGTCGGTACAGGCGGACGACAAGACCGCCGGCGATGTTGCGTCAGATGCCGTTCCGGCTCCGGTCGTTGATGCCGCACTGCTGGATCCGGCGCTTGATCCTTCATTGCAGCCCGTCGTGCCGGCACCGGTAGCCCCCGCCGTGGTCGACACCGTGCAACCTGTGGTTGAAATGCCGGTTTCCGCCGCGGCTACGGCTACGGCTACGGCTACGGCTACGGCAACGGCTGCAATCGCTCCAGCGCCGGCCACTGCCGACGGTGATTTCGATCCCTCGACCGATCCGCTCGACGCTTTACCGGCGGTGCGCCTGGCGATGGAGCAGGGCGGTCACGTATCGGCTTCCAGCCAGGCACAGCCCAAGGCTGCACCGACACAGGCACAAGCCCCGGCTGACGGAGAGCTGACGTCGGCGCAAAACTTTGCCGCCGGCATGGCGACCCTGCTGGATGTTCAGGGTGACAAGAGCAGCACCAGCCAAGGTGACGACAAGGCTTTCAGCGGCTTGATCGATGACGGCCTGAAGGATCTCAAGTCCGCCAGCAGCGACACCCGTGTCGATGATTTCGCCAACCGTCTGGCAGCGTTGACCCAGGCGGCCACACCGAAGACAGCCAATGCCTTGCCGGTGAACCAGCCAATCGCCATGCATCAGAGCGGTTGGACCGAAGAGGTGGTGAACCGGGTCATGTACCTGTCCAGCGCCAATCTCAAGGCGGCGGACATCCAGTTGCAGCCCGCTGAACTCGGGCGTCTGGACATTCGGGTGAACATGGTTCCCGATCAACAGACCCAGGTCACGTTCATGAGTGCGCATCCGAGCGTCCGTGAGGCGCTGGATGGCCAGGTCCATCGCTTGCGCGACATGTTCGCGCAACAGGGCATGGGGCAGGTCGATGTCAATGTTTCGGACCAGTCCCGTGGTTCGCAGCAAGGGCAGGAACAAGCCCGGCAAAGCCAGACCGGACGGACCAGTGCCGGCGGTGGTCGCCTCGACTCGATGGATGACGACATCACCTCGAGCGTCGCTGAAGTAGCGGCCAACACCACCAGCGTGATCGGCTCCAGCGCGGTCGACTACTACGCCTGATCAACACAACGCCCAACCCTGTGGGAGCGAGCCTGCTCGCGAAGGCGGCACAACATTCAACATCTTTGCTGTCTC
>NZ_JAGYGI010000004.1:0-241535 GCF_019947365.1 Pseudomonas sp. GL-R-26 | reverse complement strand
GACCATAGAGCGTTGGAACCACCTGATCCCATCCCGAACTCAGCAGTGAAACGATGCATCGCCGATGGTAGTGTGGGGTTTCCCCATGTGAGAGTAGGTCATCGTCAAGATTAAATTCCGAAACCCCAATTGCGAAAGCAGTTGGGGTTTTGTTTTTGTGCGTGAAAAAAACAGGGCTGGTCGTTGCACATTTTGCACAGTTATTTTCAGCTCATGGCACTAGAATAGGTCCAACTTTTTCAGAGTCAGAGCCTTTATGCCGGATCCGGTTGACGCCCAAGGGCTGTCAGAATTACCACTAGAAAATCTGGTTGCCTGCCATGAGTGTGACTTGCTCATGCGTAAACCTGAACTTGCCCATGGCGAAAAAGCCCTGTGCCCGCGCTGTGGCTACGAGCTTTATGCCAATCGGTACAACGTCGTACAGCGCAGTCTCGCCCTGGTCATCGCCGCCTTGTTGTTGTTTATTCCGGCGAACTTTTTACCCATCATGCAGCTCAATCTACTCGGGCAGTCTTCGCAAGACACTGTCTGGAGCGGAGTTGTGGCCCTTTTTGACACGGGCATGCAAAGCGTTTCAGTGATTGTGTTCCTGTGCAGCATGGGGATCCCGCTGCTCAAGCTATTGTGCCAACTGGCCGTATTGTTGAGTATCCGTTTCGATGTCGGACGCAGCTACGGCTTGTTGCTCTATCGCATTTATCACCATATACGCGAATGGGGGATGCTCGAGGTTTACTTCATGGGCGTACTGGTGGCGATCGTAAAACTGGCAGATATGGCAGCCATCACCGTAGGCCTCGGCCTGGCGTGCTTCATTGGTTTGTTGCTGGTTCAAGTCTGGCTGGAGGTCGTAATGTCGCCTCACCAGATCTGGCAAGCGTTATCAGGAGAGGATGCCCATGCGGGCGATTGATGCAGGCATTCTGATTTGCAAGGAATGTCATGAATTGAACAGGCAGGAAGCTGATACCGATGAGCAAGTCTGTACGCGCTGCGGAGCGCTGGTGCATGCCCGCAGCCCGAATAGCCTGGTGCGAACCTGGGCATTGCTGATTACCGCCGCCATTCTTTACATACCGGCCAACTTGTTGCCGATCATGACCGTGAACTCCCTGGGCAAAGGTGCGCCCAGCACGATCATGGCGGGTGTGATCGAGTTGGTGCACTACGGCATGTTCCCCATTGCGGCCGTGGTGTTTATCGCCAGTATCCTGGTGCCCACCTTCAAGCTGGTGGGCATCGGCCTGCTGCTGTTTTCCGTGCAGCGCCGTCAGCCCCTTTCGGCTCGCCAGCGTATCTGGATGTACCGTTTCATTGAATTCATCGGCCGCTGGTCGATGCTCGATATCTTTGTGATCGCCATTCTCGTGGCGGTCGTGAATTTTGGACGGCTTGCCAGCATCGAAGCCAATCTTGGCGCCATCGCTTTCGCCACGGTGGTGATTCTGACGATGCTTGCTGCGGTAACTTTTGATCCCCGACTGATTTGGGATAACACGGAGTCGGACGACGACCATGACTGATTTGCCTGTAGCGAAAACCCGACCGGCTTCGAACTGGTCTGCCATTTGGGTGTTGCCCCTGATTGCCTTGATCATCGGCGGCTGGCTCGGCTGGCGTGCCTATAACGAGACCGGTATCGAGATTCAGGTGCGTTTTGAGAGCGGCGAGGGCATTCAGGCCAACAAGACCGAAGTTGTCTATAAGGGCATGTCGGTCGGCAAGGTCAAACGCCTCAAGCTTGATGACGAAGGCAGTTCCAAAGGCGTGATCGCCAGCATCGAAATGAACAAGGACGTAGAGCAATACCTGCGGACCAGCACGCGTTTCTGGCTGGTCAAGCCGAGCGTTACGCTGGCGGGGATTACCGGTCTTGAGACGCTGGTTTCAGGTAACTATGTCGCCATCAGCCCGGGGGAAGGCGAGCCGGTCCGCAAGTTCAAGGCCCTGGCCCAGGAACCGCCACTTTCCGATGCCCAGCCCGGCCTGCACTTGACCATCAAGGCTGACCGCCTGGGTTCGCTGAACCGTGGCAGTCCGGTGTTCTACAAACAAATCAAAGTGGGCCAGATCAAAAGCTATGTGTTGTCCGAGGACCAGAGCACCGTCGAGCTCAAGGTCTTCATTGAGCCGACTTACGCCAAACTGGTGCGCAAGCACACACGTTTCTGGAACGCCAGCGGCATCAGCATCGATGCCAATCTGTCGGGTGTGAAGGTTCGCAGTGAATCCCTGGCCAGCATCGTCGCTGGCGGCATTGCCTTCGCCACCCCGGAAAACCGCAAGGACAGCCCGCCTACCGACCCAAGCCTGCCGTTCAGGCTCTATGAAGACTTCGATGCAGCGGCGGCCGGTATCCGGGTCAAGGTCAAGCTCAGCGACTTCGAAGGCTTGCAGGCCGGTCGTACGCCGGTGATGTACAAAGGCATTCAGGTCGGCAATCTCAAGGCGCTGAAGGTCGATCCTGACCTGTCCGGGGCCACCGCTGAGTTGACGATGGACCCGTTGGCCGAGGATTACCTGGTCGAAGGCACCCAGTTCTGGGTGGTCAAACCGTCGATTTCCCTGGCGGGGATTACCGGCCTCGAGGCGTTGGTCAAAGGCAACTACATCGCTGTGCGGCCTGGCGACAAGGGTTCGGCGCCACAACGGGAGTTTGCGGCACGGGCCAAGGCGCCACCGCTGGATCTGCGTGCACCGGGCCTGCACCTGGTGTTGTTCACGGAAAATCTCGGCTCGCTGGAAGTCGGCAGCCCGGTTCTCTACAAGCAGGTCAAAGTCGGCTCCGTACAGAGCTATCAGTTCTCACGCACCAAGAAACAACTGATCATTGGCGTGCACATCGAGAAGGAATACGAAGGCCTGGTCAACGCCTCGACGCGCTTCTGGAACGCCAGTGGCATCACCCTCACGGGCGGACTGACCGGCGGGGTCCAGGTTAAAAGCGAGTCGCTGCAGAGCTTGATGGCCGGCGGCATTGCCTTCGAGACCCCGCAGGAAAAAGCCCCGCTGCAGAAGCGTATTCCACGTTTCCGTCTGTTCGCGAACCATGAAGACGCCACGCAGAAAGGCGAAGTCATCACGCTCAAGCTCGATCGCGCTGATGGCCTGCGTACCGGCACTCCGATTCGTTTCAAGGGGCTGGATGTCGGCAAGGTGGAGGACGTTGATCTCAGCGAGGACCTGCAATCGGTGCTGCTGACCGCGCGGATTACCGAAGTGCCGGAGCGCATCGCCCGGGTCGGCAGTCAGTTCTGGGTGGTCAAGCCTGAACTGGGCCTGATCAAGACGTCCAACCTCGAAACCCTGGTAACCGGGCAATACATCGAGGTGCAACCGGCGCAGAAGAACCTGGGACCGCAGAAAAACTTTGTCGCTTTGGCCGCAGCTCCCGAAACCCCCAAGCAGGAAGCGGGATTGAGTCTGGTGCTGAGCGCAGCCCGTCGTGGTTCGCTGAAGGCCGGTGTACCAGTGACCTATCGCGAAATCACCGTGGGCAAGGTGACCGGTTATGAGCTGGGCCAGACCGCTGATCGCGTCCTGATCCATATCCTGATCGAACCGAAGTACGCGCCACTGGTACGCAGCGGTACACGGTTCTGGAACACCAGCGGTTTCGACTTCGATGTCGGTCTGTTCAGAGGTGCAACGGTGCGCACAGAATCCCTGGAGACGATGATTCAGGGCGGTGTCGCCTTTGCCACGCCGGATGGCGAACGTATGGGCAGCCCGGCGCAACCGGAGCAGACGTTCGCGTTGTTCGACAAGTTTGAAGAGGAATGGCTGGGCTGGGCGCCGAAGATATCGCTGGGTAAATAGTCTGAGGGTTATGTGGCGTCAGTGATGACGCCTTCGCGGGCTTGCCCGCGAAGAGGCCCTGAAGTTCACTGAAAAGCTAAATGACACACCTATGAAAAAGGCCGCGATCCATTGGATCGCGGCCTTTTTCATTGCCTTCGATTCAAGCCTCAGACCGCATCCAGCTCCGGTTCATCCGCTTGTTCGTTGACCGTTGCCTTTACCTGATCGTGACGACGGATGTACTTCCAGTCCGCCTGATCGATGTAGATGCCGGCCGGACCGCTGCCGCCTTCCAGGTCGATGGCGACACTGGCGCAGACCTGCGGTTTCACGCTCGCCAGGATCGGCACGAAGCCCAGTTGCAGGCTGGTTTCCAGCAATGCGGCCTGGTTCTTCTCATCGATGTCCGCCGCCTCGTCGAGGTAGTACGGCAGGCGCACGCGACCGGCCTGGTCACGGTCCATCAGGTGCAGCAACAAGTACATGTTGGTCAGCGCCTTGATGGTCATGGTGGTGCCGTTGGAAGCGGCGCCGTCGATGTCGGTGTGGATCACCGGTTGGCCGTTGACCTTGGTGATCTCGAACGCCAGTTCGAACAAGTCCTTGAGGCCGAGTTGGTTGTGGTTGGCCGCGACCAGCCGTGCCAGGTATTCCTTGGCCTCTTCGTTCTTGTTGTCCTGCTCGGCGCTTTGGCTGAGGTCGAAGACCGACAGGGTTTCGCCTTCTTCGTACTGACCGGCGCTGTGGATGATCTGGTCGATGTGCTTGAGCGCTTCCTTGTTCGGGGCGAGCACGATGCGGAAGCTTTGCAGGTTGGAGACCTGGCGTTTGTTGATCTCGCGGTTGAACAGTGCCAGTTGGTGTTCGAGGCTGTCGTAGTCGCTGCGGATGTTGCGCAGGGTCCGGGCGATGTCCGTCACGGCGGCACGACGAGCCTTGCCCAGGGTCAGGGCTTCGTCGGTACGGTGCGCATAGGCGTTGATCAGCAGTTGCAGGCGACGCTCCATATCGTCTTCGCTGTCAAACTTGGCCACGCCTTTGAGGCGCACCTGAGCGTACAGCGCTTCGATCTGGCCGTCGGCCCGCAGCAGGCCTTGCCAGCTGTCCTGATAGTCGTTGAGCAGTGGCAGCAGGTTGTCCATGGAATCGTCGATCGGGTCCATGAACGGCGTGCCGAACGGCAGGTCCGCCGGCAACAACTGACGGCGGCGCAGGGCGTCGTCGAGGGTGCGTTGCTTGGCTTCCATGTCGCCGATCTGGCGGCCGACCAGTTGCAGCTTGGCCGACAGTTGCTGGACGCGCTCGGTGAAGGCGTCGCTGGAGCGCTTCAGCTCGTCCTGCGCCGCTTCCATCTGCGCCAACTGTTCCAGCTTGTCGCCTTCCTCGGCGCTCAGGGTTTGCGCGCGACGGAAATCCTCCAGGGCTTTCTGCGCATCCAGCACTTGCTGGTACAGCGCTTCGGTCTGGGTCTTGCTCGCGGCGCGGTCGGCGGCCACGGCTTGCTGGGTTTTCAGTTGCTTGAGTTCTTTGTCCAGGCGTTCCTTCTGGTCGCGCAGGGCCGCACGGTCAGCCAGGGACTGCAATGCCGGCGGCTCGATGTGCGAGATGTCGATGGACAGGCCCGGCACTTCGAAACGTTCACCTTTGAAGCCGTCGAGGATCAGTTCTACGGACTTCACCCAGTCGCCGTTCTCGTCGAGGGTGATGCCGTGTTCGCCCAATGGCAGGCTGAACAGCGCGCTGTTGAACAAGCGCATCAGGCGCTCGACGTCTTGCTGCGAGAATTCTTCGCGCAGGCGGGCGTAGCTGTTGTTGTCGGCGTGATCGAGTTGCTGCTTGACCGACTTCAGGCGTTTTTCCAGATCGCGCAGACGCTCTTCGAGGTCTTCGGCGCTGAACTGTCGGGACTGCGCCAGCGCACCAGCCAGTTCGTCGTGGGCATCCTTGGCGGCCAGCAGTTGCTGCTCCAGCACCTTGACGTCATCGACCAGGGCGAAGCGATGCTTGAGCACCGACAGTTCGCCGAGCCAGCGCTGGATGCCGGTGATTTCCCGCTCCAGACGCATCAGTTCCTGGGTGCCACCGCGCTGGTCGTTTTGCAGGGCGTCCTGCTCGTTGCGGTAGTGCTCGGCCTGAATGGTCAGCTCTTCCTTGCGCGCACTGGCGTAGTCCGACCATGTGCCCAGCAAGGAGTCGAGCAGTGGCGAGATCCGGTGCAGCTTGCCGCGCAGGATGTCGCGTTGCTTCACACCGTTGGCCAGGGCTTCGACCAGCGGGCCTGCGGCGACCAGCGAGTTGTAGTCCTGCTCCATGCGTCGTACATCGCGGAACGCTTCTTCGCACGCGGCGATGTAGTCGACGCTGCCGGAACGCAGGCTGTGTTCGAAGGCATCGAGGAACAGTTGCTTGAGCTTGGCCGCGGTGATTTCGCGCATGTGCAGCAGGTTGATGAACAGCGCGCGGAAGGTCTTCAGGCTCTGCTCGCTGGTGGAGCGCAATGGAATCAGCGTCAGGTCCAGCGGGATCGAGGTGTGACCGCCGACCAGCAAACGGCGCAGTTCGTCCGGCTTGAGTTCGTAGGCTTTCAGGCCTTCGCGCTCGAGGTTGGTGAACAGTTCTTTCTGGCGCAGGCAGGTATCGTTTTTCTGGTAGTGGGCCAGGTCCAGCTTGCCGGCATAGGCAAAGAACTGGTGACCGAAGCCGCCGCCTGGGCCGCGGCCGACCACACCGATCACGTGGGGGCCGTGGGGCAGGTTCACTTCCACCAAGATGTAACTGGTGTCCGAGGCGAAGTAGAAGCGCCGGGATTGCTCCAGGCTGTACTTGCCGAAGCTCATGTCCGACATGCGCGCCAGGATCGGGAACTGCAAGGCGTTGATCGAGGCGGATTTACCGAGGTTGTTCGCGCCGTAGACCGACAGCGGCTCTTCCAGCGGGAACAGGCCGAGGCTGTAGCCGGCGGTGTTCAAAAGGGCAAAGCGGCGGATGCCGTAACGTTCCTTGCTCATGCGTCGAGCTCCTGTTCTTCGGCGATGGCGCGGGCCAGGGCGTCTTCTTCGCTTTCATCTTCAAATTCTGCGAGGTCGAGCGGGTCGTCGGTCTGCAGCAGTTTTTCGTCGCTGTCTTCGTCGATCAGCACCGGCACCGGCAACGGCAGGACGCTGTGCAGGCTGGCGGCCAGATCGCGGTCCTGCTGCACCGACAGGCACACATCGAGGAAACGGTGCATCGGCGGCAGGAAACGGTAGATACCGTTTTCTTCGCTGGCAAAGCCGAGCTGGGTCATGCGGCGCATGATCTTTTCTTCCAGCTCGTCCTGGGTCTGTACTTCGGCCTGGATGAACAGGTCGCGGTACTTTTCCAGCAACGACGGCAGCTCGTCGCGGCCGAGGCTGCCGCCGTCAAGCACGGAGATCGGGTCGCGGCCCTGGTCGGCCAGGTGCTCGACGAGGATGAAGGTGAACAGCGCCAGACGCTGCGCGGTCTTGTTCACCGTGGCGGCAGCGAGGTCCGGCACGAAGTAGTAGAAACCGCGGGTATCGCACACCAGTTCAAAGCCCAGGGCCTTGAACAGCGTGCGGTATTGGTCCTGAAAGTTCGACAACTGTGCGTACAGCTCCGGATCGCGGCGGCTGACGTGGTAACCCTTGAACAGCTCGCGAAAGATCGGTGCCAGATGGGACAGTTCGGATAGATCAAGTTGCATAGGAAGTACTTGCATGGAGGGTGCTCGCAGAATTCTCGGTGCCGTCGCTGACCGAGAGCAGGGCGAAGGAGCGCAGGCTGACCTGGTGCTCGTGAGTATGGTATTGGCGACGTTCCAGACGCTCGCGCTTGAAGCGTTTCTCCCGCGACAGGCGCGAGAACCAGTACAGCAATTCGTCGGTGGCGCCGTCCGGTTCCTGCTCCAGCAGCCAGGTCATCAGGTCCGGCATCGGCAGGGCGTCTTCGCAGCGTTCGAGCATTTCCCGAACGGTGCGTGGCGCCCGTGGTGCTTCGCCTTTCTGGGTCTTGTGCGCCTTGGGGAAGCGCGCCGGTTTCGGTTCGAAACGGGCCAACGCATAAACGTAGGCTTCGACCTGACTGGCACTACCGAGGAAGGTGCTCTGTGGGCGAGTGAACATCGGCATCGCCGCTTGTGGCACGGCATCGATGCCCTTGCGACGGATCATCGACAAGGCCAATGCGGCGCCACGGGTCACGGCGTTGTGCCGGCGCGCTTCCTCACGCAGCGGCAGCAGCAGTTCGCGGGCGTGACGCAGGGTCAGCTGGGCGCTGGTCTGCATTTCGAGGATGCGCGCGTGGGTGCGCAGCAGCATGTCGTCGTCGACCAGGTGGCCGAGGCGCTGCTGTTCGCTGAGCATCTTCAGCAGCACGGTTTCGACCTTGCGCACGCCTTGTTCGAAGGCGCCGTCGGCATTCACCAGATCAATCATCGGCTCGACGTATTCGTCCCAGGTCGCCAGCACTTCAGCGTAACGCTGGCGCAACGGAATCTGTCGATCGCTGGTTTTCGCCCGTTCGGCGACGGCCACCAGTGCCTGTTCGTCGTTATCGAGTTTTTTCAGCACGTCCCGCACGCGCATGTCGAGCAGTCGCAACTGGCGGGCCAGGTCATTGCCGTCGCGGATATCGAACGCGTCCTGGATATAACCGGCCAGACGCTCGAGGTGGCGCAGGTAGGCTTCGATTTCCAGGCACAGGCCCAGCCGGTGTTCGCGGCGCAGGTAGGCGAGGAAGTCGTGAATCTGCGCATTGAGCTCGAAACGGTTCGGGCTTTTGGCCACGGGAACCAGAATATCGAGGCGAATCCACACATCCAGCAGGCTGGTGATGTCCTGCGGCGTACTATCGAGTTGCTGGGCGGCCAGTTGCGTGCGCAGTTCGTTCAGGCTCAGTGTGCCTTGGTCGAAGTGCTCGCACAGTGGCTCCAGAAGTGCCCAGTGTTCAGCGAGGGCGCGCAAGACGCGCTTGGGTTCGATCATCGGAATGGCCGGCTGGTTGGCGATTAAAAGCGGCGATTGTACTGCATCGGGGGCAATGCGATTCAATCTCGGGACGGGCTGTCGACTTCTTTTCGGTAAAGTGCATCGATCAACTGCGGGCGATCTTGAGCGAACGGCGGTAGAATCAGCGCACTTTAGTTATCCACAAGTGGCCGACCTTTGCTTATCGAGTCCCGTCGTCGCGCTTATCTGGCCGCCATGCAGGTGGTCAACTGGCTGCCGCGCACCGAATTGCCCTTTGCCGCGCCGTCGCGCCCCGAGCTGCTGGAGATCCCCGAGCCGGTTGTGGTCGCGCCTGTTGTGCCCGCAGTTGTGGCTCAGACGCCCGTGGCGCCTGTGGTCAAGCCGGCCGAGCGGGCGAAGATCGAGGTGCCGCGACCATCGCTGGCGAGCACCCGCGCCGGGGCCAAACCGGTGGAAGAGGCCGAAGAGGCCCCGGTCGTGGTCAAGGCGCCGATCGTGCCGCCGCCGCGTTTCGCCCTGCAATTGCTGCGGGCCGGGCGTTGCCTGCTGTTGGTGGAGTTACCCACAGGTGAATCCTTCCAGACGCGCGATCCTGCCTACCTGCTGCTCAAGGACATGCTGCGCGCCGCCGGTCTGCCGGACAGCCCGCAGATCGTCGGTGAACCGGTGCGTTGGCCGCTGCTGGTGCGTGGCACGATGGATCAGGGCCCGGAAGCGGCCCGCGACTTCGTGCAAGGTTTTCTCTCGGTGCGCATGGAAGAAACGCCCTGCGCCTGCTTGTGGCTGATCGGCCTGCCCGCAGTGCGATTTGCCGGCGAAGCGGATGCCGAGGCGTTCAACCGCGAATTGCAGATCGAAGGCCTGGGCTCGGCCTGGGCGGTGCCGGGCCTGGAATTATTAATGGAAGAGCCACAGCGTAAGGCTGATGTCTGGCAAGCCATGCGTCGGCTGATGGCGCGCTGGAAAGAATCGAATGAGTGACGCTGTATCGTTTCGCCCGATGACCGAGGCGGACCTGGAAACTGTACTGAAAATCGAATACGCGGCCTACAGCCATCCCTGGACCCGCGGGATTTTCCTCGACGGCCTGGGCAAGTATCAGATCTGGCTGATGTTCGAAGGTCAGCAACAGGTCGGCCACGGTGTGGTGCAGATCATCCTCGACGAGGCGCACCTGCTGAACATTACGGTCAAGCCGGAAAACCAGGGCCGTGGCCTGGGGCTGACATTGCTTGAGCATTTGATGTCGATTGCCTACAAGGCCGACGCCCGGGAGTGTTTCCTGGAAGTGCGCGACAGCAATACCGCGGCGTTCAGGCTGTATGAGCGCTATGGTTTCAACGAGATCGGCCGGCGTCGGGATTACTACCCGGCGGTGGGCGGGCGCGAAGATGCGGTGGTCATGGCCTGCACTTTGGTGGATTGAGACATACCCGTCTGTGGCGAGGGAGCTTGCTCCCGCTGGGTCGCGAAGCGGCCCCCGAGAGCAATGGGGGATGTGATTTGCGATTGCTTCGCAGCCGAACGGGAGCAAGCTCCCTCGCCACAGGATCAACGTTTTTTGTCGAGAGGATCGCGCAGCGCCAGTTCAGCCTCATCCAGCCCATTGCCACCGCCAATATCGTCCTCATCGACAATGCTCAGGTCCCAATCCGCGCGGCTATCATTGCCCGCTTCATGGGCATCCCGGGCGCCGTCTTCACGGATCAGGGTTTCCGGGCTCAGGTCGTCGTCGGTCGGTTGATGGTCACCGGTCTGGCCCGCTTCACCACCGCGCTGGCGTGGCATCCGTTGCTCGCGCTCCTTTTCCGGCAGTTCGTCACCGATTCTGGCGCTGGGTTCTTCGGTGTCGAAATCCAGCTCACGCACCGAGCCCATGCGGTCTTCGTTGTCATCGACGGGTTCCGGTTGCACCGCATCGTACGGACGTCGTGAATCATTCATGGTAATTCCTCATACTGTAGGCCTTACTACGGTTGACCTACTTGGCGACCGAGAATTCCACCGGCATGGAGCCCCGTGTACCGGATCAGGAGAGCATCTGCATTTCGCGCGTGACCCCGACGGGCGGTTGTCAGTCAAAGCTGCGCATCATTCTTGAGGCTTCAAAGCATGAACGAATTACAAGATCTGATTGATAACAACGAGCGTTGGGCCGCTGCGATCAAGGAGGAAGATCCTGACTTCTTCGCCAAGCTGGCTCGCCAACAGACCCCTGAGTTCCTGTGGATCGGTTGTTCCGACGCCCGGGTGCCGGCCAACGAGATCGTCGGCATGCTGCCGGGCGATCTGTTCGTACACCGTAATGTGGCCAACGTCGTGCTGCACACCGACCTCAACTGCCTGTCGGTGATTCAGTACGCGGTCGATGTACTCAAGGTTAAGCACATTCTGGTCACCGGCCATTATGGCTGCGGCGGTGTGCGCGCTTCGATGCAGGATCGACAATTCGGCCTGATCGACGGCTGGCTGCGTTCGATTCGCGATCTCTATTATGAAAAACGCGAAGAACTGGCCAAATACGCCACCGAAGAGGAGCGCGTCGACCGCCTCTGCGAACTCAACGTGATCCAGCAGGTGGCCAACGTCGGTCACACCAGCATTGTGCAAAACGCCTGGCACCGCGGGCAGAGCCTGTCGATCCACGGCTGCATCTACGGCATCAAGGATGGCCGCTGGAAGAGCCTGAATGCGACTATCAGCGGTTTCGAGCAACTGCCTCCGCAGTACCGCCTGCGTCCGTTCGAGCCTCTGTGAAACCCTTCGTTACAGACTTCGCCGACGCCACTGCTGCAAAAACAGCTGGCCGTCGGCGTTCGGCTCTTCATCGTAGCCGGTAATCCAGCCACGGCACTCGTATGAGCCGCACTGGCAGGCGAACTGGCGTTGCAGTTTGTCTTCGCTGGCGGCGAAGTCCATGGTCAGCCAGTCACCCTTGTTGATGTCCTTCAGCGTCCATAACCACAACTCACTCAAGTCCAGAAAGACATTGGGGTCGCAGGAGTGTCGCAACAGTCCGCAGAAGCGCGGGTCGTAGACGTGCACACCCGGGGCGAGCTGGCGGGTATGCCGGCAGCGATAGGGCAGCAAGTGCCCCGACGCCCGGCAGAGACGAGTGATTCGCGGGAATTCGCGCCGCGCGGCAATAGCCGTGGCTTCGCCCTTGGCGTTTTCAATGATTTCGAAGTCGGCCAGGGAAGGAAATCCCAGGTGAACGGGCAGCTCCGAAAAGGGGTAAACACCTTGCGGCGGTTGTGGGCGTTTTCGTTGAGAGGCGTGAGCTTTCATAACGATCCCTGTCTGCTGGGTGCTGCGACTTCCTTGCGTCGACGGTCCTGTCGGCACAGCAGCACATGGGTTCAGCCCAAGCCTCTCGCAGTTACTACAGACGGTCTACTGTCATAAGTGACAGATTAGGCCGCCATTCATCGGGTTAAAACGGCGGAGCAGGTTTCGCCGTGGCTGGCGCCGGGGTCTTGAGCTGTTTGAGCTGTGACACGATCGAAGCTGTCGCGCATTTACCCACAGCCTGTTGGGGCGACAGGTTGCGGATCGAGGTATAGAACAGCTCACAGGTTTTTTCTTTCTGGGCCACTTGCCAGGTTTGCCGGCAGGTATTGAGCTCAAGGTCTGGATTGCTGTCCGGTTGGCGGCCCATGGTGGCCTGCCAGCACGCAGCACTCAAATCCTGGCCCATGACTTTCAGGCCTGCCGCATCGGCCTTGGCCTGGGCGTCACTGCCGGTGTAGCTTGCCGGATCGGCGGCATACCAAATGTAGCTCGGGTGGTTGGAGCCCAACACGGGGACCTTCACGCCGTTGTCCGGGGAGATCTGGACCAGGCTCAACACGTTCACCGTCTGCCCGTATTGCTCTTTGATCCAGTTACGCACCGGTGTACCGAAGGCGACTATGGGCAGGGCTGCGCCGCTGGCGTTCAGGCTGATTTCCTTGACCATGGTGGTCTGGTAATCCTTGAAGTAGCCGTAGACGCCTTCGAGGTCCTTGCCCGCGTTGGACGGCGCGGCAATCGGGGCGATGTCGATGATTGTCTGGTAGCCCGGCGTCTGCCCGGCCGGGATGCCGTTGGCGGTCAGCAGCGTGGCCCAGCGATCCGTGGTGGCGGACTTCAGGTAATCCTGGGCCTGGGTCAGCGAATAGTCTGGCGGGAAGTGCAGCAGTTCGACGCTTTTGCGGTTTTCCAGGGCCATGCCCAGCGGTAGGAACAGATACCAGCTGTACGCCCACTTGCCATCGGCATTCAGTTTGCTGGCGCCGTTGTAGGCCAGGTCTCCGGCGTCGAGTATCGCGGCCAAGGGCTTTTCATAGCCGTTGGGCACGCCGATTATTTCTGCGTGGAGCTGACCGTTGTCGGTCTTGACCAGAACCTTCGCCTCGCTGTAGCCATCACGCTGCACGCTTTGGGTCAGGTAATGCTCGACGGTTTGCTCAAGCGTCCAGTTGCGAAAGCAGATCACGTTACAGTTGTTGGGGTAGGCGAAGAGGCGGGTAACGCGTTCGGTCGTGCCCAGCTTCAAATTGACATCGGCGTGGGCGGTGGTGCTCAGGGTGAGGGCTGCGAGGGTGAGTGCCGCGAGTTTGAACATGCTCAGATCCTTTTCAGCGTATTAAGACCAGCAGTTACTGAAACAGACAGGGCGGAACAAAAAGGGCCGATATCAATACCGGCCCTTTTTATGGTTACGGCATGACCGGCGGCAAATACGCCAGCGTCGTCCCCAGTGCCCATAACAACACTAGCACCAGCGGCGTGTGCACCAGCAACTGCACGAACGAGAAGCCGATCAGGTCTCGCGCCTTCAACCCCAGCACGCCCAACAACGGCAGCATGTAGAACGGGTTGATCAGGTTCGGCAAGGCTTCGGCGGCGTTGTAGATCTGTACCGCCCAGCCCAGGTGATAGTTCAGGTCATTGGCCACCTGCATCACGTACGGCGCCTCGATGATCCACTTGCCGCCACCGGACGGTATGAAGAAGCCGAGGATCGCCGAGTACACGCCCATCAACAGGGCATAGGTGTCGTGGGAGGCGATGCTGACGAAAAAGGTCGAGATGTGGTGTGCCAGGGTCTGCGCATCGGCGCCCTTGACCGTGGTCATCAGCGCGGCGATCGAGCCGTACAGCGGGAACTGGATCAACACACCGGTGGTGGTCGGCACTGCGCGGGACACGGCGTCCAGAAAGCTGCGCGGACGCCAGTGCAGCAGGGCGCCGAGCATGATGAACAGGAAGTTGTAGGTGTTCAGCCCGGAAATCGCACTGATTGCCGGTTTGGTCGAGAACTCGTGGAACAGCCAGCCACCGGCCAGCAGCACCAGCAGGATCATCAGCAGCGGGCTGTATTCCAGCCATTCGCCGGGACGGGTGCGCGGTTGCAGCGGCGGCAGGTTGAAACTCGGATCGACGCCGCAGGCCTTGGCGTCACGTGCCGAGTTCGGGCCTGGCGCGGTGGCGTAGGCGATGATCAGCGAAATCACGATCAACGCCAGCAGCATGGCACCGGACTGCCAGAGGAAAATCGTCTGCGTGAACGGAATCACCCCGGTGATCGACAGAATCGATGGCGGCAGGCTGGCCGGATTGGCCTGCAATTGTGCGGCCGATGACGACAGGCCCAAGGCCCACACCGCGCCCAGCCCCAGATAGGCGGCAGCACCAGCAGCGCGGTAGTCCATCTTCAGATCGGTACGACGGGCAAGGGCGCGCACCAGCAAACCACCGAACACCAGGGACAGGCCCCAGTTCAGCAACGACGCGACCATCGAGATCAGCGCGACCCAGGCCACGGCGGAGCGGCCGTTTTTCGGCAGTTTGGCCAGACGGTCAATCAGCTTCACCGCTGGCGGCGAACTGGCGACCACATAACCGCCGATCACCACGAAGGCCATCTGCATGGTGAAGGGGATCAGGCTCCAGAAGCCATCACCAAAGGCCATCGCGGCGTCGGTGGGCTTTGCACCCATTGCGATGGTGGCCAGGGCCACGATAATCACCGCCAGGGCAGCAAACACCCAGGAGTCGGGAAACCAGCGTTCGGCAAAACTTGAGCAGCGCAGGGCAAAGCGGGCGGAGCGACTATCTTCGATATCAGCGGCCACGGGGGGTACCTCGGATTTTTATGTTTGTTGTGGTCTTCGGGGCAGTAACCGCCCGTCTGGACAGACGCCAACATTAATTCAAGCCGAGGATTTTTGCGGGGCTGTTTCGTGGCTATGGGACTTTGGTCTAACGGGTTGTCCGTCGGTGCATTTGCGTAGACCATGGGCGCCTTGGTTTTTGCCTGTGCCAGAGTTCTTTTCATGACTGCCAACACCGATTCGCGCCCGACGCCGTTCAACCGCTCGGACTACAAGACCCTGGGGCTCGCCGCTCTTGGCGGGGCGCTGGAAATCTACGATTTCATCATCTTCGTGTTTTTTGCCCTGACCCTCAGCCAGTTGTTCTTCCCGCCGGAAATGCCCGAGTGGCTGCGCCTGCTGCAAAGCTTCGGGATCTTCGTCACCGGTTACCTGGCGCGACCGTTGGGCGGCATCCTGATGGCGCATTTCGCCGACCGTCTGGGGCGCAAGAAAGTCTTCAGCCTGAGCATCCTGATGATGGCGTTGCCTTGCCTGCTGATCGGGATCATGCCGACCTACGCGCAAATCGGCTATTTCGCCCCCTTGCTGCTGTTGGCTCTGCGCATTCTCCAGGGCGCGGCGGTGGGCGGTGAGGTGCCCAGTGCCTGGGTGTTCGTCGCCGAGCACGCACCCATCGCCCATCGCGGCTATGCCCTGGGTTTCTTGCAGGCGGGGCTGACATTCGGTTATTTGATCGGCGCATTGACCGCCACCTTCCTGGCACAGGCGTTCACTGCGGCGGAAATCCTCGATTACGCCTGGCGTTACCCCTTCCTGCTGGGCGGCGTGTTTGGCGTGATTGGCGTCTGGCTGCGTCGCTGGCTCAGCGAAACCCCGGTGTTCACGGCCATGCAGGCGCAACGCGAGGCGGCCGGCGAACTGCCGCTGCGCACGGTCTTGCGCGAGCATCGCCTGGCCATTTTGCCGGCGATGATTCTTACCTGTGTGCTGACCTCGGCCGTGGTGGTGTTCGTGGTCATCACCCCGACCATGATGCAGAAAACCTTTGGCATGAGCGCCAGCCATACCTTCGCCTTGAGCGCACTGGGCATCGTGTTCTTGAACATCGGCTGCGTGCTCGCCGGGCTGCTGGTCGATCGCATCGGCGCCTGGCGCACGGTGATGCTCTATAGCCTGCTGCTGCCGCTGGGCATCGGCGTGCTGTATGCCAGCCTGATCATGGGCGGCGACTGGATCGGTTTGGCCTACGCCGTGGCAGGGTTGTCCTGCGGGGTGGTCGGCGCGGTGCCATCGGTGATGGTCAGCCTGTTTCCGGCGCGGATTCGCGTCTCGGGCATCTCGTTCACCTACAACATTGCCTACGCCGCATGGGCGAGTGTCACGCCGCTGTTGTTGATCGGCCTGATGCCGTGGAGTCCATGGATCTGCGTGATGTTCAGTGCGGTGATGGGGGTGGTGGGCGTGGGCAGCGCGGCTTATTTCGGTACACGGATGCCGAGAATCGCAGGCTGTTCCACTGCTGGCGCGCATTGATTGTGCGCATCACGACTATTTTTTGTAGGACAAGCCCGGAACACGCTTAAGTAAATGTTTCCAAGGCCGATGGTTAGGCTGCATATCGCTTTCTACCCATGTCCATCGGTGCTTTCCCATGTTCAATAAACGCTTGAAGCAGGAGCTGTCGGCTCTTCGTGAAGAACTCTCCAGCCTTCAGCAAGTGAAGGAAAGTCTGGAAAGCGAGATGCTGGTGCTGACCCTCGACAGCGATGGACGGGTTCAGTCGGTCAATCAGAACTTCCTTGGCGAAATGCATTACAAGAGCGGCGATCTGATTGGCCGACACATCGACGACCTGGTCCCGGACCACGTGAAATCCGATGAATTCCAGCAGCGTTTCAAGAGCGCGCTGACCCGTGGCGAGCACTTCGCCGGCGCAGTGCGCCTGTTGCGCGGTACCGGCCAGGAAGCGTGGTTGCGTTCGATCCTGCAACCGGTGCGCTCGGCAGATGGGCGGATCAGGCATTTTTCGATTTTCTCCAGCGACCTTACCCGCACCATCGAGGCCTCCCGCGAACACGAGAACCTGATCGGCGCGCTGGTGCGCTCTACAGCGGTGATCGAATTCGACCTCAATGGCAACGTGCTGACCGCCAACGACCGCTTCCTCAGTGGCATGGCTTACAGCCTGGCGCAGATCAAAGGCAAGCATCACCGCACCTTCTGCCTGCCGGAGGAGTACAACAGTGCCGAGTACCAGGACTTCTGGCGTCGCCTGAACGCGGGCGAGTACGTAGCCGACCGTTTCAAACGTGTCGACAGCCATGGTCGTACGGTCTGGCTGGAGGCGTCCTACAACCCGGTGGCCGATGCCAACAACAAGCTCTACAAGGTGGTGAAGTTCGCCACGGTGATTACCGATCAGGTCAATCAGGAACAAGCCGTCGCCGAGGCCGCCAACATTGCCTACAGCACCTCGCAGCAAACCGACCAAAGCGCCCAGCGCGGTAACGCCGTGGTGACCCAGGCCGTGGACGTGATGCGCGACCTGGCCAGGCATATGCAAACCGCTGGTGATGGCATCGAAGCCCTGAACGAGCAATCGCTGGTGATCGGTACCATTGTCAAAACCATCAGCGGCATTGCCGAGCAGACCAACCTGCTGGCGCTCAACGCGGCCATCGAAGCGGCCCGTGCGGGCGAGCAGGGGCGGGGCTTCGCCGTGGTGGCGGATGAGGTTCGGCAACTGGCTTCGCGCACCAGCCAGGCCACCGACGAAATCGTCCTCGTGGTGCGGCAGAACCAGGACATGGCGCGCAACGCCGTGGCCCTGATGACCGACGGCAAGCTTCAGGCCGAACAGGGCCTGGCGCTGGCGGCGGAAGCGGGCACGGTGATCGTCGAGATCCAGGACGGCGCGCAGAAAGTGGTCAATGCGGTGGGGCAGTTTGCCAATCAGTTGTCCAACTAGTGTCTAATCGTTAAGAGATCGCAGCAGCAACTCCTACAGGATGTACGTCAATCCAATGTAGGAGCTGCCGCAGACTGCGATCTTTTGATCTTTTGATTTCTATTCGGGCGGATCAATCCGATACAGCGCCCGGTTCACCGCCAGTTCCCCCAGCATGATGACTTGGGCAATCCCCAGCAGGGTATTGCGACTTGTCCCCTCCGTACGATCCGCCAGATCCATGGTCATGACATTGGCCGATGCCAGTGACTCGCAGGCATGAGTGAGTAGGGTTTCGGCATGGAGGTCCGTGTTGACGATAAACATGGTGCAGAGCTTGCGTGGGGTGGCGCGGATGTCAGCGGCTGAGGGGATACGTTCGGACGGCTCGTGAAGTGTATTTGAATCGAGGGTTTCTGAAGACGTTTCCGGATCGGTTTCCGGGGGGTTAGGTGTCGGTTTGAACATAGATGAAACTCCATATGGGATTGATGGAGTCATCACCCTCGCTACCAAACGAAAGGTGGTGACCATGCGAAGGTTGGTAGACCGGCCCATATGGCAAACCCGGCGCACCCGAGGGTGCCCTGCGCATGGTCGCCATTGATACAAGTGCCGTAGAAAAGCACCTGGAAATGGTGACGCTATACGCCATATGAGGACGGGCTACCAAACCCGATCGCTGTTTTTTTTCAGCGACCAGCAAACGATAAAACCCAGCCCCAAGGCGTACAAGCCGGCGGATTCTGGAGTATGTGTAGGCAACGACGCAAGGCGCTGTGGCTTTCACGAAGTAACCTTGAGGGCTTTTAAACACGCAGGGTTTGCGCTCTGGAGTAGCGTTCGACCCGAACGGTTTAACCCTGTCAAAAAGCAGCCGCGGCACTGGGCGCCGACAAGATAGCGAACGGTCCTACAGGTTAGTGGTGTTAACACTCGGACGCATCCTACGAGTGCGCCGGAAGCATCCTATATCAACCTTTTTTTCCTTCCTGAAAGCTGTCGAGCGCTTGAACGGGGATGGAAATGAAGCCTCCCCCAATGTCCCAGGGAGGTCCGTACTTGAACACCATTCTGCCCGTCTTCTTCGACCACAACCGCCACACACTCAAGATCGACCAGCTCGACACCCACCTCGACGTCCTCGCCTTCGAGGGCCATGAGTACCTTAGCCAACCCTACCTCTACCGCATCGAATTCACCGCCAGCGACCTCGACATCGGCGCGGAAAAATTCATCGGCCAGTTCGCTGAGTTCAGCCTGTACGACGCACCGTCCAACGTGCCCGTGTTCGACTGGGAAGTGCCCAAGCCACCCACACCGATGCGCACGCTGTACGGCCGCATCACCGGCTGCCAGCGCCTGTCCGGCTCAATCGACGAAGCCCGCTACGAAGTCACCCTGCAACCGCGCCTGGCCCTGCTCGATCGCGGCCAGCAAACGCGGATCTATCAGCACCAGTCCGTGCCAGACATCGTCAAAAGCATTCTGCGCGACCGCCACGGTCTGGACACCGGGCACTTTCGCTTCAACCTCAAGCGCGAGTACCCGCAGCGCGAGCAGGTGATGCAGTACCAGGAAAGCGACCTGGCTTTCATCAGCCGGATCCTGGCCGAGGTCGGCATCTGGTACCGCTGCATCCAGCACGAAGAGCTCGCCTTCGACGTCGTCGAGTTCTGCGACGACCAGCGCTGCTACCAGTTCGACGTCGAGCTGCCGCTGCACTCGCCCTCGGGCTTCAGCAACAGCGAGCAGGACAGCGTCTGGGCCCTGCAAACCCGCCATCGGGTGGTGGAACAGCACGTCAGCGTACGCGCCTATCACCCCGACGACAGCCGCGCCTGGCTCGACGGCGAGGTCGACCAGACCCTCGGCGAGCCCACCACTCACGGCGTGGCCACGACCCGTGGCGTCGCCGATAACACCTACGGCGACGCCTACCACTACGCCGAACCCTACCGCGTGCTCGGCAAGTCCCACCTGCGCGACGAAGACCTGCAAAGCGAAAGCGGCTTTTTCTATGCGCGCCTGCGCCACGAACGCTACCTCAACAACCAGACCCACCTGAGCGGCACCAGCAGCAGCGCCACCCTGGCCCCGGGTCAGGTCCTGACCATCAGCGGCGACGCCCCCAAGGCCTTCGCCTCCCGCGTGGTGATCACAAAGATCACCACCCGCGCCGCCCGCGACCGCAGCCTGACCTGCGATTTCGAAGCCATGCCCTACGCGTTGCGCCTGTGCTTTCGCCCAGAAGTACCGCCCAAACCACAAATCGCCGGCACCCTGCCGGCACGCATCACCCACCCCCAGAGCAACCCCCTGTACACCGAAATCGACCTGCAAGGGCGCTACCGGGTCAAGTTCCTCTTCGACCGCGACACCTGGCCCGCCGGCCGCGAAAGCAAATGGCTACGCCAGGCCCGCGCCTACGCCGGCGACACCTACGGCCTGCACCTGCCGCTGATCGCCGGCACCGAAGTGGCGATCGCCTTCGAACAGGGCGACCCTGACCGCCCCTACATCGCCCACGCCCTGCACGACGACCAGCACCCCGACCTGGTGACCCAGCGCAACGACCACCGCAACGTGCTGCGTACGCCGGCCAATAACAAGTTGCGCCTGGATGACACGCGGGGGCAGGAGCACATCAAGCTCAGTACCGAGTATGGCGGCAAGAGCCAGTTGAATCTGGGGCATCTGGTGGATGGCCAGCGGAAGAAGCGGGGGGAAGGCTTTGAGCTGCGTACGGATGATTGGGGCGCCATAAGAGGCGGCAAAGGCGTGTTCATCAGTGCCGACGCGCAGGCCAAGGCGCAGGGGCCGGTGCTGAACATGGCGGATGCCGTCGACCGCCTGCAACAGGCCGACGAACAGTTGCAACAGCTCTCCACTGACGCGCAGACCGCTAAAGCCGAACCGGCGGACGTGGCTGCGCAACTCAACCTGCTGCGTCAAGACTTGGAAGAGCTCAAATCCCAGGTCCTGCTGCTCAGCGCCCCGCAAGGCATCGCCCTCACCAGCGGAAAACACCTGCAACTGGCGGCCAAGGACAACCTGATGCTCAACGCCGGCGGCGCAGCCGACCTCAGCGTGGTCAAGCGCCTGTTCGTCGGCGTGGGCCAAGGCCTGAGCCTGTTCGTGCGCAAGCTCGGCATCAAGCTGATCGCCAATCAGGGCCCGGTGAGTGTGCAGGCGCAAAACGATCGTCTGGAGCTGATTGCACGGCACGGTCTGGACATCACCAGCACCGAGGACGAAATCCACATCACCGCGAAGAAAAAAATCGTCCTCAACGGCGGCGGTAGTTACCTCAGCCTGGATGAGTGCTGCATCGAATCGGGTACGGCGGGGGATCACAAGGTCAAGTCGGCGCATTTCGAGTACAGCGGCCCGGCGAGCATGAAAGCCACGCATCCGGATTACCCGCAAAGCCTGTCCAAACAGACGCTGCGATTCAACGTATCGCAAGCCCCCAACGCCAACCACCAAGTCTGGGCAGGCATGCCCTACACGCTGTACGCCGACGGTGCCGAGCTCAAGCAAGGTGTGCTGGACGCTTCCGGGCAACTACTGATCGATCATCAGGTGGTGACACGGGGCTACCGATTGGTCATGGCCAACGGTGTGACTTACCAGATCCCGGTGCCAACCGACTACCGCAACGCCGGACAGGCGGAACTCGCCAATCGCGGCCTGCACAACCATCCCTCGCAAGCCCACGCCGAGTTGAGTCAACCCACATCGCACACGGATCACCGAGGCCTGTATGTCACGGTGATGGAAGGAGCCAGTGATCAGGAAGGGAAAACACCATGAGCCAATACGAAATCGTGACGCCGGTCGCACTCCAGCACACCCAAGAGGTGACCTGTACCCCGCCATGGTATGTGCGCAATACCGAATACCCTCCCGCCAAGGCGACTTATCAACCATTGATCAATGGGGAAGAAACATTCCGGGCCGTGCACCTGGCCATTTCAAAGGCCAAGGCAACAGTCGACATCATCTGCTGGGGCTTTCAGCCGTCGATGTATTTCATCCGCGATGGAATATCCCCGCGTATCGGTGAATTGCTCATGGCCATGGCTCGCGAAGGTGTCAAAGTGCGGATACTGGGGTGGGAAATGCCGTTTAACAGCGCGGGTTTTGCCGACGAAGCCAATCTACCCGGTAAAGGCCCGTACCGGATATACGACCGGGCGATGCAACCCTCCACGGCTGAGCAATATGCTTATGACCGCCAGTGGTTTGCCAACTGTTCGCTAGCCGACAACATGGCCGCTGCGCATCTGGCGGCTCGCAACACGCCAGTGTTCGTCAGTCGCGGTTTCAGCGTGTTTGAAAGGGCCGAAATAGCCCATCAGGCGATGTACAAAAGTCTCGACCCGCAGGTCAGCGCCACTACGCAATTCATCCTGACTGCGACAGCGACCCATCATCAAAAAACCGTTCTTGTCGATTATGAACTGCCGGACCGTGCCATCGGTTTCGTCATGGGTCACAACATGCTCGACGAGTACTGGGACACCAACGACCATCTGGCAGTGAACCGTGACAAGGACACCAAACCCGCCCCCAACAAGGGCCCGCGTGGCGATACCCCACGTCAGGATATTTCCAGCCAGGTCAGCGGGCCGATCCTGGAACACCTGCACCACAACTTCGCCAGCGCCTGGCGCAAGGAAACCGGCGAAAACTTGCTCGACCTGCGCCAAGCCAAAGAGATCGGGCCGCAGTTGCAATGCTCTCCGGACGCCACCCGACAGATCGCGCAGATCCTGCGCACCCAAGCCCAGGAGGGCAAACGGGACATCGAACAGCTCTACCTGCAAGCCGTCAACAACGCGACCCAGTTCATCTACATCGAAAACCAGTATTTCCGCTGGCCGCCACTGGCCGAATTGATCAAGGCCGTCGCCGCCGGCCAGACCAAGGCCGGGCGCGACCCCGCCGTACATGGCCCCTTGCACCTGTTTGTGATCACCAACGCAAGCAAGGGCGGCATAGGCTCCGGCACCGTGAACACCCAGCGCATGCTGGAAAGCCTCGGGCATGGTCATACCATGCCAAAAATCACCGAGCTACGGCGCACCGAACAGGCAAAAGCGCAGGCTGCCGCACTGGAAACCAGCTTTGGCGAACGCCTGGAGCGTCAGGCGTTGCTCATGCTGACGGGCCTTACCGACGCGATGGGAGGAACCGATCTCAGCGATAAAGCCAGGGAAGCTCAACGGGACAGTGCTTCGGACAACAAGTGGCGGCAGGCGGTGCTCAGTGATGAAATCAGGGCAATTGAGCGAGATGCTTTCGTTCGTCCTCCGGAGTTACCCGGTCTGAAAGTCCACGTGTGCTCGCTGGTCGCCCCCGATTCGCCGGCGGGTAAGGAATGGATGCCGGTGTACATCCACTCCAAGCTAATGATCGTCGACGATGTGTTCACCACTCACGGCTCGGCCAACATCAACACCCGCAGCATGCAGGTGGATAGCGAACTGAATATTGCGCATGAGTGGGCGAGTGTGACGCAGGGGTTGCGGCGGCGGTTGTGGGAGATGCATACGAATGGAGTGGGCGCGCAGGATGATCCGGAGGAAGCATTCGAAGCTTGGCAGTGGATCATCGACGACAACAAAGATTTTCAGGAAGACAAGGATGTGCCTTGTGCCCCCCTCGTGGAGTTCCACTACGGCGAATCCGACCTGTCGGACCTCGACTGATGCGCCGGGTCTTGTTGCTTTCATATCTGCTGCTGGTCGCTTGCGATACCAGCAGTTCTATTTCTACTTCGACCAAGGAGACGCCCTTGAACCCGTCAACTGGAATCAAGGCCAAGCTGGCTTTCACCTGTGTCCACGAGCAGATCCCTGCGGCCTCCGCCGAGGCCGATATGCTGTTCCAATACGCGCGCTGGTTGCAAAAGAACAATCAACTCAAACAGGACAAGACTGTTGATGCAGAGATCGAGCGCTTGTACCGCATCGCCAGTGAGAACGGCCATTACAAAGCCAATATCAACCTGCAGAACGGTGCCATGCGCGGTACTTTCAAACTCCGTGGGAAAGAGCATTTGCGCATGAGTGAGCAACTAATCGACGCGGGAGTGGCAACAGGATACTACTTTGTTGGCATCTTTCTGCAGCACGGCGCAGCCGGGCTGCAGAAAGATCACGAAATAGCGTTGCGTTACTATCGCAAAGCCGCTGATGAAGGTAATGCACTGGCTCAAGCCTATATCGCAGACAAGTTGGCGCCGATCGACGTCGCCCCGGACGTTGCCCGGCAGATGCGCCGTTGCGCAGCAGAACAAGGTCATGGTAAATCAGCCCTCGCCCTAGGGGTCCACTTTAAGAACAAAGGAAAGTACCAAGAAGCGCTTGAGCTCTTCCAGATGGGCGTTGTAGCTGGTAACGACGGCGCTGCCGGCCGATTGGAAAAAGGCTTCCGTGACCCTAAGCCAGATAATCGCTTGCACTACCTCGGTCAACAGGAAGACCTCGAACGCGCCGATCGCTACGAAAAAATCTGGAAAATCCTCTCGGGCTACTCCTACGCCAATCCCAAAGTCCCCGAGATCAACGAAATCGTCCCACTGCCACCCGCGCCGTTGCCATCCTGGGACGGCAAACTCAAATGGCTCGAAGAACGCCTGGCCAATGTCCCCCCTGAAAAACCCAGCGAAGCGCTGATCAACCAACTGGCCAAAGCCAAGCTTCTGGATCCGGCCACTGGACAGGGGCTACCGGGATCGCCTGCATTTAGCCAATCTCATTTGTCGGCACCGAACTGCCATAGCGGCCAAGCCTGTCCGGTAAGTGGATACTGGAAGGTGGGCTGGCTTCCCCGCCACCACTCAGTAGACAGGAGCGTCGCTCGGTATTTCGAACAGGGCGAGATCTTGCCGACACAACTGGTCCAGCGCTACCAGATGCGCATTTGGCCCTTTTCCGACAGGATCACACGACACGAACAAGCGGTTGAATGGTACCTGCTCGGGTGATGGACCACTTTGAAGGAGCGACCGCAGGCTGCGATATTTTCATTTGGGATGTCGTTACAATCGGCTCTTTTCCCCCTGGAGCAGACTTCCATGAGCGTTTCCCACCGCCGTCCGGTTCCCTTGTCCAAGGCCTATCGTCTGCTCAATCATGGCCCGACCGTGCTGGTCAGCGCAGCCCACGGTGGTCAGCGCAATATCATGGCGGCAGCCTGGGCCATGCCGCTGGATTTCGAACCACCGAAAATTGCCGTGGTGCTGGACAAGTCCACCTGGACTCGCCAGTTGCTGGAGGCCTCGGGCACTTTTGTGCTGAACGTTCCTTGCGCCGCCCAGGTCGACATTGTGCAGACCGTCGGTTCGACCTCCGGCCTGGAATTGACCCAGGGTCAGGGGCGCGACAAGTTTGAGACCTACGACTTGCAGACGTTCACCGGCGAGTCGGTTGATGCGCCGATGCTCGAAGGCTGCGTGGCCTGGCTGGAATGTCGCCTGCTGCCCGAGCCGAACAACCACCAGCAGTACGATCTGTTCCTGGCCGAAGTGATTGCCGCCCAGGCTGACGAACGTGTGTTCAGCGAAGGGCGCTGGCACTTCGAAGGGCAAGATGCCTTGCGCACTTTGCACCACGTGGCGGGCGGGCACTTCCTGACCATTGGTGAGCCGGTGGACGGCAAGACCTTGCAGGCTTGAGCCGGTCAGCGCTCAAATCCACACATCATTCTCGGCCGTGCGCTCACCACCTTCGCTGCCGGTGTTGAGCACGCCCTTGGGTTCAATCAGCAGGAGTTTTACCTCCTGCTCGGCACAGGGTTTGTGCTCGACGCCTTTGGGCACCACGTACATTTCCCCTGCGTTCACCAGCACGTGGCCATCGCGAAAATCGATGCGCAACCGGCCTTCGAGCACGATGAAGGTTTCGTCGGTATCGAGGTGGTCGTGCCAGATAAAATCCCCCAGCAACTTCACCACCTTGAACTGGTAGTCGTTCATTTCGGCGATGACCCGGGGCGACCAGTGGGAATCGATCCGGCTGATTTTTTCAGCGAAGTTCAGGCTTTCGTAAGCGTTCATGTAACAGCTCTCATGGAGGTTGGTGAACCCACGATAGCCAGCGACTCAACGCGCTTCTTGTACGATTGTGCGTGGCTCAACGGCGCTGCATGTTCATCCAGCGGGCCGGTGACAGGCCGTAGGTCTTGCTGAATTGCCGCGTCATGTGGCTCTGGTCGGTGAAACCTGCGATCAGCGCGGCGCTGACCAGGCTCTGACCCTGGATCAGCAGCGCACGGACCATGTCCAGGCGGCGCATGGTCAGGTAGCGGTAGGGGCTGGTGCCGAACAACAAGCGGAAATCCCGGGACAGGCTCCAGCGATCCCGACCACTGTGCTGTGCCAGTTCCTCCAGGGTCACGGTGCGATCCAGGGCGCTATGGATGTATTCCCGCGCCCGCTGCGCGGCCACGTAATCGAACCCCGAGCGTTTGCCCGGTGCACCGGAAACCGCGCTCATGGCTTGTGCCAGATCGAACAGCGCGTCCTGTTCCTTCAGTGGATCGAGCGGGCAATCCAGGCTGTGCAGCAAAGCGCCCGTGGCGGCGAACAGGCGGGGATCGTTCGACAACCCGGTCTTGATGAACGGCAGCGCTTGCCCGCCGAGCATCTGCTGGATCAGCGCCGGTTCGATGTACATCATCCGGTACTGGAAACCGGACTCGGTCCCGGCCTCGCCATCGTGGGCTTCGTCCGGGTGCAGCACGATCGTTGCGCCCGGCAGGCTGTGACGCCAGCCGCCGCGATACTGAAAGCTCTGCACCCCGGCCAGGGTGTGGCCGATGGCATAGGTGTCGTGGCGGTGAAGGTCGTAGCCATGGCCGGCAAAAAACGCCTCGAAACGCTGCAGCCCGCCGACATCGGGCGCGCGAAGGAACCAGTCATTGCGAGGCGGACGCTTGGCCATGGTGATGATCGTCTTGAGCTTGATGCACAACACGGTAACCCAGCCGGCGGTTCCCTGTCTTCTGATCGGAAGGCGGCTTATCGGCTAGAAAACCAAGAGCAAATACTGCACCGTGGGGCGCATTCGCTACAGGTTGTTTTTTATTTGTCAGGATGAGGCCAGGTCATGAGCAAATTGCGTGTGGGGATCATTTTCGGGGGCCGTTCGGCCGAGCATGAGGTGTCGTTGCAGTCGGCGAAAAACATCGTCGATGCGCTGGATCGTTCACGCTTCGAGCCGGTACTGATCGGCATCGACAAACAAGGCCATTGGCACCTCAACGACCCTTCCAGCTTTTTGCTGAACCAGGAAAACCCGGCGCTGATCGCGCTCAACCAGTCCAACCGCGAACTGGCCGTGGTGCCGGGCAAAGCCACTCAGCAACTGGTGGAAACCTCCAGCCAGGAAATGCTCGGTCACGTCGATGTGATCTTCCCGATTGTCCACGGCACCCTCGGTGAAGACGGTTGCCTGCAAGGCTTGCTGCGCATGGCCGATCTGCCGTTTGTCGGCTCCGATGTGCTCGGCTCGGCCGTGTGCATGGACAAGGACATCAGCAAGCGCCTGCTGCGCGATGCCGGCCTGGCCGTGACGCCGTTCGTGACATTGACCCGCGCCACGGCGGCGCGCACCGGGTTTGCCGAGGTGCGGGGCAAGTTGGGTTTGCCGCTGTTCGTCAAACCGGCGAATCAGGGCTCTTCCGTGGGCGTGAGCAAGGTCACCGACGAGGCTGAGTACAGTGCTGCGGTGGAACTGGCCTTGAGTTTCGATACCAAGGTGTTGATCGAATCTGCCGTCAGCGGCCGCGAGATTGAATGCGCGGTGCTCGGCAATGAAGACGCCATCGCCAGTGGCTGCGGCGAGATCGTGGTACGCAGCGGGTTCTACTCCTACGACAGCAAGTACATCGACGACACGGCTGCTGAAGTGGTGGTACCGGCCAATATCAGCGTCGAGGCCAGCGAACGCATTCGCGCCCTGGCCGTCGAGGCATTTCAGGTGCTGGGCTGCTCCGGCCTGGCCCGCGTCGACGTGTTCCTGACCGACAGCGGCGAAGTGCTGATCAACGAAATCAACTCGCTGCCCGGCTTCACCCGCATCAGCATGTACCCGAAGCTGTGGCAGGCCACCGGCATGACCTACAGCGAACTGGTGACGCGACTGATCGAACTGGCGCTGGAAAAACACCAGGTTCGGCAGGGGTTGAAGATCAGTCGATAAGCGCTGCTGATTTTCGCTTGTGTACATAAAAAGGGCCTACCCACCGGTAAGCCCTTTCTCATCCACGCGTACGACTCAATCCCCCAACGCTTGCCCCTCACGCCGTGGATCGGCCCCGCCTGTCAGCGATGCTTTCCCTTGGGCGTCCTTGACCCGGACAATCGCCTGGGTCCCGCTGGTCATGTCGATCTCGCTCACGCTGTGCCCTTTGTCTTTCAGCGCCTGAATCAGCGTCGGGCTGAACTGCCCCTGTTCCAGTTCGGTCGGGCCGTTGCGGCTGCCGAAGTTGGGCAGGTTGATGGCCGCCTGGGCATCGAGGTTCCAGTCGAGCAGGCCGATGGTGGACTTGGCCACGTATTCGATGATTTGCGAGCCGCCGGGGGAACCGACGGTGGCGAGGAATTCGCCGCTCTGGCGGTCGAAGATCAGGGTCGGGGCCATGGAGGAGCGCGGGCGTTTGCCAGGCTCGACGCGGTTGGCGACTTTTTGCCCGTTTTCCTCGGGGATGAACGAGAAGTCGGTCATCTCGTTGTTGAGCATGAAACCCTGAACCATGATGTGCGAGCCGAACGCCGATTCGATGGTGGTGGTCATCGACACGGCACCGCCGGTGTCATCGACGGCCACCACTTGCGAGGTGGAAATCCGCAGCGGCGAACGATCCGGCGCATAGGCCACCCGGATGCCCGGCGGCGTGCCGGGTTTGGCCGTGCCCATGCTGCGTTCGCCAATCAGGGCGGCGCGGCTGGCGAGGTAGGTCCGGTCGACCAGGCCCTTGACCGGCACGGGTACGAAGTCTGTATCGGCGACGTACTGAGCTCGGTCGGCGTAGGCCAGGCGTTCGGCTTCAGAGATCAGGTGCACGGCTTGCGGGTCGGGTTCGATGCCGGCCGGGGCCGTGGTCTTGACCGGTTTCAGCGGCACCAGCGCCAAGCGTTTATCGCGGGTCTCCAGGGCTTGCAGCGTGCCGAGGATCTGCGCCACGGCGATCCCGCCCGACGACGGCGGCGGCATGCCGCAGACTTGCCAGCGCTTGTAGTCGGTGCACAGTGGCGCGCGCTCCTTGGCCTGGTAGTTGGCGAGATCGCTCACGGACAGGCTGCCGGGGTTCGCGTGACCCTGCACCTTGGCTGCGATTTCCTCGGCGACCGGGCCTTTGTACAGGGCATCCGGGCCTTCATGGGCGATGCGTTTGAACACGGCGGCCAGTGCCGGGTTCTTCAAGCTTGTGCCGACGGCTTTTGGGCTGCCATCGGCATTACGGAAGTAAGCCATCATTTCCGCTGAGCGCGGCATGGACGAATCTGCGGCGATCAACTGGTGCAGGCGTGGCGAAATGGCGAAGCCTTGTTCGGCGAGCCGGATGGCTGGTTCTAACAGCTGCGCCCAGGGCAGGCGTCCGTGTTTTTGATGGGCCAGTTCCAGGGCGCGCAATACACCGGGCGTGCCCACCGAGCGGCCGCCAATCTGCGCCTGGGTGAACCCCATCGGTTGTCCATTGGCTTGCAGGAAAAGCTTCTCGGTGGCGCCGGCCGGGGCGGTTTCACGCCCGTCGTAGGTGCGCACGGCCTTGCCATCCCAAAGTACGATCAATGCGCCGCCACCGATGCCCGAAGACTGTGGCTCGACCAGCGTCAGCACCGCTTGCATCGCAATCGCCGCGTCGATGGCCGAGCCGCCCCGGCGCAGCATCTCCCGCCCGGCTTCGGCCGCCAGCGGGTTGGCTGCCGCAGCCATGTATTTGTCGGCGTGTTGAGTTTTAAGGTCGGTGCGGAAACCGGAAGCGCTTTCCGGTGCGAGTGGCAGCGTCGGCACTGAAGCGTTGTTGCACGCGGTAAGGGTCAAGGCGCTGGCGAGCAGAACCAGGGCTGGCAGGCGATAGCGGCGCAAAGGGAAGGTTGAGAACACGTGGGGTACTCCGTCCGTTGGATCTACGATCAGCCGACTTTATCGGCCGACCGGTAGGGACGCAAACCGGGTCCTGCGGCACCGACGTTTTTGTCCTTCATCAATGGCGGGATTTTCTGTAGGGTCATTGCTAACAGGCAGGCCGGAAAACCAACAAGAGGCAGACATGCAAACCGAGTTCCCCACCCAGTCCAGCTATCGCACCCAGCGTGAACAGTTCCTGGCCGCAGCCACCACGGCGGGCGCAACGCTGACGGAGTATCCACACCCGCTCAAAGGACCCTTCGGCGAGCCCCTGAGTACCGATGTGGCGGTGCTGGGGGATCCGGGCGCCAAACGGCTGCTGATCGCGTTGAGCGGCACTCACGGGGTCGAAGGCTTCTATGGTTCGGGCTGCCAGATCAAATGGCTGCAGGAGTTGGGCAAGCGCTCCCTGCCAGCGGACGTCGCCGTGGTCATGATCCATGCCATCAACCCTTGGGGCATGGCGTGGTTGCGCCGGGTCAACGAAGACAACATCGACCTGAACCGCAATCACCTGGATTTCCAGCGACCGCTGCCAGACAACCAGGCCTACAACGCCCTGCATGAAATCTATGCCTGCCCGCAGTTGCACGGTCCGCAGCGTGATCGTGCCGATGCCTTGCTCGACGAGCAGATTCGCCTGCACGGCTGGCCGGCAGTCATGTCGATTGTCGAGGGCGGTCAGCATGCTCATCCCGACGGCCTGTTTTTCGGCGGGCTGGCGCCGAGCTGGTCGAACCGCACGCTGCACAAAATCGTGCAAAAGCACGTGGCCCATGCCGAGGTCGCCATGTGTTTCGACCTGCACACGGGCGCTGGCGAGTACGGTCATCCGATGTTGTTGACCATCACCGAGTCCGCCTATCCGGCACTGGCGGATGCGCAGGCGATTTATGGCCCGTGGCTCTACAGCCTGCAAACCGGTGCCGACACCGTCAGCGAAACCGGCGTGGCGGCAACGGCCACCGGCTACACCTCGCAAGCGCTGATCAATGCGTTGCCGCAGGTTCGCTTGATGCCGTTTGTCATTGAGTGCGGGACTTACCCGGGGCCGGACGTTCACCGTCATCTGCGCGATGACCACTGGCTGCATCTGCACGGCAACCCGAATGACGTAACAGGGCGCGAGATCAAGCTGAGTCTGCTCGAGCAGTTCTATCCCGCCGACAGCGATTGGCAGGCGATGGTCTGGCTGCGCACCTGGCAGATCTGGGAGCGGGCGCTGTCGGCATTACCGACGGTTCGCAACTGACACCCCTCAGTGGCTCGATGGCCGCGGTTCAGGCTTGCCTGTGACCGCGGCACCATCACGCCGAAACCATTACACCGCCTTCGAGTGCCGTAGCCCCGGCCACTTTGCACAATTCGACCCCCGCTGCCGCAAATCGAATCGCACTGCGCATGTACATCACGCCACGGGTGGAACTGCATACAACCTGCGTAGCGCCAGTGATGGGGTCTATGACGTGCACCACCGGCTCATCACGCTCGATCCACGCGCCGGGTTTGTGCAGGAACACCACGAGCCCGGCGCAGGGGGCGCGCAAGGTCAGTGAGCCATCGAAGGGTGTCGCGGGCTGGAGCAGGGCAGGCATCGGCGGAGGTGTGCCGGCGAGGATGCCCCGGTGTTGCAGGAAGGCGTAGAGCGCGGCGGCATCGACGCGGGCCAATGCATGATCGACATCCGCTTCACCGCGTAACTCGACGGTAGCGGCGACGCAGCCGGAAGGGATCGGAAAGCGTCCGGCAAACGCTTCGGCCAGGCGCCACCAGGGTTGACCGCAAGCCTCGTCAAACGAACCGGCGCCCGTACCGCTCGCCAGCAGGCTGGCCTGTGCGCCGATGTAGCGTGCCAGCGGTTCGATCTGCGACCAACAGGGCGTTTCTCCATACAAGTGAACCACGGCCTGGGCATCGCAATGCAGGTCGAGGACGAAATCGGCGTCGTGGGCCAGCAGCAATTGTGCCTGGCGCATCGAGTCGATCTCGCTGGTCGGGCGAATCTGTTTCAAGGCGCTGGCCATGGCGCGCCGAATGATCTGCCGATTTTCATCGGCATCCCCGGTCAGTTCATGGGCCAACCGATCTTTGATTGTCTCGGCCAAATCAGGATAACGGCGATTGAAATTCTCACCGCTGTTGAAATCGAAACGTCCCATCGCGTCGTGCATCAAGGTCTGTTCGAGGCCAATCGGATTGGCGATGGGGACCAGCACGATCTCCCCGAGGATCTGTCCGCGAGCCTCGGCACCGTCGAGCATTTCACGCAGATGATGCAGCGCCAGCATGCCGGGCAATTCGTCGGCGTGCAGGCTGGCTTGCAGATAAACCTTGCCGGCGCGTCCGGGCTGGCCGTAATGGAAGCTGATCAGGTGCCGCTGGGTACAGGGGTTGCGGGTCAACAGGGGCTGATGCTCGACGCGCATAAAGCGTTCCTTGAGACAGAGGGGGCAAGTGCCGAGGGTTCCATCTTTATGAAAATGAGTGGCCCCAACAATCGAATAATTTGCCCGTCACTGGTGAGCAAAATGATCCTTTGACCGGCAGTGATACGCCCAAATGCTCAACAAGATCGTTCAATAAAATTTGACAGTGAGGCAAATTTATTTCGATTGATGTAATCGTTTCGTCACCAATACTAGGGCCCTCGGTTCAGGTCTCTGTGAGCCTGGCATTCCCAATAAGAATAAAGAGGTGCTCGCATGACCAGTTGTGCCCAGGCGCTCGTCCGGTTACTTGAAGGCTACGGCGTGGAGTCGGTGTTCGGCATTCCCGGTGTGCACACGGTCGAGCTTTATCGCGGGCTGCACGGCAGTTCTTTGCGCCACATCAGCCCGCGTCACGAACAGGGTGCAGGGTTCATGGCGGACGGCTACGCCCGGGCCAGCGGCAAGCCCGGCGTGTGCTTCATCATTACCGGCCCCGGCATGACAAACATCCTCACCGCCATGGGCCAGGCCTACGCCGACTCGGTGCCGATGCTGGTGATTTCCACCACCAGCCGCCGCGAACATCAACGCCTGGGCCATGGCTACCTGCATGAAATGCCCGACCAGCGTGCAGTGGTCGCCGGGGTCTGCGCCTTTAGCCATACCTTGCAGCGCCCCGAGGAATTGCCGGAAGTGCTTGCCCGCGCCTTCGCGCTGTTCGGCTGTGCCCGCCCGCGTCCAGTGCACATCGAAATTCCGTTGGACGTGCTGGAAATGCCAGCCGACAACCTCGACCTGCGCCCACGTACCTTGCCGCAAGCCCCGGCGCCGGCGGCCGCGAATATTGCGGCGGCGGTGAAGCTGCTGGCGGCGGCGCGCAAGCCGTTGATCCTCGCCGGTGGCGGCGCCCGAGGCGCAGGCCGGCTGGTGCAGGCGCTAGCGGAAAAGTTGCAGGCGCCGGTCGCCCTGACCACCAATGCTCGTGGCCTGCTGGCGCCGGAGCACCCGCTGTTGCTCGACGGGGTGCAGTCGTCGGCGCATGGCCGTGCACTGTTTGCCGAAGCTGACGTGGTATTGGCGGTCGGTACCGAATTGGGGGAAACCGATTACGACTTCTTCGGTCTCGGCCCGCTGTCACTCAATGCGCCGCTGATTCGCCTGGACATCGATCCCTTGCAGATCCTGGGGGCGGCACGCGCCGACGTGGGCCTGCTGGGCGATGCCGGGCAAGGGCTGCAAGCGCTCCTGGCGGCAGTGCCTGAAGCTTGCGCCAGCGACTGGGCCTATCAGCGTGTGGCACAGGTCAACGCTGCCGAACGGTCCGGCTGGAGCAGCAAGCAGAACGTCATGCAGCAGATGCTCGACACCCTGCGCGACAGTCTGCCCGCGCCGATCGTGGTCGGCGATTCGACCCAGCCGGTGTATCAGGGCGCGCTGGGTTATCGCGCCCCGCAAGCCAACAGCTGGTTCAACGCCGGCACAGGCTTTGGCACCTTGGGTTACGGCTTGCCGGCGGCCATCGGCGCCAAGCTCGCCGCGCGCGATCGTCCCGTAGTAGCGGTGGTCGGCGATGGTGGCGTGCAGTTCTCCAGTGCCGAACTGATCGCTGCCCGTGAAGCGGAGTTGGGGGTGATCGTGGTGCTGTGGAACAACCACTGTTATGCCGAAATCCGCGACTACATGACCAACCGCGATATTCCCCCATTGGGCGTGGACATCCTGCCACCGGACTTTGCCGCGTTGGCCAAGTCCTGCCACGTCGCCCACATCGCCATAAGCAGCCTTGAGCAGTTGCGCGAGGTACTTGCCAGCCAGGCCCACACCCGTCAGCCGATTCTGCTGGAGCTGGACGCCGCCGCTTTCCTGTCTGCCTGAGTCGTTAGGAGTGAACCACATGGAATTACAGAAAAGATTTGCCCTGAAGTGGGTCGACCAGCATCGTCAGCAGTTATCGGATTGGCACCAGATCATCTGGCACTACGCGGAGCCTGCGTTTCGCGAGTACAAGTCCTGTGCCTGGTATGTGGATCTGTTGCGCAAGGAAGGTTTCACCGTCGAAGAAAACAGCGGCGGCATGCCTACCGCGTTTTGCGCAACCTTCAGTAATGGCCAGGGACCGGTGCTGGCGACCTACGCCGAATACGATGCGGTCCCCGGTAACTGCCAGGCCGCTACCACCCGCAAGATGCCCCGCGAAGGCCTGTCGCGATTTGCCCCGGGCCACACCGATCCGCACTCTGCGCTGGGTATCAGTGCATTGGGCGGGGTGCTCGCGGCGAAGGCGGCGATGCTTGAGTTCGGCATCGAGGGCACCATTCGTTTCTTTGGTGAGCCGGCGGAAAAGCTCCGTGCGTCCAAACCTGTACACGCGGCCAAGGGTTACTACGACAACCTGGATGCGGCCATCAGTTTTCACCCCACCTACATGTTGCCGCTGAACAACACCACCACCTGGGATACCCATTGCGGCATTGCTTACGCCTACATCTACAGCTTCACCTGCGAAGACCCGGAAAACTGGATTGCCGCCGACCGCTATAGTCCGATCCCGCAGAATCACCTGGCTGCCCGGGCACCGGGCGCCAACGATGCGCTGATGCACTTCTACAACCTCAACGAAAGCCTGCGCCGTTCGACCCTGCCGTTCACCGGTTTGTGGAGTTACAACGAGGCCATCCTGACGGCCGGGCAGGCCACCGCCGACAATCTGCCACCGCACCTGTCACAGATCCAGTACCTGCTGCGTTGTGATTCGATCGAGCAGGCCGAAACCATTTCCCAGGTGATGGATAACAACGCCGCCGCTGCGGCGATGGCCACCGGTTGCCAGTGGAAAAAGACCTGGGTCTGCAAGTCCCGTGGCGGTCTGCCCAACCATGTGCTGGCGCGGGCGACCTACAGCAACCTGGCCGCCGTCGGCGCACCGCAATGGGGGGCTGAAGCCTGCGAGATTGCCCGTGAGATCCAGAGCAATCTCGGCCTGGTACCGATGGCGGAACCCTTCCTGCCGGCCACCGAACAACTGATCGACCCGCAGGAGTGCGAGCGGCAGATGCGCCTGCAAATGCCGGCATGGCAGAAGTACCTGACTTCCGACGACTACCCCGAATACACCTGGCATTGCCCGACCGTGCGTCTGCTGGTGGCCCGCCCGATGCTCAGCGCGCCCGCCGGCCACGTGTACCCGGATTGGGTCTCCAATGCCTTGGGCGGCATACCGCAGACCATCGATCCGATGATCGAAGTGGCGGCGAAAACCATTGCCAACACCTTGCTCGACCTGTTCTGCAACGACGATTTGCTCAAGGCTGCCAAAGCCGAGTTCGACCAGCGCACCGGCGGTGGCATCGGCGGTGAGCGCTGGCAGGCGCCGCTGTTGCCGGCCGACTTTCAAGCCCCCCATCGCTTCCGCTGGCCGGAGTACATACGCACCGTGCGTGGCGAAGAGTGGTGGATCCCGGCGCGCGACGACGAATAGTCGTGGCGTTGCCCGGCCTGCCTGAACAATCAGAATTCGAGGATCCAGACGTGCAAGCACTCACCCACGTGAATATCCCCCAGCCACACACTGACACCGCGGTCGTCGCCATCGATGACCTGCACAAGAGCTATGCCGATCACCACGTGCTCAAGGGCATTTCGATGCGCGCCAAAGAGGGCGAAGTGGTCTCGCTTATCGGTTCAAGTGGTTCGGGCAAAAGTACTTTGCTGCGTTGCATCAACCTGCTGGAAATCCCCTGCAGCGGCAGCCTGAGAATCAACGGCGAAGAAGTGCGGTTGAAGACGGGGCGCGGTGGCGTCGCGCAGATCGCCGATCCGCGTCAGGTCGAGCGTCTGCGCACGCGTTTGAGCATGGTGTTCCAGAGTTTCAACCTGTGGCCCCATCGCACCGTGCTGGAAAACGTTATCGAAGCGCCGGTGTACGTACTCGGCGAGGACCGCAAGGAAGCCACGGCGCATGCCGAACACCTGCTGGAAAAAGTCGGCCTGATCGACAAGCGAAACGTGTATCCCTCGTTTCTGTCCGGTGGCCAGCAACAGCGCGTAGCGATTGCCCGCGCTCTGGCCATGCGCCCGCAAGTGATGCTGTTCGATGAGCCGACCTCGGCCTTGGACCCTGAGCTGGTGGGCGAAGTGTTGCGGGTGATTCAGGGCATCGCTGAAGAAGGGCGGACGATGATTCTGGTCACCCACGAAATGGCCTTTGCGCGGGATGTATCGAGCAAGGTCATCTATCTGCATCAAGGCCGGATCGAAGAAGAGGGCACGCCGCAGCAGGTATTGCTCGATCCACGCAGTGAGCGTTGCCGGCAATTCGTAATGGCCCAGGACAACCGCGGATAACCCGCAGTGATGTTTTCACCTCGATAACTACAAACTGAAAAGAGGCATCAAAACATGAAGAAAACTCTGTTGATCACCCTGCAAGCCTGCCTGCTGGCCGGCATCGCCAGTACCTCGTTCGCTGCTGAAAAACTGGTGTTTGGTATCGCCCTGGAACCTTACCCGCCGTTCTCCTTCAAGAGCGGCAAGGGCGAGTGGAGTGGCTTTGAACCGGAGATGATCACCGCGGTGTGCGAGCGCATGAAGGCCGATTGCAGCCTTAACGAAATGTCCTGGGACGGCCTGATTCCGGCACTGAAGTCGCAACAGGTGGACGTGGTGCTCAACTCGTTGTCGATCACTCCAGAACGTCAGCAAGTGATCGATTTCACCCAGCCGTACTTCTTCACCCGCGCACTGTGGATCGGTGATCGCAGCATGGAACTCGAACCGACCCCGGCCGGCCTCAAGGGCAAGATCATTGGTGTGCAGGGTTCGACCACCCACGCCGCGTTCGTCAAGAAGTACTACGGCGAAACCTCCACCATCCGTTATTACAACGACCAGGACGACATCCTCGCGGACCTGCGCAGTGGTCGCGTCGACATCATGCTGGCTGACCAGTTGGTGGTTGAGCCGATGCTGGACAACCCCGACAACTCGATGCTCGCCAGCAAGGGCGTAGCGCCGCTTGACCCGCTGTTTGGCGACGGTGTGGGCGCGGGTGTGCGCAAAGGCAACGATGCCCTGCGCGAGCGTTTGAATGTGGCGCTGCAATCGCTGCGTGCCGATGGCAGCTACGAAAAGATCCGTGAGCGCTACTTCAAGTCTGATATCTCGGCCCTTGAGTAATCAGCTTCTTCAGGCAAACCCAACACAGGTGTGCTCATGACACTTTCTGATATTTCCCGGCTGTTCTTCAGCGATGGCTGGCTCCAGGCCCTGGCCCAGGGGATGGTCAAGACCTTGGGGATTTCCCTGGGGGCTTTTGTCCTGGGGCTGGCCATCGGCCTGGTCGTGGCCATGGCCAAGCTCAAGGGCCCGCGCTGGTTGGTCGTTTGCGCCAATTGCTACACCACGCTCTACCGCGCGGTGCCGGAGTTGCTGCTGATCCTGCTGCTCTACTACGCTGGTGCCGATCTGATCAACCTGACGCTGGCCGCATTCGGCCAGCCGAGCGTCGAGATCAACGGGTTCATGGCTGCCGTGGTGGTGCTGGGCATTGTGCAGGGTGCCTATTCGGGGGAAATCATTCGCGGTGCGATCGAGTCCATCCCCCACGGTCAGATAGAAGCGGCGCGCGCCTACGGTATCTCCCACAGCTTGCTGGTGAGGAGGGTGATTCTGCCGTGCATGCTGCCCTTCGCGATTGCCGGGTTATCCAACCTGTGGCTGGTGCTGGTCAAGGAAAGCGCCTTGATCAGCGTGGTGGGTTACAGCGAGTTGCTGACAGCCGGCCGCCAGGCAGCGGCATCGACCAAGCATTATTTGCTGTTTTACCTCGCCGTGGCTGCGTTCTATTACCTGATCACGCTGGTTTCCAGCTCGGTCTTCCGGCGGGTCGAAGTGCGCTTCGAACGCTGGATGCCACGGCACGCATAAGGGGAGGGCGAGCATGGACTTTCATTGGCTGGGCAATTTTTATCAGGAATTGGTCAAGGGCGCCGGACTGACCCTGCAGCTGTTGCTGATCTCCGGGGTTATCGGCTTTTTCATGGCGGTGCTTGTGGCGCTGGGGCGTTTGTCGAAGAACCGCTTCCTGTCCAACGGACTGCGCTTTTACACCAGCGTGCTGCGGGGGACGCCATTGCTGGTGCAGATCTACGTGTTGTACTACGGCGTGGGCAGTGTTTTTGCGACCTTCCCGTTGATTCGCGGCAGTATGTTCTGGCCGTATTTGCGAGAAGGCTTCTGGTACGTGGCGTTCGCGTTGACCTTGAGCGTTTCCGCGTACGTCGGTGAAGTGTTGCGCGGTGGCTTGCGCGCGGTACCGCGTGGCGAACTGGAAGCCGCGCGGGCCTATGGCATGCGTCCCTGGCTGGTGTTGCGCCGGGTGTGGATGCCGCGCGCCTTGCAGATGCTGCGTCCGACATTGGCCGGGGAAAGCGTGATGCTGCTCAAGGCCACGGCGCTGGCCTCGACCGTGGCGGTCACCGACCTGCTGGGGGCGGCAAACCTGGTGCGTTCGCAAACATTACGTGTCTATGAGCCGCTGCTGGTGGTGGCGGTGATCTACATCATCCTGGCGATTGTCATTGAGCAAGGTTTTGCCCGGATAGGCAAAACGCCGCAACGTCAGGCCTGACTTCAAAGTCGATGGACACATCGGCCCAAGGGCTCAAAAGGAGTTTCATATGAAATATTCGTCCATGGTCAAACGCATCAGCGGCGAAACCGTCACCGCCTGGGACATTCACTACGCGGCCTGTGATGCACAGGCTCGCGGTGAAGATGCGATCGTGTTGAGCATCGGCGATCCGGATTTCGCCACTGCCGATGAGATATGCGCGGCGGCGGTTCAGGCAATCAATGAGGGCGACACCCACTACACCCACGTGATCGGGCGCCCGGCCCTGCGCGAAGCGATTGCCGCCAAGCAGTCGGCATTGCTCGGCCGGCCGGTGTCCGCCGACAACGTGGCACTGGTGGCCGGCGCACAGAACGGTTTGTATGCCACGGCCATGTGCCTGTTCGAACAAGGCGATGAAGTGCTGGTGCCGGAACCCATGTACCTGACGTACGCGGCGAGCATCCAGGCATCAGGTGCATGCCTGGTGCCGATTGCCCAGCCGGCCGAAGAAGACTTCCGCCTGACCCTGGCCGCGCTGGAAGCGGTGGTGACCGACAAGACCCGTGGCATTGCCCTGGCCACGCCGAACAATCCCACCGGCAATGTCTACACCCGCGAGGAGCTGGAGGCCGTTGCACTGATTGCCCAACGCCACAACCTGTGGGTCATCAGCGACGAGGTTTATGGTCAGCTGACCTATGACCGTCCGCACCAGAGCGTGGCCACCCTTGAGGGCATGGCCGAGCGCACCGTCATTTTGAACAGTCTGTCCAAATCCCACGCCATGACCGGTTGGCGAGTCGGCTGGGTGGTGGGGCCGCAAGAGCTGATCGGCCACCTCGATAACTTGTTGCTGTGCATGCTCTACGGCTTGCCGGGGTTCATTCAGGCCGCTGCGCTCAAGGCGCTGGAACTGGATGAGCAAGTGGTCGGGGAAGGGCGGGCTCTTTACCGCCGGCGCCGGGACCTGGTGGTCGAAGGTTTGCGCCATGTGCCGCTGCTCAAGTGCAAGGTGCCTGAGGCGGGCATGTTCATGCTGGTGGATGTGCGTGAGACGGGCTTGTCGAGCACGGACTTTGCCTGGCAACTGTTCCGTGAAACCGGTGTTGCCGTACTCGATGCCAGCGCTTTTGGCGCCAGCACCGCCGGCTTCGTACGCATCTCGTTCACGGTATCCGACGCAGCGCTCAGTGATGCCTGCGGTCGAATCGCAGGCTTCATCGAGCGCCTTCGCGGGCAATGACGTTTCTGCTGCCACGGGGGGTAGGGGACCTGCCCCTGACTGTCTTGGCAGCCTTCGAAATCCGATGCGATAACTTCAATACTGCGGTGCAGGAATTCCTGTCACCGCAGTGCACTTTTCTCGAGGCATAAAAAAACGGCTTACCTTGCGGTAAGCCGTTTTTAGTACTTGGTGGCTACACAGGGACTTGAACCCCGGACCCCAGCATTATGAATGCTATGCTCTAACCAACTGAGCTATGTAGCCAAGTGGCGCGCATTATTCACCGGTAACGGGGATGCGTCAAGCATAAATCTAAAATATTTCTCTGCGCTTTCAACCGTTTATCAAAATCTATCCTCTGAGCAGTGGCGAAGGGCAGCGCTGGAACCAGCGGCTGGCCTGTTCGTACGCGTGCGCCAGTTGCAGGACAGCGAAGTCGGCCTGGTGTCTGCCGATGATCTGCAGGCCCATGGGCAGGCCGCTGGCGTTGAAGCCAACCTGTACGTTGGCCACCGGGCAGCCGGACAAGGTGCCGGGAATCACCACCTCCATCCAGCGGTGATAGGTGTCCATGGTCACGCCTTCGATGACGGCGGGCCACGGTTGGGTTTTATCGAACGGGAACACCTGGGCGCTGGGCAACAGCAGGTAGTCGTATTTTTCGAATAGCCTGGAGATCGCCCGATACCAGTCGCTGCGCGTCACCGAGGCGGCAAACACATCGGTGGCCGAGAGTTTCAGGCCGTTTTCGACTTCCCAGCAGGCTTCCGGTTTCAACAGCGCACGTTTTTGCGGGTCGGCATAGGTCGCGCCCAACGAGCCGGCGACCATCCAGTGGCGCAACGTCCGCCAACTGCTCCAAAGCCTCTCTGGCGCGAATTCGGACTGAACCGGTTCAATGTGGCAACCCAGGCTTTCGAAGTCGGCAAAGGCCTTCTCGCACAGCGAGAGGATGCCTTGCTCCATTGGCAGGTAGCCGCTGAAGTCGCCGAGCCAGCCCAGACGCGTGCCTTTGAAGTCTCGATCCAGTGGTGCCGCAAAGGCGCTACCGGGCTCGGCAATGGACAGTGGCGCCCGCGCATCGGCCCCGGCCTGCACCGACAACAGCAACGCTGCATCGCGCACGCTGCGAGCCATGGGGCCTTCGTAGCCGAGTTGGTCGATAAACAGATCGGCACTGTCATCGAATGGCACGCGGCCCTGGGACGGACGGAAACCGAAGATGTTGTTGAAGGCCGCCGGGTTGCGCAGCGAGCCCATCATGTCGCTGCCGTCGGCCACCGGCACCAGGTGCATGGCCAGCGCCGCCGCCGCGCCGCCGCTGCTGCCGCCAGCGGTCTTGCTCGGGTCGTAGGCGCAACCGGTCGCGCCGAACAGCGGGTTATAGCTTTGCGAGCCGAGGCCGAATTCCGGGGTGTTGCTCTTGCCGATGATGATCGCGCCCGCGGCCTTGATCCGCTCGACCATGATGCCGTCGCGCTCGGGGATGAAGTCCTTGTACAGCGGCGAACCCAGGGTGGTGCGGATGCCGCGGGTCAGGGACAAGTCCTTGATGGCGTGGGGCAGGCCGTGCATCCAGCCACGGTATTGACCTTTCGCCAGTTCGGCGTCGCGGATATCGGCCTGGGCCAGCAGGCCTTCTGGCGCTTGCAGGCTCACCAGCGCATTGACCTGCGGGTTGAAGCGTTCGATATGGGCAAGATAAGTCTGCATCACTTCCCGGCAGGAAACCTGGCGCAGGCGGATGCGGTCGGCGAGCTCGTGGGCCTGCAACAGGACCAGTTCGCTGATGTTATTAGAGTTCATTGCAAGCGGCCTTTCAGACGGCTGGAAAAACGCCCCGCCATCGCGTCGGGGCGGTAGAGATCAACGCATCAGGTTGGTCCAGAGACGATCGGCAAGGCGGATCGCGCCTTCGCCGCAGGTCTTGCTGAACACCACGTTGGTGCCTTCGGGAATGTGCAGTTCCGGGGCGTCTTTCAGGCCCGCGTCGAGGAACGGTTCCACCCCCTTGATCGGGCTCTGGTGCTTGAGGAAGTTCTGGGTCATCGCCGCGTTTTCAGGCTGGCTGAGGAACGCGATGAAGGCCTTGGCGTTCGTCGGGTTCTTGCTGCCGGCCGGAATGACCATGTTGTCGACCCAGGCCAGCACACCTTCTTTCGGGTACAGGTATTTCAGGCTCGGTTTCATCTCCCGGGCGCGCATCGACGAGCCGCCCCAGAAGGTCGACATGTCGATTTCACCCGAGGCGAGGTTTTCGCGGATCGAGCCGGCCTTGGAGCTGTAGGTCTTGACGAAGGGTTTCTGCGCCTTGAGCAGGGTCAGAATCTGCTGCATCTGCTTCGGGTCTTCGCTGCACAGCGGAATGTTCAGGTACAGGCTGGCCATGTCCACCACGTCGCTGACCGAGTCGAACATGTTGATCCGCCCTTGCAGCTCGGCCGGTGGCTCGTAAAGCACCTTGAGGCTGTCGGTGGGGTCCTTGTAGCGCTCGGTGTTGAGCACCACGCTGGTGGTGCCCCAGATGAACGGCACGGAATAGGCGCCTTCCGGGTCCCAGGTGGGTTTTTTCAGGTTGTCGACGACGCTGGCGTAGTAGGGCTCGTTGACCGGGTCGAAACGCTCCAGCAGTTTTTCCTTGATCAGGATCGGCACGAACTGGTGCGACGGGATTGCCACGTCATAACCGGCCCCGCCCTGTTTCAATTTGGCCAGCAGGGTTTCGTTGGAATCGTAGGAGTCGACGGTGACTTCGATGCCGGTCTGCTTCTGGAACTTGGCGAGAATCTCCGGCGAAAAGTAACCGCTCCAGCTCACCACGTTGAGTTTTTCCGCGGCCTGAACGCTGCCGACCATAGTCAGCGGTAAAGTCAGGAACAACGAAGTGCCGATGCTTGCAATCAACTTGCTCATGCTATTTCCCCACGGTACGTAGAAGGTTCAGGTTTTCTTTTTGCCCAGCAGATAAGAGAGCGTGACGAACAGCACCGAGACGCCCAGGATCAGGGTCGAGACGGCGTTGACGTCCGGTGTCACGCCCATGCGTAACAGGCCGAAGATGAAGATCGGCAAGGTGGTGGTGCCGGCCTGGGAGACCATCATCGAGATCACGAAGTTATCCAGCGACACGATGAAGGCCAGCATCAGCCCGGAGAAAATCCCCGGCATCAGCAGTGGCAGGGTGACCTTGCGGAAGGTCCGCCACGGGCCGGCATACAGGTCGGCCGAGGCTTGTTCCAGGGACAGGTCCATGTCGTTCAGGCGTGCCCGAATCGGCAGAAAGGCGAACGGGATACAGAACACCGTATGGGCGATGATCAGGTTGCCGTAGCCCAAGGACAGACCGATGGTGGAGAACAACGCCAGGGTGGCGACGCCGACCACGATTTCCGGCAGCACCAGGGGCAACATGATCGCGCCCATGGACAGTTGCAGGCCCTTGAACTTCGCACCCCGTGACGTGCCGAGGGCAGCGAGGGTGGCGATGGCCGTGGCGACCATGCTGGCGCACACCGCGATCAACAGGCTGTTGCCGGCCGCCTGGCGCAGGGCCTGGTTGGCGAAGGCCGCGCGATACCAGTCGAGGCTGAAGCCGGTCCACACCGTGGCCGACTGGTTGGCGTTGAACGAGAACGCCACCAGCACCACGATCGGCGCGTAGAGGTACAGGTAGAACAGGAAACTGAAACCGCCGAAGCCCGGGAAATCCTGCACGCCCAGCGTGTTGCGTTTGAACAGGCCGATCATCACGCACCTCCTTTGGCGATGCGCTGGCGTTCTGCACGCAGGGCATAAACCGTCAGTACCAACATCACCGCCGCCATCAACACCAGCGACAGGGCCGCGCCGAATGGCCAGTTACGCGCATCGCTGAACTGGCGGAAGATCAGGTTGCCGAGCATCATCCGCGTGCCGCCGCCGAGCAGTTCCGGGGCGATCATCGCGCCCAGGCAAGGCACGAAGGTGAGGATGGCGCCGGCGAGAATTCCCGGCTTGGCGATGGGTAATACCACCCTGCGCAAGGTTCTAACGCGCCCGGCGTAGAGGTCCTGAGCGGCCTCGAGCAGGCGGATGTCCATTTTTTCCAGGGTGGCGTAGATCGGCAGCACGACGAAGGGCGCGTAGGTATAAACCAGCCCCAGCAGCACCGCACCGTCGGTGTAGAGCAGTTGCAGCGGCTGGTCGATGACCCCGAGGCCCATCAGGCTGTTGTTGATCACCCCGGTGTTGCGCAGCAGCAGAATCCACGCATAGGTGCGGATCAGCAGGTTGGCCCAGAACGGCACGGTGATCAGGAAGATCAGCAAGCCGCGACGATGGGCCGGTTGCATGGCCAGCCATACCGCCACCGGAAAACCGATCAGCAAAGTGATGAGCGTGGTCAGCCCGGCGATGCCGATCGAGCGCAAGGCAATGATCAGGTAGGAGTCGGCGAAGGCCAGGCTGTCGTCCAGTTGTCGCTCGAACAGCAGCGAGGTGTAGGCGTCACTGCTGAACACCTTGTTCACCCCGCCGTAGGGGTTGGCCTCCATCAGCGAGTAACCGATGACGATCAGGATCGGCACGATCAGGAACAGGCCGATGGCGATCAGCGCGGGGCTGACACCGAGAAAGCTCTGGAAGGCCCGCCGACGTTCCAGGGTGTTGGCAATCGGTAAAGCGTGCATGGCAATTCCTCGTGCTCAATCGTGCAGGACGCTGGCGCTGCCCTGGTCGAACAACAGACCGGTCTGGCTGCCGACGGCGAAGCGTTTGCTCTGGTCGACGCAGTTGGGGGTGCGCACGGTGAGGCGTGAACCGTCGCTCAGGCTGACCTGATATTGCAGGTCGGTACCGAGGTAGATCTGCGCTTCGATCCGGCACGGCAGAGCGTTTTCAGTGGTGGCTGGCACCAGATGCAGACGCTCGGGGCGCACGGACAACGCAACGTTGGCACCGACCCGCACATCACTGCATGGCTGTGCAGGCAGCGGATGACCAGCCGGGCCGGCGAACCAGGCCAGACCGTCTTCGACACGGGTGACCGTACCTTCGATGAAGTTGGTCTCACCGATGAAGTCCGCCACGAAGCGATTGCGCGGGCGTTCGTAGATGTCCTCCGGGCGGCCGACCTGTTGCACTTCGCCTTCGGACAACACGGCGATGCGGTCGGACATGGTCAGGGCTTCTTCCTGGTCATGGGTGACGAAGATGAAGGTGATGCCGGTGCGGGCCTGAATGGTTTTCAGCTCTTCGCGCATGGCCTGGCGCAGCTTGAGGTCCAGCGCCGAGAGCGGTTCGTCGAGCAGCAAGACCTTGGGGTGCGGCGCCAGTGCACGAGCCAGGGCGACACGCTGTTGCTGACCGCCGGACAATTGCGCCGGCTTGCGGTTGGCAAATCGCTCCATCTGCACCAGGGCGAGCATCTCGCGCACTCGTTCGGCCATTTGCGTTTTGTTCAGGACTTTGCCCATCGGGTGGGACTCAAGACCAAAGGCCAGGTTCTCGGCGATGGTCATGTGCGGGAACAGCGCGTAATGCTGGAACACCGTGTTGACCGGGCGCTGGAAGGGCGGGCGGTCGGCGATGTTTTCGCCGTAGAGCAGAATCTCGCCTTCGGTAGGAAACTCGAACCCGGCGATCATCCGCAGGAGCGTGGTTTTGCCGCAGCCCGACGGGCCGAGAAGGGTGAAGAATTCGTTGTCGCGAATGTCCAGGTCGATGCTTTTGAGCGCCACCGGGCCAGTCTTTGGATCACCGTAGACTTTGCGCACTGAGCGGATGGACACCGCCAGCGTTTGCAGCGAATGCAGGGCATTCATGCGTTACCTCCGATTCCCCCATCGCCTGCGCACCTGCTGAAAACAGCTGTGTCGTCGGGCCATGGATATTATTTTTTTGGGCAGGATCGAGATTGCGTTCGGGTGTTGTAACCAGCTGTTTTTTTGTTCTGCTGTGGATCGATTATCAGCGAGGGGTTGCGGGGGCGAAACTTCAATTTTAACATAGGGGTTGTTAAAAAATTTAACAGCAGAAGGCGCCCGGAAACCATGCCTGACCACCGTTTGCCGCCGCTCAACGCGGTGCGTGCCTTTGATGCCGCGGCCCGGTTGGGCAGCTATGTCGAAGCCTCCAAAGCCCTGCACGTGACCCAGCCGGCCATCGGCCGTCACGTGAAGTTGCTGGAAGACTGGCTGGGCATCCAACTGTTCGAGCGCACCTCTCGCGGGGTCAACCTGACGGTGGCGGGGGAGAAGTACCACCGCAAGATCACCGCCGCCTTGCAGCTGATCATCGAGGCCGGAAAAGAGGCGCAGCCAAAACACGCCGAACGCTGGCTGCGCATCATGGTGGTGCCGGGGTTTGCCAAGCGTTGGCTGATGCCGCGCATCGAGACCATGCGTCATCTGCGCCCGGGCTTGAAGTTCGCCATCGAACCCAATTCAACTTTCACTGAAGTGGATGGCAAAAGCGCTGACCTGGGCATCGTCTACGGGGTGGACGGCCAATATGCCCACTCGCGCACCAGCCTGATTTGTCCTCGGGTGTTTCCGATCTGTTCCCCCGATTATCTGGCCAGCGTCGAGCCCATCGACAGCCCCGCGGACCTGGTGAAACACAACCTGATCCACGTCGATGACGGCGAGTGGTGGAACCTGTGGTTCGCCGCCAACGACCTCGACATCCACCTCAATTCGGACATGCTCTACGTCAACAACGACCACGCGCTGTCGGTGGCCGAGAGCGGGCAGGGCATTGCGCTGGCCAACGAAGTGCTGGTGCGCGAAGAACTCCATAGCGGCAAGCTGGTGCGGGTGGTGGACGCGCAAGTGAAGCTGGAAAGCTATCGGGTGCTGACGCCGTCCGCCGAGCTCTCGGCGGACGTGGCGTGGTTTATCGACTGGCTCAAGAGCGAACTGGAGCAGGACTTCCCGGAGGCGGTGATCCGCGCCTGAGAAGTCCTGGCTGACTCAACTCAAGCGGAAGCGCCCGGTGTTGTCGCTGAGGGCCTTGCTGCCGTGGCTCAGGGTGTCCGCTGCCTGGTTCACCGCGCGGGCGCCTTCGAGCAAACGCACCGCCGCTTGATCGACTTGCTGGATGTTGCCGCTGACCTCGTCGGCGGTACTGGCCTGTTCCTCCACCGCCGTGGCGATTTGCGCCAGGGTATCGGTGACGCTCTGCACTGCACTGGCGATTTCCCCGAGCCGTTCGCCGAGGCCGGTGACCGCTTGCGCATCGGACTCTGCCTGACTGCACGCGGCTTGCATCAGGCTGACGGCCTCATTCACTGTGTTGCGCAGGCTGTCGACCGTGCCAGCAATCTGTGCGGTCGACGATTGCGTGCGTTGCGACAGGCTGCGCACTTCATCGGCCACCACCGCGAAGCCACGCCCTTGCTCGCCCGCCCGGGCCGCCTCGATGGCGGCGTTGAGGGCCAACAGGTTGGTCTGCTCGGCGACGCCGCGAATGGTGTCGACCACCAGTTGAATCTGCTGTCCCTGCTCGCTTACCCGGCCCAGCGCCGCAGCAGTGTCGTTCAGGCGTTGATTGAGTTGCTGGATGCTCGCGGTAGTGCGCTGGCTGTCACGGCTGCTGTCGGCGGCAATGCGCCGGGTGTGCTGGGCGCTGCCGGACGCCTGTTCGCAACTGTGGGCCACCCCTTTGGAGGTGGCGGCCAGTTGCGTCGCCGCTGCGGCAATCTGGCTGATCTGCAACTGCTGGGCTTCGACTTCGCCCAGGGCGTCGCTGGAATGATGGTTGAGGGTTTGTACCGCGTTGCTCAGTTGCAGGGTTTCATGATCCACCCCTTGCAGGCTGGTGCGCAGTTGCACCACGGCGACGTTCAGCGCGGTGCTGATGACTGCCAGTTCGTCTCGACCCTGAACCGGCACCTGCAGGCTCAGATTTCCATCGCGCAAGGCCTCGGCCAGTAGCGTGATGCCGCTGGCGCTGCGGCGGATCGAGGCCTGCAAACAGATGAACAGATACAGCGCGGCCAACAGCAGGCAGCCCAACACGGCGGCCACCACAATGAACTGGCGGATCGCCGAGCCGTGGTAGTAATCCAGGCGTTGATCCAGCGACACCAGCGACTGCTGGCGCAACGAGGCGAGGTCGGAGAGCAGGGCATCGAGACTGCGTTCGAAGTCCTCCGGCTTGAGGTTGATGCTGCCGCCGAACACGCCGTCATCCAGCACCTTCAGGCCCGCATCGAGGCGCTTGAGGCTGTCGTGGTATTGCCCGGCCCAGGTTTGCAGGGCGCTGGGCAAGCGCGCTTCGAGCAGGCCAGCCGTTTTCACAAGCTGCTCTCGCGCATCGCCGATGCGACTGCGCAGGTCGCGCAGTTGCAGGCGGCTTTGCAGGGTGAACTGCCCGGACACCACCGAGGCCTGGCCCACCGCCGCCAGACGACCGACCCGTTCGATCAGGTCCGGCGCATGCTGGGTGGAGATCTGCGTCAGCAAGTAGGTTTCCAACCACGGTGCCAGCGTCAGGCGATTGTCCATGGCGATCTGCTCGCGCAAGGCTTGCAGGGCGCTCAAGGCGTTGGTGAAGCGATCGTAGCCATCGGGCCACCAGCCGACATTGCTCAGGCTTTTTGAATCGAGGCCATCGAGAGCGGTTTGCAGGGCCTGATAACGCGACAGGGTTTCGCCCTCGTCGCTTTCTTTTTGCAGGGCATTGCCCAACTCGGCAGTGGCCTGGCTGACGGCGGGCTGAACCGCATCGAAGGCGGCCATCGCGGCGAGGGTGGCCGGCGTCGGCTGGCGATTGGTTTCCGTGGCGCGCCATCGGGCGGCGCGATCACGCTGGGCGGCGAGCAGGTCATCCAGCGCATCAAGCGCAAGCAGTTGCCGCACCCCGGCGCGTTCGCCGGAGATCAGGCTGAGTTTGTCGCGATAGTCCTGGCCGATCATCCACAGGCTGCCGGCCAGCGGCAGGATAAACAGCAGAAACAACAGCTGGAATTTACGTGCGAAGCCAAAGCGCCCCAGCAGCCCGATCCCCGGTGATAAAAAAGCCTGCATGCCCCAAGACTCCTCTGGACACCACGCACTATTGGCGTGCGCCGGAGGTTGTTGCACCCCCGACTCGTGCCCTCTAAAAAGGCCTCGAAAGTTCACCCTTGTCCGCTCTGTAGGCCGACTCTGTAGCGAAACTTCCCATTGTCGGTCTCCTTTGTAAGGAAGCCGCGTTCAAGCTGACAAGGAAGGCAAGATTCAGACCATGGCTTTGCGCCATCAAGGTTGTGGCGATGAAAAAACCAAGTCGTTAGCAGGCTAAGGGGATGGCGTTGCTGCACTGAAAAATGGCACATTGACGCACCTGCACGTTTGTACCTCCTGTTGTCTGGAAATTCCCATGGCTATCAGCAACGCCCAGACCGGCTCAGTGCCGGCTTCCACTACGCCCCAAAGCAGTCCCCTGGTGATGCGCATCATCGGCGCGGTGGCGCTGGCGCATTTGATCAACGACCTGATCCAGTCGGTGCTGCCGTCGATCTATCCGATGCTCAAGGCCAACTATGGCCTGACCTTCACCCAGGTCGGCCTGATCACCCTGACGTTCCAGTTGACGGCCTCGCTGCTGCAGCCGTGGGTCGGCTACTACACCGACCGCCATCCCAAGCCGTGGTTGTTGCCGGCGGGGACGGTCTGCACCCTGGTCGGGATTCTGATGATGTCGGTGGTCGCCAGTTTCCCGCTAATCCTGCTGGCGGCGGGCTTGATCGGCATCGGTTCATCGACCTTCCACCCGGAAGCGTCCCGCGTGGCGCGACTGGCCTCGGGCGGTCGCTTCGGGCTGGCGCAATCGACCTTCCAGGTCGGCGGTAACGCAGGCTCGGCGTTCGGCCCGTTGCTGGCGGCGGCAATCATCATTCCCTACGGTCAGGGACACGTGGCGTGGTTCGGCCTGTTCGCGGTGTTTGCGCTGTTCGTGCTTTACCGGATCAGCCGCTGGTACGCCAACCACTTGAACCTGTTCAAGCTCAAGCAAGGCCAGGCGGCGACTCACGGCCTGTCCAAGAGCCGAGTGACCAGCGCGCTGGTGGTACTCGGGTTGCTGGTGTTCTCCAAGTATTTCTACATGTCGAGCCTCACCAGCTACTTCACCTTCTACCTGATCGAGAAGTTCGACCTGTCGGTGGCCAGTTCGCAGTTGCACCTGTTCCTGTTTCTGGGCGCGGTCGCGGCGGGGACATTCTTCGGCGGGCCGATCGGCGACAAGATCGGGCGCAAGGCGGTGATCTGGTTCTCGATCCTCGGCGTTGCACCCTTCACATTGCTGCTGCCCCATGTCGACCTGTTCTGGACCAGCATCCTCAGCGTCATCATCGGCTTCATCCTCGCCTCGGCGTTCTCGGCCATCGTGGTGTATGCCCAGGAACTGGTGCCGGGCAATGTCGGGATGATCGCCGGGGTGTTCTTCGGCCTGATGTTCGGCTTCGGCGGGATTGGCGCAGCGTTGCTCGGGCATCTGGCGGACATTCACGGCATCGAGTACGTGTACTACCTGTGTTCGTTCTTGCCGTTGTTCGGGGTGTTGGCGATCTTCCTGCCGCGAACCAAAAAGGCCTGATCCAACACATTTCCCAATGTAGGAGTGAGCCTGCTCGCGATGACGGTGTGTCAGTTAGCGATTCTGTCGACTGACAGACCGTCATCGCGAGCAGGCTCACTCCTACAGGGAATTGGTGGTGGGGCGGGTGATTGTTTCAGGCACAAAAAAGCCGCGTATCAAACGCGGCTTTTTCTTGGGCGTGAGGCTTACACGTTGAAGCGGAAGTGCATCACGTCGCCGTCTTTGACGATGTAGTCCTTGCCTTCCAGGCGCCATTTACCGGCTTCCTTGGTACCGGCTTCGCCCTTGTACTGGATGAAGTCGTTGTAGGCGATCACTTCGGCGCGGATGAAGCCTTTTTCGAAGTCGGTGTGGATCACGCCAGCGGCTTGTGGTGCGGTGGCACCGACGCGGACGGTCCAGGCGCGGACTTCTTCGACACCGGCGGTGAAGTAGGTCTGCAGGTGCAGCATTTCGTAGCCAGCGCGGATCACGCGGTTCAGGCCAGGCTCTTCGAGGCCCAGGGCTTCGAGGAACATGTCTTTCTCTTCGCCGTCATCCAGCTCGGCAATTTCCGCTTCGATCTTGTTGCACACAGGAACAACCACGGCGCCTTCTTCTTCGGCGATGGCGCGTACTACGTCCAGGTGCGGGTTGTTTTCGAACCCGTCTTCAGCGACGTTGGCAATGTACATGACCGGCTTGGTGGTCAGCAGGTGGAAGCCCTTGATCACTGCTTTTTCGTCGGCGCCCATGTTCTTCATCAGGCTGCGTGCGGGCTTGCCTTCGGTGAAGTGGGCGATCAGTTGCTCCAGCAGGCCTTTCTGGACCACTGCGTCCTTGTCACCGCCCTTGGCGTTACGCGCGACTTTCTGCAGTTGCTTCTCGCAGCTGTCGAGGTCGGCGAAGATCAGTTCCAGCTCGATGATTTCGATGTCGCGTTTCGGATCGACGCTGTTGGAAACGTGAATCACGTTCTCGTCTTCGAAGCAGCGGACCACGTGGGCGATGGCATCGGTTTCACGGATGTTGGCCAGGAACTTGTTACCCAGGCCTTCACCTTTCGACGCACCGGCTACCAGGCCCGCGATGTCGACGAATTCCATGGTGGTCGGCAGGATGCGCTTTGGATTGACGATGACTGCCAAGGCATCCAGGCGCGGATCGGGCATCGGCACGATACCGCTGTTGGGTTCGATGGTGCAGAAGGGGAAGTTCTCGGCCGCGATCCCGGATTTGGTCAGGGCGTTGAACAGGGTGGACTTGCCGACGTTAGGCAGGCCGACGATGCCGCAATTGAATCCCATGGTGTTTCCCCTCGGATAAGAGTCAGGCCTTCTGGCTGTGCAGGTTTTTCATCGCGCGGTTCCATTCCCCGGCGAGGATATCCGGCAGCACGCCGAGGGCAAAGTCGATGCTGGCATCGAGTTTTTCCTGTTCGGCGCGTGGCGCACGACCCAGGACGAAATTTGAAACCATACTGGCAACGCCCGGGTGGCCAATGCCAAGCCGCAAGCGATGAAAGGTATTCTGATTGCCCAGTTGCGCAATGATGTCGCGTAACCCGTTGTGACCGCCATGGCCGCCGCCCTGCTTGAGCTTGGCAACACCGGGTGGCAGGTCGAGTTCGTCGTGCGCCACGAGGATTTCTTCAGGCTTGATGCGGAAGAAACCGGCGAGTGCCGCTACGGCCTGGCCGCTGCGGTTCATGTACGTGGTGGGAATCAGCAGACGAACATCCTGACCCTGATGCGAATAGCGCCCGGTCAGGCCGAAATACTTGCGGTCCGCCACAAGGTTCACGCCTTGTGCGTTCGCGATGCGCTCAACAAAAAGGGCCCCTGCGTTATGCCGGGTCTGCTCGTATTCAGCGCCTGGATTTCCCAGGCCAACGATCAGTTTGATGGCAGTCACGATAGGGGCCCTTCCTTGGAGTGGTGGATAACATCGCCGCAATCAGGGAGAGCGGCGAAAGTGGACGAAAATTGCTCATTTACCATGATGTAAACTCCGCGTTCTCGCCCGCTTTCTCGCTATGCTCTAGTCCGCGATGTTTCCGGTCACTCCGGCGTACAGAGTAAAATTACTCTGCAGCGCCTTCTGCAGCTTCTGGAGCAACACGTGGAGCGTGGACGTTGGCAACAGCCTTGTCATCGCCGTGTGCCAGGGCCACGAACTCAACGCCTTTAGGAGCTTTGAGGTTCGACAGGTGAATGATCGAACCGACTTCGGCGTTAGCCAGGTCGACTTCGATGAACTCAGGCAGATCTTTCGGCAGGCAGGAAACTTCGATCTCGGCAACAACGTGCGAGATTTCGCCGCCTTTCTTGGTCGGTGCTTCTTCGTTGATGAAGTGCACTGGAACGATAGCGGTCAGTTTCTGGCCAGCTACTACGCGTACGAAGTCAGCGTGCATCACGTGGCCTTTGGCCGGGTGACGCTGCAGGGCTTTGATCACGACGTTCTGCTTGGTGCCACCAACGTTCAGCTCGATGATGTGGCTGTAAGCCGCTTCGTTTTCGAGCAGTTTGGCAACTTCTTTGGCCAGCATGCTGATGGATTCAGGGGCTTTTTCGCCACCGTAAACTACAGCTGGAACCAGGCTCGCGAGACGACGCAGGCGGCGGCTCGCACCTTTCCCCAGGTCGGAACGCACTTCAGCATTCAGGGTAAATTCGTTCATGTTGTATCTCCAAAATAACCACATTCGCCCCAGCGTTTGCGACCAGCGCTAAAGGCGATATGGGCAAAAAAGCCCCGCCCCGACAGGAATGCCGGGGCGGGGCGCTTTTCGTCAACGAGACATTTCGAGAAGGGCAGGGCCCTTAGCGGAACATCGCGCTGATCGATTCTTCATTGCTGATGCGGCGAACCGCCTCGGCAACTACCGGCGCGATATCCAGTTGACGGATACGCGAGCAGGCTTGTGCAGCAGCGGACAACGGGATGGTGTTAGTCACCACCAGTTCGTCCAGCATGGAATTTTCGATGTTTTCGATCGCCCGACCGGACAGCACAGGGTGTGTGCAGTAGGCGAAAACCTTGGCAGCGCCATGCTCTTTCAAGGCCTTGGCCGCGTGGCACAGGGTGCCGGCGGTATCGACCATGTCATCGACCAGAATACAGGTACGCCCTTCGACATCACCGATGATATGCATCACTTCAGAGTGATTGGCTTTCTCACGGCGTTTGTCGATGATCCCGAGATCCACGCCCAGGGATTTGGCAACGGCACGTGCACGCACGACGCCGCCAATGTCCGGGGACACGATCATCAGGTTTTCGAAGCGCTGATCTTCGATGTCATCCACCAGAACGGGGGAGCCGTAGATGTTATCTACCGGAATATCGAAGAAACCCTGGATTTGGTCAGCATGCAGATCAACCGTGAGAACACGGTCGATGCCGACTACGGTAAGCATGTCAGCCACGACTTTCGCGCTGATAGCCACACGTGCGGAACGCGGACGGCGATCCTGACGGGCATAACCAAAGTAAGGAATAACAGCAGTGATACGAGTAGCCGAGGAGCGGCGGAAGGCGTCAGCCATCACTACCAGTTCCATCAGGTTATCGTTGGTCGGAGCGCAAGTCGGCTGAATAATGAAGACGTCTTTACCGCGAACGTTTTCATTGATCTCGGCTGTAATTTCGCCGTCGGAGAATTTACCGACAGAGATGTCACCGAGAGGGATATGCAGCTGACGTACAACACGCCGAGCCAGATCGGGGTTAGCGTTCCCCGTAAAGACCATCATCTTGGACACGCGCAGTACCTGAAGGCTGAGGGTAACCTGGATGAGTATAGGAAAATGGCAGGGGCGGCTGGATTCGAACCAACGCATGGCAGGATCAAAACCTGCTGCCTTACCGCTTGGCGACGCCCCTGTATCTGTTGCAACGATTACCCAGTAATCGGTTCCTTTAGAGCAGACTTTGCAGCTTGCGATGCAACATCGAAATGTTGCTTCCTTTTGCTACAAACCCTGTAAGGGTCTCTGTAAGAAGGGCCGAGACTTTATCAGCTTCAGCTTTGCTTGGGAAGCCCCCAAACACACAACTTCCAGTTCCGGTGAGTTTTGCTTCGGTAAATTTACCTAACAAATTCAAAGCGTTACGTACCTCTGGATAACGCCTTGTTACCACCGGCAAGCAGTCATTACGACTGTTTCCCTTGGGAACGGGGCGCACTTTAATGGGAGGAGTGTTACGTGTCAACAACGGATCTGAAAAAATTTCTGCCGTACTAACAGAGACTTGCGGCACCAGCACCAGATACCACGGTTCTTCCGGGTCGACAGGGGTCAGTTTCTCCCCCACGCCCTCGGCGAAAGCCGCGTGGCCACGTACGAAAACCGGGACGTCGGCGCCCAGCGTCAACCCCAGCCCGGCCAGGCGATCTTCATCCCAGCCCAATTGCCACAGATGATTCAAACCAAGCAATGTTGTTGCTGCATTCGAACTTCCGCCACCGATGCCGCCGCCCATGGGCAGGATTTTTTCGATCCAGATGTCGACACCCAGCGAGCAAGCGGATTGCTCCTGAAGTTTTCTGGCGGCCTTGACGATCAGGTTGCTGTCGTGGGGAACGCCCGGGAACTCAGTGTGCAGTCGGATGACACCGTCATCGCGCAGGGCATAGGTGATTTCGTCGCCGTAATCGAGAAATTGAAACATCGTCTGCAGTTCGTGGTAGCCGTCTTCACGGCGCCCCAGGATGTGCAGCATCAAATTGAGTTTGGCTGGCGAAGGCAGCGTCAGGCGATTGTCCGGCATGTCATTGCCCCAGTTTGCGCGGTTGCCAGACCTTGATCACCAGCGTGACATCAAGGTCGGTGCCGCTGAGCTTGATGCGCTCGGGCAACCAGTAACCGTTTTGCTGGGTGTAGGCGGTGTAGTCGACCTTCCAGCCATCCTGTTCCAGGCTGGCCAGGCGGCTGTCGCCGTCCAGGGTCAGGCGACTTTTGCTGCCGGGAGCCGGGAGGCCGCGCACCCACCAGGCCAGGTTGGACACCGGCAATTTCCAGCCCAGCTGTTCTTCGAGCAGCACTTCCGGGTTCGGCGCGTCGTAGCGTCCCTGGTTGGCGACTTCCAGCGACACCTTGCCCGGGCGTCCGGTCAGGCGAGCCGCGCCGCGGCCCAGTGGTCCGGACAGGCGAATATCGTAGTAATCCTGGCGCTGCAACCAGAACAGCGTGCCGCTGCCCGAGTCTTTCGGTGCGCGAATGCCGATCTTGCCGTCGATCTGCCAGCCATCGAGGCTGGTCAGTTGTTCTTTGTGCTCGCGCCATTGGGCAGGGTCGCCGTGCCCCTCGACCGATTCGCGGGGACCCAGGCCAGTACAACCGGCGAGCAGGGTGATGAAACTGAAAACGATGAAATGGCGCAAAAACATAATCTTAAAGAGTCTCTGATCCGGTCAGGCGTTTGATGGTGCCGCGCAGGGTCGGGCTGTCGGGTTGTTCCTTGAGGAACTTGCCCCAGACTTGTTTCGCTTCGCGCTGTTTGCCGTTGGCCCACAGGACTTCGCCCAAGTGAGCGGCGACTTCCTGGTCTGGGAAGCGTTCCAGGGCCTGGCGCAGCAGGCGCTCGGCTTCGTCGAGATTGCCCATGCGGTAATTCACCCAGCCAAGGCTGTCGAGTACCGCCGGGTCTTCCGGACTGATCCGGTGCGCCTGTTCGATCAGGGCCTTGGCTTCGGCGTAGCGCGTAGTGCGGTCGGACAGGGTGTAGCCGAGGGCGTTCAACGCCATGGCATTGTCCGGGTCACGCTTGATGATCGTGCGCAGGTCTTTTTCCATCTGCGCCAGGTCATTGCGTTTTTCCGCCTGCATGGCGCGGGTGTAGAGCAGGTTCAAATCGTCCGGATATTGCTGCAAGGCTTGTTGCAGAACGTTCCAGGCCTTGTCGCCCTGATTGTTGGCGGACAGGGTTTCGGCTTCGATCAGGTACAACTGGATCGCGTAATCCGGCTGCTCGTCGCGCTCTGCCGCCAGTTTGCGTTGGGCTTCGGCGGTCTTGCCGTTGTCGATCAGGATGTCGGCCTGACGCAGTTGCGCCGGCAGGTAGTCGCTGCCCGGGCCAACCTTGGCGTATTCGATCAGCGCGCCTTGCGGGTCGTTTTGTTCTTCGGCGATGCGGCCGAGGTTCAGGTGTGCCGAGTCGACATGGCTTTCCCGGGCGATCAGGTCTTCAAGATAACCCTTGGCCTCGTTCCAGGCCTTGGCTTCCAGGCAGACCAGTGCCAGGGAGTAACGCAGTTCGTCGTCTTCCGGGTATTGCTGGACCAGGCTCGAGAACTCGGCCTTGGCGTCGTCCATGCGGTCCTGTTCAACCAGCATGCGCGCGTAAGTCAGGCGCAGGCGCTTGTCATCCGGGTATTTCTTGATGCTTTTTTGCAGCAGCGGCAAGGCCTCGTCACCGCGATGGAGGGTTTGCAGCAGGCGTGCGCGCAGCAGGATCGGTGCGATTTCGCCGTCGTCCGGCGGATTGTCTTCCAGCAGCTTCAACGCGCCTTTGGCGTCGCCGTCCTGCTGCATCAGCAAAGCCTTGCCGAAAATCAGCTGGCTGTTGTCCGGATGACGCTGCAACAAACGGTCGAAGCTTTTCATCAAACCGTTGCGGGTGTCCTGGTCGGTGTCGGCCGCGGACAGCGCAAGGAAGTCGAAATGGGTGTCGCCCTTGCCTTGCAGGACTTTCTCCATATAGACCATGGAATCGTCATAACGCCCGGCACGTGCCAGTTGCACGGCGGCGGCGCGTTGCGCTTCGAGGTCGTCGGGGGCGTTCCTGGCCCAGATCAGCGCGGTATCCAGGGCTGCCTGGTCGGCGCCCAGATATTCGGCGATGCGAAATGCCCGCTCGGAGATGCCCGGATCCTGGGTGTTGATGGCCTGGGTCACATAGTTGTCCAGGGCAATGTCGAAACGATTGCGCTGGCCAGCCAGTTCGGCGCTCAACAGGCTGAAGATGGTTTCCTCGCTGAATGAGCTGTAGACCTTGGGCTTTTCAGGGGCCGGGGTGCTGTCTTCAGCCGGCGGCGTACCGTCCGACGATACGGGTGCCAAGGCTTGGCAGCCGCTGAGGAAGACAAGAGCGAGAAGCAACGCGGAAGATCTATTCATATAGGAGGAGGACGACTAACCTGCGGTCGGATCATCATGACACAAGCTTTCGGCCAAACATAACCGGCCCGGCAATTTACCTGCCAACCCGATAGAAGACTCTGGGCGATCCTTTAAACGAGAACCGCTCGCAACGTCGGCGTCGTCTACCGGCGCGATAGATATCGAGTAGTTGTTCTGATTCCGTCGAAGTAGGACAATTGTCGGCTTCACGTCACAATCAGCGACTTTGAATGGCCTTCCTTGCACTCGGTATTAACCACAAGACTGCTTCAGTAGACGTCCGCGAGCGCGTGGCTTTTACCCCTGAACAGCTGGTTGAGGCCTTGCAGCAGCTCTGCCGACTCACCGACAGCCGCGAAGCTGCGATCCTCTCCACCTGCAATCGCAGTGAACTCTATATAGAACAGGATCATCTGTCGGCGGACGTCGTGCTGCGCTGGCTGGCCGAATATCATCATTTGAGCTACGACGAGCTGCGCGAAAGCGCCTATGTGCATGAAGATGATGCGGCAGTTCGTCACATGATGCGGGTCGCTTCCGGGCTCGACTCGCTGGTGTTGGGCGAGCCGCAGATTCTCGGCCAGATGAAATCGGCCTATGCCGTGGCCCGCGAGGCCGGCACCATCGGGCCGTTGCTCGGGCGGCTGTTCCAGGCCACGTTCAATGCGGCCAAGCAGGTGCGCACCGACACGGCCATCGGCGAAAACCCTGTGTCGGTGGCGTTTGCCGCGGTGAGCCTGGCCAAGCAGATTTTCAGCGACCTGCAACGCAGCCAGGCCTTGTTGATCGGCGCCGGCGAGACCATCACCCTGGTCGCCCGCCATCTGCATGACCTGGGTGTAAAACGCATTGTGGTCGCCAACCGCACCCTGGAGCGCGCGAGCATTCTGGCCGAGCAGTTCGGCGCCCATGCGGTGTTGCTGTCGGATATTCCGGCAGAGCTGGTGCGCAGCGATATCGTCATCAGTTCCACCGCCAGCCAGTTGCCGATCCTGGGCAAGGGTGCGGTGGAAAGCGCCTTGAAACTGCGCAAGCACAAACCGATCTTCATGGTGGATATCGCTGTTCCCCGCGACATCGAGCCAGAAGTCGGTGAACTGGACGACGTTTACCTCTATAGCGTCGACGATCTCCACGAAGTGGTCGCCGAGAACCTCAAGAGCCGTCAGGGCGCAGCCCAGGCCGCCGAAGAGATGGTCTCGATCGGCGCCGAAGACTTTATGGTCCGCCTGCGCGAGTTGGCAGCGGTGGACGTGCTCAAGGCCTATCGTCAACAGAGCGAACGCCTGCGCGACGAAGAATTGCAAAAGGCCCAGCGCATGCTGGCCAACGGCACCAGTGCCGAAGAGGTGCTGGTGCAACTGGCCCGCGGGCTGACCAACAAACTGTTGCACGCACCGAGCGTGCAGTTGAAAAAGCTCTCTGCCGAAGGTCGCCTGGATGCGCTGGCGATGGCCCAGGAACTCTTTGCCCTCGGTGAGGGCTCATCGGATAGCTTTTCGGATAAAAAACCGCAATGAAAGCGTCACTGCTCAATAAGCTGGATATTCTCCAGGACCGTTTCGAGGAATTGACTGCCCTGCTGGGCGACGGCGAGGTCATTTCCGATCAGAACAAGTTCCGCACCTATTCCAAGGAGTACGCGGAAGTTGAGCCGATCGTGGGCGCCTATAAAGCACTGCTGAAAGTGCAGGACGACCTCGAAGGCGCCCAGGCACTGCTCAAGGACAGCGACCCGGACATGCGTGAAATGGCCGTGGAAGAAGTCCGCGAGGCCAAGGAGCGCCTGATCACGCTCGAAGCCGACCTGCAGCGCATGCTGCTGCCCAAGGACCCGAACGACGGGCGCAACGTGTTCCTCGAAATCCGTGCCGGTACCGGCGGCGACGAGGCGGCGATTTTCTCCGGCGACCTGTTCCGCATGTATTCGCGTTACGCCGAGCGTCGTGGCTGGCGGGTGGAAATCCTCTCGGAAAACGAGGGTGAGCACGGCGGCTATAAAGAGGTGATTGCCCGGGTCGAAGGCGACAACGTCTACGGCAAGCTGAAATTCGAATCCGGTGCGCACCGCGTGCAACGGGTTCCGGCGACCGAATCCCAGGGCCGCATCCACACGTCGGCCTGCACCGTGGCGGTATTGCCCGAGCCGGACGAACAGGAAGTCATCGAGATCAACCCGGCCGACCTGCGCGTCGATACCTATCGCTCCTCCGGCGCCGGTGGCCAGCACGTCAACAAGACCGACTCGGCAATCCGTATCACGCACTTGCCGTCCGGCATTGTCGTCGAGTGCCAGGAAGAACGTTCGCAGCACAAGAACCGCGCCCGAGCGATGTCCTGGTTGTCGGCCAAGCTGAACGATCAGCAGACCTCCGCCGCAGCCAACGCCATCGCCAGCGAACGCAAGTTGCTGGTCGGCTCCGGCGACCGTTCCGAGCGCATCCGCACCTATAATTTTGCCCAGGGCCGGGTCACCGACCACCGGGTCAACCTGACCTTGTATTCCCTCGACGAGATCCTCGCCGGTGGTGTCGAGGCGGTGATCGAGCCGTTGCTGGCCGAGTACCAGGCCGATCAACTGGCAGCGATAGGTGAGTAAATGACGATCATTGCCAGTTTGTTGCGCGCCGCCGATTTGCCCGACTCGCCGACGGCGCGTCTGGATGCCGAATTGCTGCTGGCGGCTGCGTTGGGCAAGTCCCGCAGTTTCCTGCACACCTGGCCGGAGCGCATAGTGCCGAGCGAAGCGGTGCTGACGTTCGCCGAATATTTGCAGCGCCGCCGCAGTGGTGAGCCGGTGGCCTATATTCTCGGCCAGCAGGGTTTCTGGAAGCTGGACCTGGAAGTGGCACCGCACACGCTGATACCGCGCCCCGACACCGAGTTGCTGGTGGAAGCCGCGCTGGAGCTGTTGCCGGCCACACCGGCCAAGGTACTCGACCTCGGCACCGGCAGCGGCGCGATTGCCCTGGCCCTCGCCAGCGAACGTCCGGCGTGGAATGTCACCGCTGTGGATCGTGTCCTGGAAGCCGTGGCCCTGGCCGAACGCAATCGCCAGCGCCTGCACCTGGGCAACGCCACCGTGCTGAGCAGCCATTGGTTCAGCGCCCTGGAAGGTCAGCGTTTTCAACTGATCATCAGCAATCCGCCCTACATCGCAGCGGCCGATCCGCATCTGGTCGAGGGTGATGTGCGCTTCGAACCGGCCAGCGCCCTGGTGGCGGGTGTCGACGGGCTCGACGATCTGCGCCTGATCGTCGCCCAGGCACCGGACCATCTGGATGCCGGTGGCTGGCTGATGCTCGAACACGGCTATGATCAGGCCGAGGCGGTCCGCGATTTGCTGCTGACCCGGGGTTTTGAAGAAGTCCACAGCCGCACCGATCTGGGCGGTCACCAACGCATCAGTCTGGGGCGCCTGCCGTGCTGAATGATCAGGAATTGCTGCGCTACAGTCGGCAGATTCTGCTGCAACACATCGATATCGACGGCCAGTTGCGGCTCAAGGAAAGCCGCGTATTGATCGTCGGTCTTGGTGGCCTTGGCGCGCCAGTGGCGCTGTATCTGGCAGCCGCCGGTGTTGGCGAGTTGCACCTGGCGGATTTCGATACGGTCGACTTGACCAACCTGCAGCGCCAGATCATTCACGACACCGACAGTGTCGGCATGACCAAGGTCGATTCGGCAATCAAGCGCCTGAGCGCGATCAATCCCGAGATCCAGTTGATCGCTCATCGTGCGGCGCTGGATGAAGATTCGCTGGCCGCCGTGGTGGCCGGGGTGGATCTGGTCCTCGATTGTTCTGACAATTTTTCCACCCGTGAAGCGGTCAACGCCGCTTGCGTAACCGCCGGCAAACCGCTGGTCAGCGGTGCGGCGATTCGCCTCGAAGGGCAACTGTCGGTGTTCGATCCGCGTCGGCCGGAGAGTCCGTGCTACCACTGTTTATACGGGCACGGCAGTGAAGCCGAATTGACCTGCAGCGAGGCCGGCGTGGTCGGACCGCTGGTGGGGCTGGTCGGCAGTCTGCAAGCGCTTGAAGCGTTGAAGTTGCTGGCCGGATTTGGCGAGCCGCTGGTGGGGCGCCTGCTGTTGATCGATGCCTTGGGTACACGCTTCCGTGAATTGCGGGTCAAGCGCGATCCGGGTTGCAGTGTCTGTGGGTCGAAACATGCGTGAAGCGCCGATTGGCGTGTTCGACTCCGGTGTCGGCGGGCTCTCGGTACTGGCCGAGATCCAGCGTTTGTTGCCCAATGAGTCTCTGCTGTACGTCGCCGACTGCGGGAATGTTCCCTATGGTGAGAAAACCCCGCAGTTTATCCAACAGCGTTGCAGCGTGATGGCTGAATTCTTTCGGCAGCAGGGCGCCAAGGCTTTGGTGCTGGCGTGCAACACGGCGACGGTGGCCGGCGTCGCCGACTTGCGTCGCGACTATCCCGAATGGCCCATCGTCGGCATGGAGCCGGCAGTCAAACCGGCCGCCGCCGCAACCCGTTCCGGCGTGGTGGGGGTGCTGGCCACTACCGGCACCTTGCAGAGCGCCAAGTTCGCCGCATTGCTCGACCGCTTCGCCACGGACGTGAAAGTCATTACCCAGCCCTGTCCAGGGCTTGTGGAGCTGATTGAAAACGGCGACCTGCGCAGCCCCGAGCTGCGTCAGCTGTTGGCCGGGTATGTCGAGCCATTGCTGGCTGCCGGCGCCGACACCCTGATTCTCGGCTGCACCCATTACCCCTTTCTCAAGCCGATGCTGCGGCAGATGATCCCCGAGGACATCAGCCTGATCGACACCGGCGCCGCCGTCGCGCGGCAACTTCAGCGTCTGCTGGCCGAAGGCGAGCTGCTCGCCGAGGGACCGGCCCGTGAGGCGCAGTTCTGGACCAGCGCCGATCCGCTTCATTTCAGAAATATCTTGCCGATACTGTGGAATACCTCTGGCGTTGTGCGAAGCTTCAACAGGTAGAAGGCTGTCCGGGGGGAATACGAAGAGTCGGGTGAACTTCTGATAAATCGCTGACTTCTATAGTTTTTGCAGGGCTTTGCAACAAAAAAACCATACGAAATCGTTCGCAAAAGGATGTTTCTAGTGAAGCGACTATTCTGCTTGGCCGCGATTGCGGCCGCACTAATGGGGCACACTTTTACCGCGCAGGCGGCAGGTGTGGAGTTCGCGGTTGGTCAGACCAGCGATTCGACCATGACGTATCGACTGGGCATGCAATTCGATTGGGACCAGAGCTGGTGGCAGAGTGACGTTGGCCGTGTGACCGGTTACTGGAGCGGTGCCTACACCTATTGGGAGGGCGACAAGACCTCGAGCAATAACAGCCTGTCGTTCTCTCCGGTGTTCGTTTACGAATTTGCCGGTCAGAACGTCAAACCGTACGTTGAAGCAGGCATTGGCGTGGCGGTGTTTTCCAATACCCGACTCGAAGACAACAACATCGGCAGTGCCTTCCAGTTTGAAGACCGGTTCGGTTTTGGCCTGCGCTTCAATGGTGGCCACGAAGTCGGGGTCCGCGCGACGCACTATTCCAACGCCGGGCTCGCCAGTTCCAACGACGGTGTAGAAAGCTACTCGCTGCATTACACCTTGCCGTTGTAAGCACCACGGTTTCAGCGGGTTGCAAATCCCCTGTGGGAGCGAGCTTGCTCGCGATGACGATATTTCATTCAACATCAATGTTGAATCTGAAATCGCTATCGCGAGCAAGCTCGCTCCCACAGGGGGACACGTTGTTTTCCAGTTCAGCGATACGCCGTCGAAATCCCCTGGCGTTCGTCGATGCACTCCGGTGCGCCCATCTCGAACTCCCGGCAGATCAACGGGCGTTTTTCGTAGATGGTGCACATCATCGTGTTGCGATCCAGCGCGGCACACCAGCCGTCGTCCAGGCGCAGCATCACTTCCCCGCCCCAGTCATCGGTATCGATGAACCGTTCAGGCACGCCCGTATCGGTGATCAGCATGACTTCGAGCTGGCAGCAGCAGGCTGCGCAGGTCGAGCAGGTGACCGCGGGTTCCGCGATTTGCGTATGGGGGATGGTTTTCATGGTGCGCAGTGTAAGGCAGTCACCGGGTGCTGTGTGAAAGGTCTGACGGACGCTCAAGTATCGAAACGTCCGGGATACCGCCGCCGATGATGACGACTTTCAGGGTTGATCCTTGATCGGCGGCTGGCTGCGCACCATGCGTTTGCCTATCTCCAGTTTCACTTGGTCCGGCCGTTTGGAGAGCGGCCAGAGGGCGGCCATGAACGCTGCCGGGAAAGCGATTTCCAGCGGTCGGTCCTTGAGTTTTTCGAAGATGTGCCGCGCGGCTTTCTCCACCGGCCAACTCAAGGCCATGGGGGAGTCGTTTTTCGTCGTCAGCGGAGTCTCGACAAACCCGGGGCTGATCACCGTGAGTTCTATACCTTCATGCGCCAGGTCGATGCGCAGGGATTCGAACAGGTAACGCAGCCCGGCCTTCGAGGTGCCGTAGGCTTCTGCCTTGGGCAGCGGCAGGTAAGTCACCGTACTGGCCATGGCTACCATATGCGGTGCGGTGCCGGCCCGCAGCAAAGGCAGTGCGGCGTCGATGCAAAAGCTGCTGGCCAACAGGTTAGTGCGCACCACATGTTCGACAATCGACGCATCGAACTGCTTGGCATCCACGTACTCGCAGGTGCCGGCGTTGAGTATCACGGTGTCCAGCGAGCCCCAGTCCTCGGCAATCTGCTCGCCGATCTCGCGTACGGTCTGGCTGTTGGTCAGGTCTCCGGCGACCACCAGCACCTGCCCCGGGTAACGTAGCGACAAGTTTTTCAGTGGTGCCACGGTGCGTGAACTGACGGCCAGGTGCGCACCGGTTTTCAGGATTTCTTCGGCCAGGGCGGCGCCGATGCCACTGCTTGCGCCTGTCAGCCAGTATCGTCGTGCGAGTGTACGACTCATCCCAATCTCCTTTTCAGCCGGGCAATTGCCCGGCCCAATACGGGTAAATGTTCATAATGCAAAGACCCGGCATCGAAGTCATCCCGGTGGCGGTAACTCATGACCCAACCGCGGCGTATTGCCGCGAGGGCAGGTTTTTGAATGCCGTCAACGCACGTGTACGGGAAGTACTCAGGTCGACGATCGGTGAGGGGTAATCCACAACACCGAAAAGACCGCCGAGATTGGCGGGGTTGTGCACGTTTTTTTTATTCAACCCGGCCAGTTCCGGAAGCCATTGCTTGATGAACACGCCTTCGGGGTCGAATTTTTCCGACTGGCTCAACGGGTTGAAAATCCGGAAGTAAGGCGCCGAGTCGGTGCCGGTGGAGGAACTCCACTGCCAGCCACCATTGTTCGCTGCCAAGTCGCCATCGATCAGGTGACGCATGAAAAAACGTTCGCCTTCGCGCCAGTCGATCAGCAAGTTTTTGCTCAGGAACATCGCCACCACCATGCGCAGGCGGTTGTGCATCCAGCCAGTTGCCAGTAGTTGGCGCATGGCGGCGTCGATGATTGGCAAGCCGGTACGAGCCTGTTGCCAGGCGGCCAGTTCTTCGGGGGCGTTGCGCCAGGCCAGAGCTTCGGTTTCCGGACGAAATGCGCGGTGCCAGGAAACCCGTGGGTAGCCCACCAGGATGTGTTTATAGAACTCTCGCCACAGCAGTTCGTTGATCCAGGTAACGGCGCCGCTCTTGCCGCTTTCGAATTCGCCTTGATTGCTGTTCAAGGCCGCGTGCAGGCATTGGCGCACAGAAATCACCCCGGCGGCCAGATAGGCCGAGAGCTGGCTGGTGCCGGGCTTCGCCGGGAAATCCCGTTCGCTTTGATAGTGCTCGATCTGCGCAACGCTAAAGCTGTCGAGGCGATGCCGGGCTTCCGCTTCGCCCGCCGGCCACAGGTTGCGCAGGTTGTCAGCAGGTGTTGCGAAGCCGTCGACGCTCAAGGGGATCGGATCGCTGGCAATGTTCAGCGGCGCTTGTTTGTGCGGCGCGCGGACCAGGCTGGGCAGCGAGTGGTGCAGTCGTTCGTAGCAGACTTTGCGGAATTGGCTGAAGACCTGAAAGTAAGTGCCGGTGCGGGTCAGTACGCTCCCTGGCTTGAACAACAATTGATCGAGGTAGCGGCGAACTTCGATGCCTTCGGCCTGTAGCGTCCGGGCGACCGCTGCATCGCGACGGGATTCGTGGATGCCGTACTCTTCGTTGAGATACAGCGCGTCGACCTGCCACTGTCGGCACAGGTTCAGCAATACGCTGGGTGCGTCATCCCAGCGCGATGCCTGGCGGATCAGCAGGGGAATGTTCAGTTGACCCAGTTCGCGGCTCAACTCGCGCAGGTTACGCAACCAGAAGTCCACTTTGCAGGGCGCATCGTCGTGTTCCAGCCATTGTTCCGGACTCAGCAGATACACCGCCACGCAGGGGCCGCGAGCCGCTGCGGCCGAGAGGGCGGTGTTGTCATGTAGGCGCAAGTCACTGCGCAGCCAGATCAATTGCATTTTGGTATCCGCGCTATTCATTTAAATCAGCCCGTGCTGAACGAGTGCCTGATGTGCCGACAACGGATCTTCGGCCAGGTACAGATCAGCGATCTCGGCAGTACTTGCGGACAACTCGGTGTGGTGGATGCATACCGTTGGTCCGGCAATCATTTTTGGGCAACTGACGCCTTTGAAAAGTTTCGGCAGCTGCGCCGGATTCAGGGCTTTGCTTGAGTACAGCAGAACCCCACGGGGCTGCAGAAATTCGACCGCCAATGCCAGTTCTCCGACAGGCAGCGGCCAGTCGAAGACCTCCACCGGGCAATCCGCGCTGCTGATCAGCCAGGCCGTTAGCCAAAGGTGCGGCTCCATGGGCAGGTCCGAGTGGTTGACCAGCAGCAGCGGCGCGGTGCGCAACTGACGATTATTATGGTAGATGCGCGCACCGAACTTGCTGCGTAGCCAGGCACAAAAAAAGCCCCGCTCCATCTGCGCCCCGAACTGGCCTTGCCAGCGTTGCTCCAGAGTAGCCAGCAAGGGCATCAGCAATTGCTCGCACAGGGTTCGCGGCGGATACAGCGCCATCGCCTGATTGACGCTGTCATCCAGGGCACGTTCCTGCAATCCGCTGACCGCCTGCAACAACGTTTGCAGCAAGACGTGCCAATCGTTGTCGACGGACTCGCTGAAGGCTTGCGGCGTGTCGAGCAATGGCTTGACCTGGCTGACGGCAACGCCACGGTTGAGCCAAGTGAGGATGGTCTGGATGCGTTGTACGTGGTCGGCCGAGAACAACCGATGGCCCTTGGGTGTGCGTTGCGGCACGATCAGGCCGTAGCGCCGCTCCCAGGCGCGCAAGGTCACGGCATTGACGCCGGTTTGCCGCGCCACTTCACGGATCGGCAGCCAGCCTTCGTCCAGCGCCTTTTTAAGGTCATCGCCGAGGTCTTCGCGGGCACTGGTGTCGAGTGCTTTTTTCATCAGATGGCGTTTCGCAGGCTGAGGTTTTCCGGGTGCGGTTGCAGGTAAACCTGCTGTGCGATGTACGGATCGGGGTGTTGGCGAAAGTGATGTTTGAGCAGCGTCAGCGGCACCACCAGCGGCACGATGCCCAGGCGGTACTGGCTGATCACGTGCTGCACTTCCTGCTTGTCTTCGTGGCTGATGGCCTGTTTCAGGTAGCCACTGAGGTGTTGCAGGACGTTGGTATGGGTGCGGCGGGTGGCGCACTTTTTCAGGGCCACCATCAGTTCACTGAAGTAGCGCGGGCCAAGTTCCTTCGGATCGGTATGACCCATGATCCCCAGCAGATTGCCGAGCACTTTGTACTGCTCCGGGTTGTGGGCCATCAGCAGGTATTTGTAGCGCGAGTGAAAGTCCGTGAGACCGCGCCGGGTCAGGCCTTCCTGGCGTAGCTGCTGCCAGGCGCTGTAGGCGAACACGCGGGTGAGGAAGTTTTCCCGCAGCACCGGATCATTGAGCCGGCTGTCTTCTTCCACTGGCAAGTCCGGGTGCAGCAGGCAGGCGTTGATGGCGATTTTCTGTTTGGCGGGGGCATGGGACATCGGAGCACCTCGAATCTGAACCTGTGCAGACGGTCGAGTCTGTACAAGATAACTTCATCATAGATTCGAAGTTGTACAAGTCAAACATTGTGTATAAGTTTTGTGGCGGGCTGCTGTCCAGGACGACAGCAGCGATTTGTTCGGATTGATGCTCTTTACTGCAGGTGCTCATGCAAGCGGCGGGCGGCTTCCTGACCGCTGAGCCAGGCTCCTTCGACGCGTCCGGACAGGCACCAGTCGCCACAGGCGTACAGCCCCAGGTCGGCATCGGCCAGGGTGCCCCATTCGTGACTGCTGGCGGGGCGGGCGTAAAGCCAGCGGTGGGCGAGGCTGAAGCTCGGCGCGGGCATGGAATCGTGCAGCAGTTCGGCAAAGGCGCCGTGCAACTGTTCGATCACCGCTTCCTTGGACAAGTCGATGTGCTGGCGACTCCAGGCGCTGGTGGCGTGCAGCACCCAAGTGTCGAGGGTGTTGTCACGTCCGGGTTTGCTGCGGTTGCGGGCCAGCCAGTCGAGGGGGCTGTCCTGCACGAAGCAGCCTTCCATGGGCGTTTCCAGCGGCGTTTCGAAGGCCAGGGCTATGGTCCAGGTCGGGTCCATTTTCACCCCGGCGGCGGCTCCGGCGAGTTTCGGCGCTGATGCCAGCAGAGCCGTGGCCTGGGGGGCCGGCGTGGCGATGACCACGTGGCTGAACGGTCCGTGGGTGAAGCCCTCGGCGTCCTGCAGGTGCCAGTGTTCTTCACCGCGATAAACTTCGGTGATCCGGCAGGCGAAATGCACTTCGAGGTCGCCGAGCAGCGCGCGGGTGATGGCACTCATGCGGGGCGTGCCGACCCAGCGGGTCTGTTCGTCCGGCGACAGGTTGAGTTGGCCGCCATGGTAGGTGTACAGCTGCGGCGTCCACTCGGCGACCCAGCCTTTGGCCTGCCAGCGCTGAACTTCGTTGACAAAACGCCGGTCGCGGGCAGTGAAATACTGCGTGCCCATGTCCAGAGCCCCCGCATCGCTGCGCTTGCTCGACATGCGCCCGCCGCTGCCACGACTTTTATCGAACAGTTGAACCACATGCCCGAGGTCAGTCAGGGCTTGGGCGGCGGAGAGTCCGGCAATGCCGGTGCCGATGATTGCGATAGGTACAGTCATAGGGGCCTCGTTTACCTTTCTGTACAGACTACGCCGGGGTTCAAACCTGTACAATATTGTTTTTTGGTATAACTTTTAGCGCTCTCGATCTGACAGCTTGGCCTATTGTTAAACATAGCGCCTGTTCGATACCAAAGATCCCTGCTTATAAAAATAGACTAATGGACAAGGTAAAACGCCACGCGAGGGAGAAGTCATGCACATATTGCTGACCGGCGGTACTGGTTTGATAGGACGTCAGCTCTGTCGGCACTGGTTGGGCCAGGGACATCGCCTGACAGTCTGGAGTCGCAAGCCTGAAAAAGTCGCGAAAATATGTGGTGCCCAAGTGCGTGGAGTTGCCCGGCTGGAGGATCTGGGGCAGGAGCAGATCGATGCGATCGTCAATCTGGCCGGAGCGCCGATTGCCGACCGGCCTTGGACGCACAAGCGTAAAGCCTTGTTGTGGAGCAGCCGCATCACCCTCACCGAAACCTTGCTGGCGTGGCTCGAAAATCGCGAGCAGAAACCACGGGTATTGATTTCCGGTTCGGCTGTCGGCTGGTATGGCGACGGTGGCGAGCGCGAACTGACCGAGGACTCGGGGCCGGTCAGCGAAGATTTCGCCAGCCAGTTGTGCATTGCCTGGGAAGAGACTGCACTGCGGGCTGAAACGCTGGGCATTCGCGTCATCCTCATTCGAACCGGGTTGGTGCTGTCGGCGGAGGGCGGCTTTTTGTCGCGGCTGTTACTGCCGTTCAAACTGGGCCTGGGTGGGCCGATCGGCAACGGCCGGCAGTGGATGCCATGGATTCATATCGACGATCAAATCGCCCTGATTGATTTTCTTCTGCATCGCAACGAGGCCGGCGGTCCCTATAATGCGTGCGCGCCCAAACCGGTGCGCAATCGCGAGTTTGCCAAGGCGTTGGGCGGCGTGTTGAATCGCCCGGCGTTCATGCCGATGCCGGCCTTCGCATTGAAGGTGGGGCTGGGCGAGTTGTCGCTGTTGCTGCTGGGCGGCCAGCGCGCCACTCCCGTGCGTTTGTTACAGGCTGGTTTCACTTTTAAGTTCATGGATTTGCGCGCGGCTCTGGACGATCTGTCCGGTCGCCTTTGAAATAGGACGTTGCATGACCGATCACGCGTTGCTTCTGGTCAACCTGGGCTCACCTGCTTCCACCTCGGTGGCGGATGTGCGCAGCTACCTCAATCAATTTCTGATGGACCCGTACGTGATCGACCTGCCATGGCCGGTTCGGCGTCTGCTGGTGTCGCTGATCCTGATCAAGCGTCCCGAGCAGTCGGCCCATGCTTATGCCTCGATCTGGTGGAACGAGGGCTCGCCGCTGGTGGTGCTCAGTCGTCGCCTGCAACAAGCGATGACCCGTCAATGGCAGCACGGCCCGGTCGAATTGGCGATGCGTTACGGCGAGCCGTCGATTGAATCGACTCTGGTTCGGATGGTTGCGGCGGGGCACAAGCGAATCACCCTGGCGCCGCTGTATCCACAGTTCGCCGACAGCACCACGACTACGGTCATCGAAGAGGCCAAGCGCGTGGTGCGCGAGAAAAACCTCGATGTACAGTTGTCGGTGCTCCAGCCTTTCTACGACCAGCCGGAATACCTCGATGCGCTGGTGGTCACGACCCGGCCGCATTTGCAGCAGGACTTCGATCACTTGCTGATGAGTTTTCATGGGTTGCCGGAACGGCATCTGAAGAAGCTCAACCCCGGTCACAGCTTCGAGGGTGGCGGTGATTGCTGCGCCGGGGCGCCACCGGAGGTGGTCGCCACCTGTTATCGCGGCCAGTGCCTGCGTACGGCGGCAGAGTTTGCCAAACGCATGGGGTTGCCGGAGGGCAAGTGGTCGGTGTCGTTCCAGTCGCGTCTGGGGCGCGCCAAATGGATCGAACCCTACACCGAGGCGCGCCTGGATGAATTGGCCAAAAGCGGGGTGAAAAAGGTTCTGGTGATGTGCCCGGCGTTCGTTGCCGATTGCATCGAGACCCTGGAAGAGATCGGTGATCGCGGCAAGGAGCAATTCCGCGCAGCGGGGGGCGAGGACCTGGTGCTGGTGCCGTGCCTCAACGATGATCCGCATTGGGCGCGGGCGTTGAGTGCGTTGTGCGAGCGCGCGCCGTTGGCGCTTTAAAAGCTTCGCGAGCAGGCTCGCTCCCACAGGGAAATGCATTCCAATTTGTGGGAGCGAGCTTGCTCGCGATAGCTATCTGGCAGACTACAAACATCTCAAGCTGTTAGATCAGCGGCTCATCCGCCTTCTTGTGCTTCCAGCTGTCATTGCCCGGCAGAATCAGGTTCAAGCCAATCGCCACCACCGCGCACAGCGCGATGCCCTTGAGGCCGAAATCGTCCGGCCCGGTACCGGTACCGATCAGCACGCCGCCGATCCCGAACACCAGGGTCACCGAAACAATCACCAGATTGCGCGCCTCGCCCAGATCGATCTTGTGGCGGATCAGCGTGTTCATCCCCACCGCCGCGATCGAACCGAACAACAGGCACAGAATCCCGCCCATCACCGGCACCGGAATGCTTTGCAACAGTGCGCCGAACTTGCCGATGAACGCCAGGCTGATGGCGAAGATCGCCGCCCAGGTCATGATTTTCGGGTTGTAGTTCTTGGTCAGCATGACTGCGCCGGTCACCTCGGCGTAGGTGGTGTTGGGCGGACCGCCGAACAGACCGGCCGCCGTGGTGGCGATGCCGTCGCCGAGCAGGGTGCGGTGCAGGCCGGGCTTCTTCAGGTAATCGCGACCGGTCACGCTACCTACGGCAATCACGCCGCCGATGTGTTCGATGGCCGGGGCCAGGGCTACCGGAACGATGAACAGAATCGCCTGCCAGTTGAATTCCGGTGCGGTGAAGTGCGGGATGGCGAACCACGGTGCCGCCGCAATCTTCGCGGTATCGACCACGCCGAAGTAGAACGCCATGCCGAAGCCCACCAGCACGCCGGAGATGATCGGCACCAGGCGGAAGATGCCCTTGCCGAATACCGCGACGATCAGCGTGGTCAGCAACGCGGGCATCGAGATCATCATCGCCGTCTGGTAATGAATCAATTCGCTGCCGTCGCCGGCCTTGCCCATGGCCATGTTGGCGGCAATCGGTGCCATGGCCAGGCCGATCGAAATGATCACCGGCCCGATCACCACCGGCGGCAGCAGGCGGTCGATGAAGCCTGTGCCTTTGATCTTCACGGCCAGGCCGAGGAAGGTGTAGACGAAACCTGCCGCCATCACGCCGCCCATGGTCGCAGCCAGGCCGAACTGACCCTTGGCGAGAATGATCGGGGTGATGAAGGCAAAGCTCGATGCCAGGAACACCGGCACCTGACGCCCGGTGACGATCTGGAACAGGATCGTCCCCAGGCCGGCCGTGAACAGCGCCACGTTCGGGTCGAGGCCGGTAATCAGCGGCATCAACACCAGGGCGCCGAAGGCCACGAACAGCATCTGTGCACCCGACAGCACCGTGCGCCAGAGCGGATCGTTGAACTCTTGCTGCATGGTCACGCGTCCTTCTGCTTGGTGCCGAAGATCTTGTCACCGGCATCGCCCAGCCCTGGGATGATGTAACCGTGTTCGTTCAGTTTTTGATCAATGGAAGCGGTGTAGATGATCACGTCCGGGTGAGCTTTCTCTACGGCGGCGATGCCTTCCGGCGCGGCAACCAGCACCATGGCTCGGATGTCGCGGCAGCCGGCCTTTTTCAGCAGGTCGATGGTGGCAACCATCGAGCCGCCGGTGGCGAGCATCGGGTCGATGATCATGGCCAGGCGTTCGTCGATTTCCGGCACCAGCTTCTCGAGGTAGGTGTGGGCTTCGAGAGTTTCTTCGTTACGGGCCACGCCCACGGCGCTGACTTTGGCGCCCGGGATCAGGCTTAGCACGCCTTCGAGCATGCCGATGCCGGCACGCAGGATTGGCACGACAGTAATCTTCTTGCCAGCGATTTTCTCGACCGACACAGTGCCGCACCAGCCTTCGATATCGTAGGATTCCAGCGGCAGGTCTTTGGTGGCTTCATAGGTCAGCAAGGCGCCGACTTCCTGAGCGAGCTCACGGAAATTCTTGGTGCTGATGTCTGCGCGGCGCATCAGGCCAAGTTTATGACGGATCAGCGGGTGGCGGATCTCATGGATGGGCATGGGGAAAGGCTCCGGCGGCGGGCAAAAAAACCGGCCTAGATTAATCTATCCGAGGGTGTTGTCCTATAGACATACAGTACGTTAGTCCACAAACGCTTGATCTGGCCGTGCGGGATGCGTACCTTTGCCCGCTTTTCCGAATCCGTCCCTCCCCCTCAAACCCCTGGAGAGCGCCATGTCCGCTGATCTCGAGCATATCCGTCAAATCATGCGAGAGGCTGACTGCCTGTACACCGAAGCTGAAGTCGAGGCGGCCATCGCCCGCGTCGGTGCACAAATCAACGAACAAATGGCCGACAGCAACCCGGTGGTGTTCTGCGTGATGAACGGCGGGCTGATTTTCTCCGGCAAGCTGCTGACCTATCTGAACTTCCCGCTGGAAGCGTCCTACCTGCACGCCACCCGCTATCGCAACGAAACCAGCGGGGGCGACCTGTTCTGGAAAGCCAAGCCGGAAGTTTCCTTCATCGACCGTGACGTGCTGATCATCGACGACATCCTCGATGAAGGTCACACCCTGGGCGCGATCATCGATTTCTGTAAACACGCCGGTGCCCGTAAAGTGCACACTGCCGTGCTGATCGACAAAGACCACGACCGCAAGGCCCGTCCGGACCTGAAGGCCGATTTCGTCGGTCTGCCGTGCATCGACCGCTACATCTTCGGTTACGGTATGGACTACAAAGGCTACTGGCGTAATGCCAACGGGATTTTCGCCGTTAAAGGAATGTAAGACATGGATACGCCTCGCTTTCTGGATCAGACCTTGTTCGCCGAACTGGCCGGGAAAGCCGCGACTAATCCTCGTGGGCGCCAGCATTACAACTTCCATCAGATGGAAGACGCTTGCCATCGCATGGCGGTGGGGTTGCAGCCGTCCACGTATATCCCGCCTCACCGGCATCTGGGCGACAACAAGGCCGAAACCCTGTTGGTCCTCAAGGGGCGGCTGGGCGTGTTGATCTTTGACGAGGTCGGTACGGTGCTGAGCAAGACCGTGCTGCAGGCCGGTGGCGACTGTGTTGGCGTGGACCTGCCAAGCGGTGTGTTCCACGGTTTGGTGGTGCTGGAGGCCGACAGCCTGATGTTCGAATGCAAGGCCGGTCCTTACCGTCCGGTCGGTGAGGGTGAGCTGGCGCATTGGGCACCGCGCGAAGGCGAGCCCGGCGTTGCCGAGTATCAGGCCTGGATGCGCGCGCAGTTCGACTGATCCTTAACCTGTGGGAGCGAGCTTGCTCGCAATGGCTATGTCACTGACACATTGATGCTGGATGTGCCGACGTCATCGCGAACAAGCTCGCTCCCACAGTGGTTTCTGTGCACTTGAACCACTTCCTTCAGCCCATGGTAAAGTGCCCGGCCCCGACTCCGGAGCCTGCCATGAGCCCTTTTATCCGCAGCTGCGCCGCCCTGTTGCTGGTCCTCAGCCTGCCATTGGCCGCCGCGCCGGCGCCCATGCACAGTCAATTTCTGCCGCCGGACGATCTAACGCTGCGCGATGCTGACCCCGAACAGCAGCAACTGATGCAGGTCACCGATTATTCGGTGGTGGTCGGCGCTCAGCGTCAGTCCAATCAACAGCCGATTCCGGTCACTTCGCCGCTGATGATTCGGCTCAAGGGCAAATCCCTGAACAAGGGCGCCACCATCAGTCAGGTGCTGGTCAACTTCGATGGTGAAAGCAAAAGCCTGAAAAAACCGGTTTACGACGAGTCGAGCAAGACCCTGACCCTCTATTACCCGCTGGCGCAATACCGGGTGGTGATCGACTTGTTGCGCAACGACACGGTGTATTGCCAGTTTCTCAGCTACGCCAATGGCCATGTCTGGGCCGATCTGCACACCGGCAGCACTCGTCCGCGTTGAGCCTTGAGCCCGCGCAGGGGTAAACTGCCCGCCCCGTGAAATGTCTGCGAGCTGGAGTCGGCAATGCGTAAAGATAAAAAACAAGTGATTGGTGACGAGATCGGCGATGAGCAGATCAAGTTGTTCCTCGATTTCGAACCGGTCGACGCGACTTCTCCGTCCCTGCACAAGCTGGTCAAGGCCTACCGTGGCCTGCGCATCGACGATTTCGCGCGTTTCCTGACGTTCTTCGTCGAAGCGGGTTACGACGTGAATGGCAAGGATGAGCACGGCAACGACTTCGTTGCCCTGATCAAGGATCAGCGCAACGCGCCGGACTACATCGAGTTGATCGAAAAAGCTCGCGGCTGATTCCTCAGGCACATCGCCACGAATCAGGTTTGCCCGGACATAAAAAAACGCCCCGCTCTCAGTGAGAACGGGGCGTTTTTCATAAGGCCGAATCAAGCGTAGCTTTCGGTCTCGCTGCTGGCTTCAACCAGTTCCAGGGCAACGTTGTTCTGCGTGTTGATCTTGCGATACAGCGCAGCGTCGGTTTCCAGGACCTTTTCACGGGCCGGGAAAATTTCGGCCAGTTTGGTAGCCCATTCGCCCTTGGTTTTGCCCGGGAAGCATTTTTCGATCAGCTCAAGCATGATCGAAACAGTCACCGAGGCACCTGGCGAAGCGCCGAGCAGTGCTGCCAGGGAACCGTCCTTGGCTGCGACCAGTTCGGTGCCGAATTGCAGGATGCCGCCTTTTTTCGGGTCTTTCTTGATGATCTGCACCCGTTGGCCGGCCACTTCCAGGCGCCAGTCTTCAGCTTTCGCCTCAGGGTAGAAGCGACGCAGGGACTCCAGGCGCTGCTCCATCGACTGCATCACTTCGCTGACCAGGTACTTGGTCAGGTCCATGTTGTTTTTTGCCACGGACAGCATCGGCCCGATGTTGCCGGCGCGAACCGACATCGGCAGGTCCATGAAGGAGCCGTGCTTGAGGAACTTGGTGGTGAAGCCGGCATAAGGTCCGAACAGCAGGGACTTCTTGCCTTCGACTACACGGGTGTCCAGGTGCGGCACGGACATTGGCGGCGAGCCTACGGCAGCCTGGCTGTAGACCTTGGCCTGGTGGTGCTTGACCACTTCCGGGTTATCGCAACGCAGCCATTGGCCGCTGATCGGGAAACCGCCGAAGCCTTTGCTCTCTTCGATGCCCGAAGCCTGCAGCAACGGCAGTGCCGCACCGCCAGCGCCGAGGAAGACGAACTTGGCGTCGACTTCACGGGTGTTGCCGCTGTTGACGTCCTTGATGCTGACAGTCCAGCCGCCGTTGCTGCGCTTGAGGCCGGTCACGCGCTTGCAGTACTTGACCTGGGCATCGGGTGCGCTGGTCAGGTGCTTGAGCAACTGGTTGGTCAGGGCGCCGAAGTTTACGTCGGTGCCATTGATCACGCGGGTCGCGGCGAGGTTTTCGCCAGGATCGCGGCCAGGCATCATCAGCGGCATCCACTCGGCCATTTTGGCCTTGTCTTCGGTGTATTCCATGTCCGAGAAGGCGTGGTGCTTGCTCAGCACCTTGAAGCGTTCCTTGAGGAAGGACACGCCGCTGTCGCCCTGCACGAAGCTCAGGTGTGGCACCGGGCTGATAAACGATTTGCACGAGCCGAACGTGCCTTTTTTGGTCAGGTACGACCAGAATTGCTTCGACACCTCGAACTGGGTGTTGATGTGCACGGCTTTCTTGATGTCGACGGCGCCATCGGCGGCCTGCGGCGTGTAGTTGAGCTCACACAGCCCGGCGTGACCGGTACCGGCGTTGTTCCACGGGTTGGAACTCTCCGCGGCACCGGAATCCATCAGCTCGACGACTTCCAGCTTGATCGCGGGGTCGAGCTCTTTGAGCAGTACTGCAAGGGTGGCACTCATGATGCCGGCCCCAACCAGTACTACGTCGACTGCTTCGTTATGCGCCATTTAACGCGTCTCCAAAATCTGCAGCACCAAATTGTCGGCATGGCTGCCAGGAGTGACGGGGCGTGTCAGTGTTGCCCCAGGTACCCATGGCAGGATCGCCATGTCCGAATCTTCGCAATTTATCGCAACTTCGACGGACGCTACCTGCCGGGCCTATGAGCCATATGAACTCATTTCAGCGCGCGGGAGGCAATTCGACTTATGGTCGATACATCCGTTTGTGCAACCAAATCCGTAGCGGACAGGCTTCAGGCTCCGGTGTTCGAGGAATACTCGGTCCTGTGTCGTTGGGCTGTTGTAGACGCTAATGGTGCATGTTCAGACGCAAAACTATTCATTTGCTCGCCACACTCTTGTGAAGTTGTGAAAACCCGTTTTTTTCACGCTCTTTTGAAGACGTGAACCTCAAAAAGGGCTGTCCCAGCCTGGCACCGTGCCCGGATGGATTGCCGCCATGGGATACAGGGCAGGCAAAACGGGCAAACAGCTCAGTGACCGAGCGTAATGACAGCTCTGCAGATTCGCGAAAAGTGGAGGTTTTGCTCAACAAAACAGCAAGCGCGCCAGCTTCACTCGATCTGTGTGGGCGGCTCTCTGTGGGCAGTGCGGGGTGTCAATACAAGCGCATTGACGATGCTGCGAGGCCCGATCAGGAGACGTCCTTATAATCGGGGGGAGATTGTATCTAAGAAACGCAGGGAAATGGTCGTGTTTAATGACTTTTATTAGGTGTTTGGTCAGGTCGTCATCAGTTGCTGTGCACGCGAGCGTGGCTGTTGCTGCTGCGAAACGACGCGGGTGCCGGCAGGCAGCGGCTGATTCAGCCAGTTCAGGCGGATCTCTTCGATTTCAACCCAGCCATCGCCCATGGGCTGGAGACTGCACTGCTTGAAGGCCTGGCAGTGGCCGTTGCGGTCGAGCAGGGCGAAGCAGCGATGCAGTGGGCGTGGCGCGAACAGCGAAATCAAATGGCGCATGATGATTACCGTATTAGGTGACTAACGCCAACATAGCGCACGGGTGATGACGCGCAAGTGTCTGAGTAGTGACATCTTGGTGACAGGAAACCGCTCTCAAATAGGATGGTCAGACATTTCAGTTATCACTGTCAGGTGCTGGTTCCCGGCAGTGGCGCACCGCTATACTGCCGGCCTGTTTGTGCCTGATTCTGGAGAGAAGAGCATGTTGCAACGCCTGTTGTTCGGTTTGATCACTGTGACCAGTTTGACTCTGGTTGGCTGCGCCAACAGCCCGCAACAACTGAGCCCGGAACCCAAGCTGACCACTCAACTGGCCCCGGTCGGCCATGGTCAGCCCGTCGTGGTGCGTGTAGTGGACGGTCGCCCGTCGCCGACGCTGGGCACCCGTGGTGGCCTGTATCCGGAAACCAGCGCAATCACCGTGCAGAGCGCGCAGATCCTGCCGAAGCTGCAGGCCCAGGCTGAAGCCGCCGTGCGTCTGCTGGGCTTTACCCCGACGAACAACGCCATGAATGCACCGCAACTGACCGTGACCCTGACGGAGTTGAAGTACCAGTCGCCCAAGGAAGGCATGTACGTGACCGAAGCCACCATCGGTGCGACCTTCCGCTCGGATGTGCAGAACGCCAACCGTCGCTACAGCGGCCGTTATGGTTCGTCCCTGGACCAGCGCTTCGGTATGGCGCCGAACCAGGAAACCAACACCAAGCTGGTCAGCGATGTGCTCAGTGATGCGTTGACCCGCCTGTTCAAGGACCCGACCGTGGGTCAGATTCTCGGCGAGTAACCTTCGCTGGATGTGAAAAAGCCCGGTGCCAGTGATGGTCCCGGGCTTTTTCATGGCTGCGTTTTTTATGGATGTACACCGGCCCACAGGGGATCAGGGGTGTCAGGCAGCTTGCGAGTAAAAGTCCAGCACGCTCACGCCCGTCAGTAAATCCGCCTCCGGCAAATCCGCATGCTGGTGGCCACCGAGTGCGCAATACACCAGCCAATGGCGATCCTGAACGTTGAAGGCGAGGCTGCCGACGAGGGCTTGTTGTTCTTCGCTGGGGGTGATGAGGTAAAGACGATCCTGGTTTTCGGCGTGGAGCATGACGAGGTCCCTGTCGGTTTCGAGGCGCGAATGATCGCCGATACAGATGACGAAGCCGTGACTCAGGACAGCCATTGATCAACTGCTTCGTTATTTGTCGGAAACAGAGGGCAGGCGCGCAGGCTTTCGGTAGAATCCGCGCCGCGGTCGCCGGTCTGGCACCTGCCACCTGTTTTACTTGAGGTTTGTGATGTCGCTGCACTTGATGACGCTGTTTTTCGCCCATCCCGCCAGATTGATCAATTTGCTGGCCTTGCTCTTTGCCTTCCCGGGCGGCTGGTTGCTGCACGCCACCCGTCGTCGCGAACTGCGCGCGATGGCCAGTTTGCAGGCGCAGCGCCAGAGCAGCCCCAACGTAGAGCCCACGCTGGACTGGGCGACCTTGCGCATGAACCGGTTTTTCTACATCTTCGGTTTTGCCTGCATGGGGATGGCGTTGCTGGTGTCGTGGATCAGCACTCAGGTTTGAATCTGAAGTAAACCCTGTGGCGAGGGGGCATGCCCCCGTTGGGCTGCGAAGCGGCCCCAAGAAGCTTGCGACTGCTACGCAGCCGAACGGGGGCAAGCCCCCTCGCCACAAAAAGCGCCGTTTTCACATCTGGCCGAAACCGCTTACAGCGGCAACCCTGCCTTCACCCGGTACTGATTGCGCACCGGCGTCGCATATTGCAGCACCAGGAATGGACGATGCTCTTCAGGGCAGGCATCCAGGCGGCGTTGCCATTCTTCCCGGGCCTTGGCCAGCTCCGCGGCCGGGAACACTTCGGCCGCTTTCGGCACCTGCAACTGCGAATCGGCGTCTTTCCACTGCGCGTAAGCCAGGTAGTGCACCGGGAACAGGCGGTATCCGCTGAGGATTTGCCTGTCCATCTCGACCGCCAATTGCTTGGTGTCTTCGAACAGTTCGGTGATCGGCGCGGCAAAGTTCACGTGCACCCGGCCCTTGTAGCCGGTGATGCCCTTGGCGATGCTCACGTCATCCTCGCCCGGCACCTTGGTGTAGCTGCCGGTGGTGGCGCGGATGTAAAGCTCGCGGGCCTTGGCCTGATCGCATGGGTCGTACTCGTAGCTGATCGACACCGGGGTCAGGTTCAGCGACTGAATGACTTCGCCGAACGGCTCGTCCTTGCGGCTCATGTGGAACATCTTGAGGATCGCCGATTCGGTACGATCGTCACCGTCCTTGGCGCGGCCTTCGGCCTGGGCGATCCAGATCGAGGCGCAATCGTTGCGGATCGAATGGTTGATGTACGCCGACAACAGTTGATAAGTCGCCATTTTCTCCCGGCGTCCGCTGATCGAGCGGTGCACGATGAAGCTCTTGTTCAGGCGCATCAGGTCGCTGACGAAAGGCTTTTGCAGCAGGTTGTCGCCAATGGCGATACGCGGGGTCGGCAGGCCTGCGTGGTACACGGCATAGTTGACGAAGGCCGGGTCCATCACAATGTCGCGGTGGTTGGCGATGAACAGGTAGGCGCTGCCGGACTTGAATTGCTCCACCCCGGTATAGGTAACACCGTCGGTGGCGCGCTCGATGGTATGGTCGACGTAATGCTCGACTTTGTCCTGTAACGTGGCCACGGAGGTAATGCCGGCAAACTCACGGCGCAGCCGATGGGCTATAAGAGGTTTGAGTGCCCAGCCTAAAGCGCCGGCGAAACGCGGGAAGCGAAAGTGGGTGAGGATATCTAGAAACGCCTTGTCGCCGAGCAGTCGTGCCAGCACTGCCGGGACTTCACTGTCGTCGTAAGGTCGGATGGCATCGAATTCGCCCATCATGCTCTCTTGTTAGAAACGGCTAGGGTAAGTAAAGGTTTTGATCGAAAACCGGCGGGGCACGGTCTGAAAAAGTAGCCAGACAAAAATAGCCCTGCAAATAGACCGGCGATTATACGCACAAGTCACCTGGGAGACCGCGATGCTGGAAACTACGCAATATGAATGTCCGTATTGTGGTGAGGAAGTCGAGACGACGCTGGATTTGTCCGGTGGCGATCAGACCTATATTGAAGACTGCCAGGTGTGCTGCCGGCCGATAACCTTCGTGTTGCAGGTTCATGATGAGGAATGGCATCTCGAAGTGTTCAGCGAAAACGAGTGAGGAGCGTGTATGCAGCGCATCTACGATCCGGAAAACCTGATGGAAGGCGAGTTGCTGCAAGGCATGCTCGCCAGCGAGGGTATCGAGGCGCATCTGGTGGGCCGTGATTTGCTCGGAGGCAGCGGCGAGTTGCCGATCTATGGCCTGCTCGGGCTGTCGGTCGAGAACGATCAGGCTGCTTACGCCCGCGAGCTGATCACCGCGTACAATGCCGCGCTGCCGCTGTCCGGCGATGAACCGGACAGCTTTCCCGGCACGCTGGTCTGTTAGGCTGGCGTTCGTTTGATCAAGAGCCGTGTTGCCCCATGTGTGGACGTTATGCCCTGTTTCGCTGGAACCCCGCCTTCGCGGCGCTGCCTGGTTTTCCCGCCGACCAGCAGGCGCAGTGGAACATTTCCCCCAATGATTCGGTGTTGATGCTGCGGGCCGAGCCTGACGGCCAGCGCACGCTGGCTCGTGCCCGCTGGGGCCTGACGCCCCCCTGGCTGACCGATCTGTCTCGCACCCCGGCCCACGCCCGCGCCGAAACCGTTGCCGAACAGCCAATGTTTCGCCAGGCCTTGCGCGAGCGCCGCTGCCTGTTGCCGGCCAATGGTTTCTACGAATGGCGCGGTACGACGCGCAAGCGCCCGTACTGGCTGACGCCGGGGGAGGGCTCGTCATTATTTTTTGCGGCGATCTGGGAGGCGTATCCGGTGCAGGAGCAGGTGTGGCTGAGTACCGCCGTGATTACCCAGCCGGCGGCGAGCCAGCGGCGGCCGTTGATTCTTGATGAGGCGGGGCAGGCCGCGTGGCTGGATCCCGAGACGCCGTTGCATGCTTTGCAAGCCTTGCTGGCCAGCGAGCCTGCCGCATTGCGCGAACGGGTCCTGGCCAACATGGTGAATGATCCGAAGCTCAATGGGCCGGAGTGCCTCACTCCGGGTTGAGTTATTGGGTGGCTGAACCGGCCCCATCGCGAGCAAGCTCGCGAAGAGGGCCTGAAGGTCAAACCCTGAACTGATTGATCAAGCGTCGCTGCTGCTCGGCCAGCTTGGTCAAGTCCGCACTGGCCGCACTCGACTCATCCGCACCACCGGCCACTTCGTTGGCCACTTGGCCGATGTTGATCACGTTGCGGTTGATGTCGTCCGCCACTGCACTTTGCTCTTCAGCCGCGCTGGCAATCTGGGTGTTCATGTCGTTGATCACCGACACCGCTTGAGTAATGGTTTCCAGCGCTTCGGCAGCCTTGGCCGCGTGCTGCACGCTTTCGTCCGTGCGGTTCTGGCTGTCTTCCATGACCCGCACCACGTCCCGCGTGCCTTGTTGCAGCTGCTGAATCATGGCCTGGATTTCTTCGGTGGCCTTTTGCGTCTTCTGCGCCAGGTTACGCACCTCGTCGGCCACCACGGCAAAACCTCGGCCCTGTTCACCAGCGCGGGCGGCTTCGATGGCCGCGTTCAGGGCCAGCAGGTTGGTCTGCTCGGCGATCCCGCGAATGGCAGTGAGGATGGCGTTGATGTTTTCGCTGTCCTTGGCCAGGGTTTGCACCACGCCGACAGCCCGGCCGATTTCCACGGCGAGGGCGCCAATCGAGTTCGAGGTGTCGCGCACGATCTGCATGCCCTGGCTCGCGGCTTGGTCGGCATGGCTGGCGGCTTGTGCGGCCTGGGTCGCATTGCGCGCCACGTCCTGGGCGGTGGCGGTCATTTCCTGCACGGCGGTGGCCACCTGATCGATCTCGGCCATCTGCTTGTGCACACCGGTGTTGGTGCGGATGGCGATGTCGGCGGTGTGTTCCGACGAATCGCTGACGCTCTGCACCGACGTCACCACCTGGGTGATCATCGCCTGCAACTTGGCCAGGAAAGTATTGAAACCCTTGGCGATCGAGCCCAGTTCATCGGCACGGTCGCTGCTCAGGCGTCGGGTCAGGTCACCTTCGCCCTGGGCGATATCGTCGAGCATGGCCACCATCTGCTTGAGCGGGCGGGCGATGCCGTGGCCCACCAGCCAGATCACCAGCAAGCCGATACCGGCAATCACCAGGCCGACCATCGCCATGCCGAAGGTGTCGGATTTGCGCTGTGCGTCCAGGTCGGCCTGGAGTTTTTGCAGGTCGGCCATGACCGCATTCAGCGGCAATTGCAGCATCAGGGTCCAGCGGGCATCGGTCTGGCCGATGCCGAACGGCAGGTACAACTCGATCCGGCCCTGGGCCTTGTCGACGGTGTAGGTAACTTCGCCGCGCTTGAGATTGGCCATGTTGGCGATCTGTTTGCTGTCGAGGATGTCGCTGACCTTCTCGCCGAATTTGCCCGGATCCTTGGTGTAGGCAACGATCCGGCCATTGCCGCCGATCAGGGCCATTTCCCCGGCGCCGCTGTAGAGTTTCTGGTTGGCGCCCAGGAGCATTTCCTGGATGAAGTTCACCGACAGGTCGGCGCCGACGATGCCCTGGAAAGCGCCGTTGAGCATGATCGGTTCAATGAAGGAGGCGAGCATGACGATTTTATCGCCGACCTTATAAGGCGCCGGATCGATCACGCAGGATTTTTTGGTTTCTTTCGAGCACAGGTAGTACTCGCTGGCGCGCACGCCGGTGGACAGGGTCTTCTGGTCGTCGACGTCCACCAGTTTGTCCAGGCCCAGGGTGCCGTCGTCGTTGCGGAACCACCAGGGCAGGAAACGCCCGTTGGCGGCGTCGATGCCGACTACCTGGGTGCCGACGTAGGCCGCGTCGTTGTGATCCAGTGCGTCTTTTTCCCAGCCGATGTAAGTGCCGAGGATCTTCGGGTTCTTGACCACGTTTTCCTTGATCAGGCCGATAAGTTGCTCGCGGCTGAGGCTCAGTGCCGGCTGGCCGTCGGCCCTCGGTGTGCCGATCAGGGCGTTCACTCGCACCAGTCCGCCGGCAATCAGCAGCGGTGCTTCGAGTTCGCGCTGGATCTGGCTGACCTGGGTTTGCGCCAGGGACGTCAGGCGCTGTTCGATGACTTGCTCGAATTGGGCCTGGGTCCGCTCCTGGACCATGTCTTGGGTCCGGGCGCCGGAGAACAGCGCGTACACCACCAGCGCTGCCACGACACTAAGGACAATGGCGCCGGCAAGGGCCGCCACGGAAAACTGGATCGACTTGAATTTCATGGGGGCTCCGCACGGGAAAGGACGTCTGCGGAGCTGTATCGGCAGGGTGTCGGGCGGGCATGAGCGTGGGCAGTTGAAATGACTGTTTTTGCATGCCGGATGTCGTAATTGAATCAATGCGCGTGTGATGAATTGCGGGTTGTCGCTGTATGTGAATTTTTTTCTACGGCGATGAGAGATTTGTCCGAATTGTGCGTCTTACATCCATTGTATCTGGCGTCGATACATTTCCACGCCTAGGATACGCGGCATGTTTTCTGGGAGTTTTTTGATGAACAAGATTTTGGTTGTCAGCGCACTGAGCACAGCGCTGCTGCTCACCGGTTGTCAGTCGGTCAATACCACCAGCGGCGGTGCCGTGGGCATTGAACGCAAGCAGTACATGTTCAGCATGTTGTCCTCGCAAGAGGTCGACCAGATGTACGCTCAGTCCTATCAGAAGACCGTGGGCGAAGCGTCCAGCAAAGGTGTGCTGGACAAAACCAGCGCTGAAGCCAGACGGGTTCAGGCGATTGCCGACCGGCTGATTGCCCAGGCGCCGACGTTTCGTCCGGACGCGGCCCAGTGGAAGTGGGAAGTCAACCTGATCAAGAGCGATGAGCTCAACGCCAACTGCGGCCCTGGCGGCAAGATCATCTTTTACACCGGGTTGATCGACACCCTGAAGCTGACCGACGATGAAATCGCCGCGATCATGGGCCATGAAATCGCCCACGCCCTGCGCGAGCACGGTCGTGAAGCGATGTCCAAGGCTTACGGCATCGAAATGGCCAAGCAGGGCGCCGGTGCCTTGTTAGGATTGGGGCAGGACACCATGGCCCTGGCCGATACCGTGGCCAACTACGGCATGACCTTGCCCAACAGCCGCGCCAATGAAAACGAGGCGGACCTGATTGGCCTGGAACTGGCCGCCCGCGCCGGTTACAACCCGAATGCCGCGATCACCCTGTGGAACAAGATGAGCAAGGTCTCGGATGGTGCGCCACCGGAGTTCATGAGTACTCACCCGGCGTCGTCGAGCCGTATTGCGGCGTTGCAGGCGGCGATTCCGAAAGTCATGCCGCTTTACGAGCAAGCCAAGAAGTCCTGATTGAGTTCAACAAAAGATGAGACTCCTCGGCTTTTGTGGCGAGGGAGCTTGCTCCCGCTCGGCTGCGGAGCAGTCGTAGATCCTGATTACGCGTCGAATCTGACAAAACGCGATCATCTGGTTTGGGGCTGCTATGCAGCCCAGCGGGAGCAAGCTCCCTCGCCACAATGACTGCCTTACCCCGTCAAACCCACCCGCTGCTCTGCATCGCCTTGTACACCGCGACAATCGCCAGGATGAAGAACGCCGACGCCGCCAGTCGACGGATCAGGGTCAATGGCAATTTGTCCGCGGCAAAGTTACCGGCCAATACCACGGGCACGTTGGCAATCAGCATGCCGAGGGTGGTACCGATGATCACCAGCCAAAGCTCTGGATACTGGGCTGCGAGCATTACTGTCGCGATCTGCGTCTTGTCGCCGATTTCCGCCAGGAAGAACGCGATAAGCGTGGTCAGGAACGGCCCGAACTTGCGGGCGGTGCTGGCCTCGTCGTCATCCATCTTGTCCGGGACCAGGGTCCACAGCGCCGTGGCGGCGAAGCTCGCGGCGAGGATCCAGTGCAGCATCGTATCCGAGAAGAAACTCCCGACCCAGGCACCGACTGCACCGGCGGCCGCGTGGTTGGCCAGGGTCGCGGCGACGATACCGGCGATGATCGGCCAGGGCTTGCGGAAACGGGCAGCGAGAATGAGCGCGAGCAGTTGCGTCTTGTCGCCGATTTCGGCCAAGGCAACGATTGCGGTAGGTACGAGTAGTGAATCCAGCATCAGGGGTTTTCCTAAGGGGCGGGTCGACACGGCTATGACACGTACAGCCTTCCCGCCCCGGGTAAGGTGTTCGTGTCATAGGTCTTGTCAAACCCTGCGATCCATCTGATATGGATGCTTGGGTCGCATGCGCCATGGTCTGAGGACCAAGTATGTTGACGCATGCCGGACGAGCGTGGCGCTCGTGGGAGACTACTCCCCTAGGACGGAGCGGATTCTGCCTTTGCAAAACCCATTCGGCAAGCCTTCTTTTTCAAAAAAAGTTTCAGCCGCGCTTTGCCCGGTAGATTCTGAAACCCTGTCCTTCGGCCTTGATTGCACACACGCCCAGGTGCTCTTCGATCAGCGGTTGATACTTCAGGAAACTGTTCGCTACCAAGCGCAGTTCGCCACCGTTTTTCAGATGTTTGGCTGCTTTTCGCAGCAAGTTCTCCGTTGCGAAATAGTCGGTGTGTACGCCGACATGGAACGGCGGATTGCTCAGGATCGCACTCAAACCCATCGGCGCGGCATCGATTCCGTCACCGGTAATCACCTCGGCTTCCAGACCATTGGCAGCCAGGGTCAGGCGACTGCTGGCAGCGGCAAAGGCATCCACATCCAGCAACGTGACCTGGTTGTGTGGGTAACGACGTTTCACTGCCGCCCCCAGAACCCCTGCGCCGCAACCGAAATCGAGCAAGTGACCGCTGGGCAGTTTGTCCAGATGCTCCAGCAGCAGCGCGCTGCCACGATCCAGGCGACCATGGCTGAACACCCCTGGCAGGCTGATGACCTTCAACGGGCCTTCGGCCAGCGGCAGTTCGTAGGTCTGCGCCAGGCTTTCCAGCGGTTTGGCTTCAGGTGCGTTGGCCACGGTGACGAGCCAGAGCTGGCAGTGGCGCGCGCTGTCGAGTTTACGCGGCTTGCCGAACGGGTTGAGCTGTTTGGCGGCACCTTCGATGCCGCTTTTTTTCTCGCCGACCAGGTACAGCTCACGGCCGGCCAGCCGTGAGGCGAGGGCGTTGAGGATGTAGTCGGTCAGGTCCTTGGCCTTGGGCAGAAAGACCACCGCTGTATCGAACTCACGCTCTGGCGCATTCACGCCAAAATGGCTGCGCTCGGCGAAGCGGGCGTCCAGCGCGGCCTGATCGCCGGCGTGCCAGCACCAGCCATGAGCTTCGGGCAAACGGCCCAGCAAGTCGTCGGCGGGCAAACCGGCCAACAACACCGAACCCTGGAATAACTCGGCCTGACGAAGCAGTACTTCACTGCGCGGATCCATAACTGCTCCCGTGGAAAAAAAGTGCCGCAGTTTATCAACTGACGACCCGCAGCGCCTTACCGCTGAAGTATCCCAGTGCGTTTTCGCTCACTTGGCCAACGATTCTCTGGCGCGCTTCGCGGCTGCCCCATGCGTTGTGCGGGGTGACGATCAGGCGTGGGATGTCGTGGGCCAGCAGCGGATTGCCGTTGACGGGAGGCTCGACGCTCAGCACGTCAGTGGCGGCGCCCCCCAGATGCCCGTTGCGCAAGGCGTCGGCCAGCGCCTGTTCATCAATCAACCCACCGCGAGCGGTGTTGACCACGAACGCGCCGGGTTTCATCGAGGCCAGTTCACGGGCGCCGATGAAGTGGCGAGTGTGCTCGTTGAGCGGGCAGTGCAGAGTCAGCGCATCGACCTGTGGCAACAGTTCATTCAGTGGCAGGCGGTCCGGGCGGGCAGGGCGTCCGGGAATTTGCCCCAGCACAACGCGCATACCGAAGGCTTCAGCCAACCGTGCGACCGCGCCGCCCAATTCGCCATGTCCCAGCAGGCCAAGGGTTTTGCCTTCGAGTTCGACGATCGGGTAATCCAGCAAACAGAACTGTTTGGCCTGCTGCCAGCGGCCTTCGCCGACGGCTTTTTGATAATCGGCCAGGCGCGTGGCCAGGTTGAGCAGCAGCATGATCGTGTGCTGCGCCACCGACGGTGTGCCGTAACCCTGGCAGTTGCACACGGTAATCCCGTGGGTGCGGGCGGCGGCGAGATCGACGTTGTTGGTGCCGGTGGCGGTGATCAGGATCAGCTTGAGATCAGGGCTGGCGGCCATGGCGGCGGCATCGATGACAATTTTGTTGCTGATTGCGACGGTGGCACCCTTGAGGTGTTCGATGACTTGATCGGGCAAGGTCTGGGCGAACAGCTGCAAATCGCTGAAACAACTGCGCAGCGGGTCGAGGTCAAGATCGCCGAGGTCCAGGGACGGGTGGTCGAGGAATACGGCGCGGCGAGTGTTCGTCATCAACTGTACCTTTTGTGCAATGAACTGAAGGCGTAATCTGCCGAGCCTACCAGATGAAATAAATAGTTACGCTTGGCCTGAAGGAGCCCCCATGTATTGGACAGAGTTCTTGACCGTTGCCCTGATTCACCTGCTGGCCGTGGCCAGTCCCGGCCCGGACTTTGCCGTGGTGGTGCGCGAGAGTGTTACCCACGGTCGCCGCGCTGGCACCTGGACCGCGCTGGGTGTGGGTACGGCGATTTTCCTGCACGTGGGTTACTCGCTGTTGGGTATCGGCCTGATCGTGTCCCAGTCGATCGTGCTGTTCAATGCCTTGAAATGGGCCGCTGCCGCTTACCTGCTGTACATCGGTTACAAGGCGCTGCGCGCGCAACCGGCCAAGCCTGTGGCGGACGATCTGCACAAGGAAGCCGGCGAGCGCACCGCCCGTGGTGCTTTCACTTCGGGTTTCGTCACCAACGGCCTCAACCCGAAAGCCACGCTGTTCTTCCTCTCGCTATTCACTGTGGTGATCAACCCGCACACGCCGCTGGCCGTGCAGGCCGGTTACGGGGTTTACCTGGCGGCAGCGACAGCGGGCTGGTTCTGCCTGGTGGCGATGTTGTTCAGCCAGCAGCGCGTACGCGCCGGTTTCGCCCGCATGGGCCACTGGTTCGACCGGACCATGGGCGCGGTGCTGATTGCGATTGGCGTGAAGCTGGCTTTTACCGAGATGCATTGATTCCGTAGTTACAACAGATCGAGAATCCTTGCGGGTGGTGGCGCAACGCTATCATTTGCAGGGTTCTGCAAATCATTCCTTTGGCTGATTTGGCTGGCGTTCAAGGGCACTACAGTGCGTACTTTCAGTCACGACCGTGCAGTCAGATTAAAGGGATTATTATGTTGCAGACTCGCGTTATCCCCCCGGCCGAAGGCGCTTATCAGTACCCGCTGTTGATCAAGCGGCTGCTGATGTCCGGTGCCCGTTATGAGAAAACCCGCGAGATCATCTACCGCGACAAGTTGCGCTATAGCTACCCGACCCTGATCGAACGGGTGGCCCGCCTGGCCAACGTATTGACAGCTGCCGGGGTCAAGCCCGGGGATGCCGTGGGTGTGATGGACTGGGACAGCCATCGTTACCTGGAATGCATGTTCGCCATCCCGATGATCGGCGCGGTGATCCATACCATCAACGTGCGCCTGTCGCCGGAACAGATCCTCTACACCATGAATCACGCCGAGGACCGCTTTGTGCTGGTCAACAGCGAGTTCGTCGGTCTCTACAAGGCCATCGAAGGGCATCTGACCACGGTCGACAAAACCCTGCTGCTGACTGACCTGCCGGAAAAAACCGCGGACCTGCCGAACCTCGTCGGTGAATACGAACAACTGCTGGCCGCAGCGAGCCCGCAGTACGACTTCCAGGATTTCGACGAAAACTCGGTCGCGACCACGTTCTATACCACCGGTACCACCGGCAACCCCAAGGGCGTGTACTTCACCCATCGGCAACTGGTGCTGCACACCATGGGCGTATCGACCATCATGGGCGCGATCGATAGCGTGCGCCTGCTGGGCACCAACGACGTGTACATGCCGATCACCCCGATGTTCCACGTGCACGCCTGGGGCTTGCCGTATGTGGCGACCATGCTCGGGCTCAAACAGGTGTATCCCGGCCGCTATGACCCGGAGTACCTGGTGGAGTTGTGGCGCAAGGAGAAGGTCACGTTCTCCCATTGCGTACCGACCATTTTGCAGATGGTCCTCAATGCCAAGGCCGCGCAGAACGTCGACTTCGGCGGCTGGAAAATCGTCATCGGCGGCAGCGCCCTGAACCGCACGTTGTACGAGGCGGCCAAGGCCAAAGGCATTCAGTTGACCGCCGCCTACGGCATGTCGGAAACCGGGCCACTGGTTTCGTGCGCACACTTGAACGATGAGCTGATGGCCGGTACCGAAGACGAACGCACCACTTACCGGATCAAGGCCGGCGTGCCGGGGCCACTGGTGGAGGCGGCGATCGTCGACACCGAGGGCAACTTCCTGCCCGCCGACGGCGAGACCCAGGGCGAGCTGGTGTTACGCGCACCGTGGCTGACCGAGGGTTATTTCAACGAGCCGCAGAAGGGGGCCGAGCTCTGGGCTGGAGGCTGGCTGCACACCGGTGACGTGGCGACCCTGGACAGCATGGGCGTGATCGACATTCGTGACCGGATCAAAGACGTGATCAAGACCGGTGGCGAGTGGATCTCCTCCCTGGACCTGGAAGACCTGATCAGCCGTCATGCGGCGGTACGTGAAGTAGCAGTGGTGGGGATCCCCGATCCGCAGTGGGGCGAGCGGCCGTTTGCCCTGCTGGTGCTGCGTGAGGGTCACGCAATCGGGGCGCGGGAACTCAAGGAACACCTCAAGCCGTTTGTGGAGCTGGGACACTTGAGCAAGTGGGCGATTCCGAGCCAGATTGCCCTTGTTACTGAAATTCCCAAGACCAGCGTCGGCAAGCTCGACAAGAAGCGCATTCGTGTTGACATCAGCGAATGGCAAGCCACCAACAGCACCTTCCTCTCGACGCTTTAAGCGTCTCCCGGCGTGCCCGAAAGGGCACGCCAGCCCCACCAAGCAAGCGCTTGGCTTGTCAAATCGAATTTTTCAGCCATCCTTGCCGTGCCGACGGGTGTCGGACTGGCGAAAGGACTGTTCCAGAGTGGCTGGCAACTGCAAATCACACTTTAGAGGGATCAAGCGCTACTACCTGCTGGCTATAGTCCGCTCAAGGATTTTTAAGAACGGGGCAACCGCACGAACCGGGGCGATGCAACTTTGGAATGACTTTGGGATGCCATGGCTCCCGGTTATCCACAGCGTTTTTAGAAGTGCTCTTGCCATAAAAATAAAATGCACATGGAGTAGCGTCGATGACATCAGTAAACCAGTTCTGGCGCCGGGCGAAACTGCCCCTGGCTGTCAGTCTTGCCTCTACGCTCGCCGGGCCAGCATTCGGCGTCAGTTTCAACGTCGGTGAAATCGAAGGTCAGTTCGACTCATCCCTGTCGGTTGGTGCCAGCTGGTCTACCGAGCAGCCGAACAAGAACCTCATTGGTGTCAACAACGGCGGCAAGGGTCTGTCCCAGACTTCTGATGACGGTCACCTGAACTTCAAGAGCGGAGAAACCTTCTCGAAGATCTTCAAGGGCATCCATGACCTTGAACTGAAATACGGCGATACCGGTGTTTTCGTCCGTGGCAAATACTGGTACGACTTTGAACTGAAGGACGAAAGCCGTCCGTTCAAGGACATCAGCGACGAGGGCCGCAAGGAAGGCGCCAAGTCCGCCGGCGGCCAGATCCTCGACGCCTTCGTCTACCACAACTACTCCATTGCCGATCAACCAGGCTCCGTGCGTCTGGGCAAGCAGGTCGTGAGCTGGGGTGAAAGTACCTTCATCGGTGGTGGCATCAACTCGATCAACCCGATCGACGTGTCCGCGTTCCGTCGTCCGGGTGCCGAGATCAAGGAAGGCCTGATCCCGGTCAACATGTTCTATGTGTCCCAGAGCCTGACCGAAAACCTCTCGGCCGAAGCGTTCTATCAAATTGAATGGGACCAGACTGTCGTTGACAACTGCGGCACGTTCTTCTCCCAGCCGGACATCGTTGCCGACGGTTGCAACGACAACCTGCGCGTGCTGGCCAAGCGCTCGCAGATTCCGGCCGCTGCCCTGGGGCCTTTGGCCGCCAACGGCGTCGACGTCAACGAAGAGGGGGTTCTGGTGCGCCGTGGCGGCGATCGTGATGCCCGAGACGGCGGCCAGTGGGGCGCGTCCTTCAAGTATATGTTCGATCCGCTGGACACCGAGTTCGGCGCCTACTTCATGAACTACCACAGCCGTGCGCCGATCTTCAGCGCCACCGGTGCACCGCAGTCGGTTTACAACACGGCATTGGGACTCCAGCAACTGGGTGGCCAGATTGCTCGACTGGCGCCATTGCTGGTGGCGGGTAATTCGCAATACTTCATCGAATACCCGGAAGACATTCGCCTGTATGGTTTGAGCTTCTCCACCACTCTGCCTACTGGTACGGCGTGGAGCGGTGAGATCAGCTACCGTCCGAACGCTCCGGTGCAGCTGAACTCCACTGACATCCTGTTCGCCGGTGTCCGTCCATTAGGCGGCGCTCTGAGCAACGCTTCACTGCTCAACGGTGTGCCTGGCCAGGACTTGCACGGGTATAACCGCAAGGAAATCACCCAGTTCCAGACCACCCTGACGCACTTCTTCGATCAGGTCATGGGCGCCAGCCGCCTGACCCTGGTGGGAGAAGTGGGCGTGACCCACGTCGGCGGGCTGGAAAGCTCCTCCGATGTCCGTTATGGCCGTGACCCGGTCTACGGTCCAGGTGAGTTGCCTGCCACCGGCGGCCAGAATACCTGCGTGGCGCTCAACAACAGCACTATCGGCGGGGCCGGCCCAGGCACTCCGACCAACAACCTCAGCCGCAACTGCACCGACGAAGGCTTCACCACCCCCACTTCGTGGGGCTACCGCGGTCGTGCCATCTGGGAATACAACGACGTGTTTGCTGGTGTGAACCTCAAGCCGAACGTTGCCTGGTCCCATGACGTGAGCGGTTACTCCCCTGGCCCTGGCGGCAACTTCGAGGAAGGCCGCAAAGCGGTGAGCCTGGGTGTCGACGCCGAGTACCAGAACACCTATACCGCGAGCCTGGCTTACACCAACTTCTTCGACGGCAAGTACACCACCGTGGATGATCGCGACTTCGTTGCGCTCAGCCTCGGCGTGAACTTCTAAGCACAGTATTTTCAGGACGAACACATAAATGAAAATAACAAAGAGTCTGTTCCAAGCCGGTGTTCTGGGCCTTTCGCTGCTGGCGACCAGCGTCATCGCAGCGGTTCCCCAGGCCGAGGCCGACAAACTGGGCAAGAGCCTGACCCCGATGGGCGCCGAAATGGCGGGTAACGCCGACGGTTCGATCCCCGCCTGGAAGCCGATGGCGAAGAACGCCGGTACGGTCGACAGCAAAGGTTTCCTGTCCAATCCGTTCGCCAGCGAAAAACCGCTGTTCACCATCACGGCGCAGAACGTCGACCAGTACAAGGAAAAGCTCGCCCCGGGCCAGTACGCGATGTTCAAGCGCTACCCGGAAACCTACAAGATGCCGGTCTATCCGTCCCATCGCGGTGCCACCGTGCCGGATGACGTGTTCGCCGCCATCAAGCGCAACGCCACCAACACCAACCTGGTGTCCGGCGGCAACGGCCTGGAAAACTTCGAAACAGCCGTGCCGTTCCCGATTCCGAAAAGCGGCGTGGAAGTCATCTGGAACCACATCACCCGCTATCGCGGGGGCAGCGTGACCCGCCTGGTGACCCAGGCCACGCCGCAGCCGAACGGCTCGTTCAGCCTGGTGTACTTCCAGGACCAGTTCGTGTTCCGCGACAAGATGAAGGACTACGACCCGAAAAACCCGGGCAACATCCTGTTCTACTTCAAGCAGAAAGTGACCGCTCCGGCTCGTCTGGCCGGTGGTGTGCTGCTGGTTCACGAAACCCTCGACCAGGTCAAGGAACCGCGCTCGGCGTGGGTCTACAACGCCGGTCAGCGTCGTGTGCGTCGTGCGCCACAAGTGTCCTATGACGGCCCGGGTACCGCGGCCGATGGTCTGCGTACCTCCGATAACCTGGACATGTTCAACGGTGCACCGGATCGTTACGACTGGAAGCTCGAAGGCAAGAAAGAGATGTACATCGCCTCCGACGCCTACAAGCTCGACGACCCGAGCCTCAAGTACACCGACATCATCAAGGCCGGTCACATCAACCAGGATCTGGCGCGTTACGAGCTGCGCCGGGTGTGGCATGTGGTAGCCACCTTGAAGGAGGGGCAGCGTCACATCTACGCCAAGCGTGACTTCTACATCGACGAAGATACCTGGCAAGCAGCGGTCATCGACCATTACGACGGTCGTGGCCAACTGTGGCGTGTAGGTGAGGCCCATGCCGAGAACTACTACGACAAGCAAGTGCCGTGGTATGCCCTCGAAGCCCTGTATGACCTGCAATCGGGTCGTTACCTGGCGCTGGGCATGAAGAACGAAGAGAAGTCGGCCTATGACTTCGGCTTCCAGGCCACCACCAGCGACTTCACTCCGGCCGCCCTGCGTCAGGACGGTGTTCGCTAAGGTGAACTGAGTAGAAGCCGCACCCTCTGAAAACGCCCCGACTGGTTCGGGGCTTTTTTTTGCTTGTAGACTTTTTGTAGCCATTTGTAGCAATTACCTTCATTCCCTATCCGTTTACGGCTAGTCTGCGGACATCTGCAACGCCGCCACCCGCAATTCAAACAAGAGCCGGCTATGACTGATTTGTCTACACCCCCAGGTTCTGCAAACGTTGCTGTCGCGACACTCGACGGGCGCTTCTTCCGCCCGCCGTTGCCCGACGGCCATGTGCTGCGTCCACGTTTGTGCGAGCGCCTGAGTGCCGGGCTCGGTGGCAGGTTGCTGCTGGTCAGCGCACCGGCAGGGTTCGGCAAGAGTTCGTTGGCGGTAGAGTTTTGTCAGGGGTTGCCGGCGCACTGGCAAAGCCTCTGGCTGGGCTTGAGCCCGCGAGACAGTGACCCGGGGCGTTTTCTCGAGCGCCTGCTGGAAGGCCTCCAGGACTACTTCCCGCACTTGGGCAGACAATCCCTCGGGCTGTTGAAAATGCGCCAGCGCCATCAGCCTTTCGCATTCGAAGAATGGCTGGACGGCCTGCTCGACGAGTTGGCCGAACACCTGTCCACCGCGACGCCATTGCTGCTGGTGCTGGATGATTACCATCTGGCCCAGGGGCCAGTGCTGGATCGTTGCCTGCAATTTTTCCTCAACCATCTTCCCGATGGCTTGCTGGTGATGGTCACCAGTCGCCAGCGTCCCGATTGGCATCTGGCGCGGCTACGGCTGTCGCGGCAATTGCTTGAGTTACATGAACAGGATCTGCGCCTGACCCACGACGAAGCGTTGAGCCTACTCGACCGACACAGCAGTTCCCTGCGCGGAGAGGCACTGGAAAACCTGATCCAGCGCAGCGAAGGTTGGGTCGCAGGGTTACGTTTCTGGCTGCTGGCCGCCTCGGAGGCGGGCACCGATGGCGCACTGCCGCAATCGTTGCACGGCGGGGAAGGGCTGATCCGCGATTACCTGCTCGAAGAAGTCATCGATTGCCTGCCCGCCGAGGTCCAGTCGTTCCTCTATGACACGGCGCCCCAGGAACGTTTTTGCAGCGAACTGTGCGACGCCGTTCGCGACGCCCATGACAGCGGGGAAATCCTGCGCTTCCTGCTCGCCCACCAAGTGTTCCTGGTGCCACTGGATGAACATGGCCACTGGTATCGTTACCACCACCTGTTTTCCGATCTGTTGCGCACGCGCCCGACTTCCCAGTCGATGGTGCCGGCCGCCAGCCTGCACCTGCGTGCCTGCCGCTGGTTCAATGCCCAGGGCCTGCTCGATGAGGCCGTGGAGCAGGCCTTGCGTGCCGGTCACCTGGATGTCGCGGCCAACCTGGTGCAGAACCTCTCCGAAGAGCAACTGCTGGCCGAGCAGAACGTCGGCATGTTGCTGCGCTGGAAAATGGACTTGCCTGACAGCTTGCTGATCAGCACACCGCGACTGATCGTGCTGTATAGCTGGGCGCTGGGGATGGCATGCCAACTGGATGCCGCGGAAGAACTGGCCAGCCATTTGAGCCGTTTCCTGCCCGCTCCGTCGGCCACCGCCCAGAAGTCGATGCTGGCCCAATGGCTGGCGTTGAGCGGCATCATTGCCCGTGGGCGCGGCAACCGCGAACTGACGCTGCGGTACTGCGGCGAAGCGTTGGAAAGTCTTCCGTCCAAGCGTTACGGACAACGCCTGATGTGCCTCTCGACCCTGTCTAACCTGGCCATTGCCGACGGTGATTTGTGGCGGGCGCGGGGATTGAACCGCGAATCGCTGGAGCTGGCGCAACGGGTCGGCAACCCCTTGTTCGAAGCACTGGCACATTACGACCGCGCCCGGGTGCTGCAAGCGCGCGGGGAAATCTGTCGGGCGCTGGAAGAGGTCCGTCAGGGAATGCAGCGCCTGCAGAGCTTGCCTGCGCAACGGCTGTATGCGGTTCGAGCCCGGCTGACCTTGTACGAAGGCTTTTTGCTGGCCCTGCGCATGCAGCCACAAGCGGCGCGGGTGCGATTGCAGGCCGGTTTGAGCGAGGCGCGTGCCTGCCGTGACATCAGCGTGCTGATCGGCCACTGCGTGATTGCCAGGCTGGAAGGCAGTAGCGGCGAATTCGCCAAAGCCTTTGCCGAACTTGCCGAAGCCGAACGGCTAATGCACATCTGGGATGTGCCACCGATCTACTACCTGGCCATGATCACCCTGGTCAAATGTGAACTCTGGCTAGCCCAGGGGCGCACCGATCTGGCCGAAGCCTGGCTGGCGCGCCTGGGGCAGACCTATAACGGCGAAAACGGGGCGGCACCACCGGAATTCCACCCGCAATTGCCGCTGCATATCGAATTGCAACAAGCACTGCTCGACGTCATCCAGGGCCAACCGATGCTGGCCGAAGGGCGTTTGAATGCGCTGCTCGAACATGGTCAGCAAAGCGGTCGGCAGATGCTCAGTGCCATGGCGCTGACCCAGAAAGTGGCGTTGTTGCTGGGCAGCGGACGGGAGCCGGAAGCACGCAAGGCGCTGGCCCAGGCGCTGGACGCCGCCGGCGGAGGGGTACTGCAACCCTTTGAGGGCTTGCTTGCCGAGCACCCGGACTGGCTGCGTGGGCAGCTTCAAAACTGTCCGCCAACCCCCGTCTCCCTGAGCCTCAGTGAAAAACTGCCGGCACTGGCTGCCCGTCCCGGGCTGGAGTCCTGCGCGGTCGCGGAACAGCTCAGCACCCGGGAAATGGCAGTCCTGCGATTGATCGCCCAGGGCTGTTCGAACCAGGAAATCAGCGATCAGCTGTTTATTTCCCTGCACACGGTCAAGACCCACGCCAGCCACATCAATAGCAAGCTTGGAGTCGAGAGGCGTACGCAGGCGGTGGCGCGAGCCAAGGAATTGGGGGTGCTGGGTTAAGGATTTTTCACGTTACACATCGCGGCCATTGGCTGGATACTCAATTGTGCGAAAATCGTTCGTCCCCGTTTATCGAGCAGGCTCCGATGTCCCAGCACCCCGCCCTCATCCGCGAAACCTTCCCCGTCGGTCCTTTGCAGTGCAACTGCACGATCATCGGCGATCCGGTAACGAAAAAGGCCATCGTCGTCGATCCGGGTGGCAATCATGAGTTGATCCTGGCGCGTCTCGACGCCCTTGGGCTGAAAGTGGTCAGCATCATTCACACCCACGCGCACCTCGATCATTTCCTGGCTTCCGGCCAACTCAAGGAGAAAACCGGCGCGACCCTGCATTTGCACAAGGAAGACCAGTTCCTGTGGGACAACCTGGAAATGCAGTGCCAGATGTTCGGTGTTCCCTATACCCCGGTGCCGTCCCCGGATCGCTGGCTGGCCGATGATGAAGAGCTGGCCTGCGGCTGTGGCGTGGCGCTGCACACGCCAGGTCATACGCCGGGCTCCATGAGCTTCTGGTTTTCCGAGGCCAAGCTGCTGATTGCCGGTGATACGCTGTTTCGTCGTGGCGTCGGACGCACGGATTTGTGGGGCGGCGACCAGGCGACCATCGTGCGCTCGATCAAGCAGCGGCTGTATACCCTCGACGAAGACGCGACCGTGGTGACCGGGCATGGTCCGGATACCCGCCTGGGCGACGAAATGCGCGAGAACCCCTTTGTTCGGGGCTGATTTGTAACATTCGGAATTTTTACCCGTTAACGTGATCCAACGCCCGCAAAGGCTGATGCCTTGGTCCGTTGCACCACAGAATGCAAAAAAGTAGGAGCTTTACATGTTCACCACGCGTCGTTTGATTATTCTCGCTACGGCTGTGGCCGTTTTGTCCGGTTGTGCTTCGCCTAACCCATACGGCGGTCAGGGCCAGGCTCAGGGCCAGACGGATAGCGGCTCCGAAGGCATGAGCAAGACCGCTAAATACGGTGGCTTGGGCGCTCTGGCCGGTGCGCTGGCTGGTGCTGCGATCAACCACGATAACCGTGGCAAGGGCGCATTGATCGGTGCAGCAGTGGTTGGTGCTTCCGCCGCCGGCTACGGCTACTACGCCGATCAGCAAGAGAAAAAGCTGCGCGCCAGCATGGCCAACACCGGTGTTGAAGTGCAGCGCCAGGGCGACCAGATCAAGCTGATCATGCCGGGCAACATCACATTCGCTACCGATTCGGCGAACATTGCCCCAGGTTTCTACCAGCCGCTGAACAACCTGGCGGGCTCGCTGAAAGAGTTCAACCAGAACCAGATCGAGATTGTCGGCTATACCGACAGCACTGGCAGCCGCCAGCACAACATGGACCTGTCCCAGCGTCGTGCCCAGAGCGTGGCAACCTACCTGACCTCGCAAGGTGTCAGCGGTGCCAACCTGAGCGCTCGCGGTGCCGGCCCGGATGGCCCGGTTGCCAGTAACGCTGACGTCAATGGCCGTGCGCAGAACCGCCGTGTAGAGGTCAACCTCAAGGCGATTCCTGGCCAGCAGTATGGTGGTCAGCAGCAAGGTCAGGTTCAGCAGTACCCTTGATCGTCTGATTGAACCCCAGGTGTAAAAAGTCCGCTCGATCCTAACCAGATCAGGCGGGCTTTTTTGTACCGTCAGTTCTGGCCCCATCGCGAGCAGGCTCGCTCCCACAGGGGATCTTCTTTGGTCGTAGAGGTTGTGTCCGCTGAAGATCAATTGTGGGAGCGAGCCTGCTCGCGAATAGGCCAGTACAGTCAACGAAGAACGCAGAAACAAAAAAGCCCCCGGACAAGTGAATGTCCGGGGGCTTTTTGCTACGCGCGAAAGCTGATTACTTCTTCAGGCCGTAGTGCTCATCGAGCATGCCAGGCGAGTTCGGGGATTTGGGAGCGTAGTCGCGTGGCGGCTCCTGATCGCGCGGTGGCGTCAGGCGCTCACGAGGTGCCTGCGCCGCGTCGGCGTGCAGGGAGGCCAGCAGGCGTTGGCGAGTCTGTTCGTCCAGGGCCAGGCGGTTGGCGCCCTCGGCGAGATGGTCCTGCACTTCCTGATAGCTCTGAGTCAGTTTCTTGACCAGTGTCGCGGTGCTGTTGAAGTGGGTCACCACCTCGTTCTGATAACTGTCGAAACGTTCCTGAATATCGTCCAGCTGACGCTGCGTGCGGCTGGGCGCGGCGTTCGGAGCAACGCGAGCGATCAGGAACCCAATGGCGACACCCACAACCAGGGCAAGAGTCGGTAACAACCAAACTAAGAGCGAGTGTTCCACGAGTCCTTCCTCTATAAACGGCTTTGCTTTACGTTAACGGCTCGAACCTGCGCTGTATACCGCGATTCACTCGCAATAGACAGCCACAGACAATTTGCTAGACGAGTCGACCCGATTCGAGGTCACGGAGTTCCTTCCTTGCTTATGCGTGAAACCCCTGTAGTGATTGATGGCCCGGTGGGTCAACTGGAAGCACTGTACCTGGACAATGAGCAGCTGCGTGGCCTGGCGCTCATCTGCCATCCGAACCCGGTGCAGGGCGGCACCATGCTCAACAAAGTGGTCTCGACCCTGCAGCGCACCGCGCGTGATGCCGGTTTGATTACTTTGCGCTTCAACTACCGTGGAGTCGGCGCCAGCGAAGGCACCCACGACATGGGTACCGGTGAAGTCGATGATGCCCAGGCTGTGGCCGAGTGGTTCCGGGCCAAACACCCGGAATTGCCGCTGACCCTGTTCGGTTTCTCCTTCGGTGGATTTGTTGCAGCAAGTCTCGGTGGACGTCTGGAAGCGAAGGGCGAACAGCTCAAGCACCTGTTCATGGTCGCGCCGGCGGTCATGCGCCTGGGCGATCAGGATCAGCTGCCGCAACAGGGCGAACTGACCCTGATCCAGCCGGAAACCGACGAAGTGATCGATCCGCAGCTGGTTTACGAATGGTCCGACAAGCTTGAACGTCCCCATGAGCTGCTGAAAGTGGCAGAATGCGGGCACTTTTTTCATGGCAAGCTGACCGATCTCAAGGATCTGATCCTGCCGCGTCTCTCGAATTGATTGCAGTCTGACAAGCGATTACCCATGACGACTCGTACCCGTATCCTCACCGGCATCACCACCACCGGCACGCCGCACCTGGGCAACTACGCTGGCGCCATCCGCCCGGCGATCGTCGCCAGCCGCGACAGCAATGCCGATTCGTTCTACTTCCTGGCCGACTACCATGCCCTGATCAAGTGCGATGACCCGCTGCGCATCCAGCGCTCGCGTCTGGAAATCGCCGCGACCTGGCTGGCCGGTGGCCTGGATGTCGACCGCGTGACCTTCTACCGCCAGTCCGACATCCCGGAAATCCCTGAGCTGACCTGGCTGCTGACCTGCGTTGCCGCCAAGGGCCTGCTCAATCGCGCCCATGCCTACAAGGCTTCGGTGGATAAGAACGTCGAGACCGGTGAAGACCCGGACGCCGGCATCACCATGGGCCTGTACAGCTACCCGGTACTGATGGCCGCGGACATCCTGATGTTCAATGCGCACAAGGTGCCGGTCGGTCGTGACCAGATCCAGCACGTGGAAATGGCGCGGGACATCGGTCAACGCTTCAACCATCTGTTTGGCCAGGGCAAAGAGTTCTTCACCATGCCCGAGGCGTTGATCGAAGAGAGCGTCGCCACGTTGCCGGGCCTGGATGGCCGCAAGATGTCGAAGAGCTACGACAACACCATCCCACTGTTCAGCAGCGCCAAAGAGATGAAGGACGCGATTTCGCGGATCGTCACCGACTCCCGCGCGCCGGGCGAAGCCAAGGATCCGGATAACTCGCACCTGTTCACCCTGTTCCAGGCGTTCGCCACCCCGGCGCAAGCCGACGAGTTCCGCAGCGAACTCTTGCAGGGCCTGGGTTGGGGCGAGGCGAAGAATCGTCTGTTCCAGCTGCTGGACAGCGAACTGGGCGAATCCCGCGAGCGTTATAACCAGCTGATCGAGCGTCCGGCGGATCTGGAAGACATCCTGCAGCACGGCGCGAAAAAGGCCCGTTCGGTAGCGACGCCGTTCCTCAACGAACTGCGTGAGGCGGTGGGCCTGCGCTCCTTCGTTGCCCAGACCCAAGTGGCGGCGACCACCAAGAAGAAAGCCGTGAAGGCTGCGCGTTTTGTCAGCTTCCGTGAAGACGACGGCAGTTTCCGCTTCCGTCTGCTGGCGGCCGATGGCGAACAACTGCTGCTGTCGCGCAACTTCGCCGACGGTAAAACCGCGGGGCAGGTGACCAAGCAACTGCAAGCGGGCCAGGATCTGGACGTGCGCAGTGAAGGCCTGGGCTTCAGCGTCTGGCTGGAAGGCGATTGCGTTGCCGACAGCCCGGCCTTTGCCGACAGCGCCGTGCGTGACGCTGCCATCGAAGCCTTGCGCATCGCCCTGACGCCGGTTCAGGAATAAACAACGGTTCGGCCCGACCAAGGGCCGATTGCCATTCCTCGGGGCCGTCGCTACAGTGTCGGCCCGTTTTTGTTGCCTTGCTAACGAATTATGACGCCCCTAGAACGATATCAAGCTGATCTGAAACGCCCGGAATTCTTCCATGACGCCGCACAGGAAACTGCCGTGCGTCATTTGCAGCGCCTTTACGACGACCTGGTCGCGGCCGAGCAAAACAAGCCGGGCCTGCTGGGCAAGTTGTTTGGCAAGAAGGATCAGACCCCGGTCAAGGGCCTGTATTTCTGGGGCGGCGTAGGTCGCGGCAAGACTTACCTGGTGGACACCTTCTTCGAAGCGCTGCCCTTCAAGGAAAAGTCCCGTACGCACTTCCACCGCTTCATGAAGCGCGTGCACGAAGAGATGAAGACCCTGAGCGGCGAGAAAAACCCGCTGACCATCATCGCCAAGCGTTTCGCCACCGAAGCCCGGGTCATCTGCTTCGATGAATTCTTCGTTTCCGACATCACCGACGCCATGATCCTTGGCACCCTGATGGAAGAACTGTTCAAGAACGGCGTGACCCTGGTCGCGACGTCGAACATCGTGCCGGACGGCCTGTACAAGGACGGCCTGCAACGCGCGCGCTTCCTGCCGGCCATTGCGCTGATCAAGCAGAATACCGAGATCGTCAACGTCGACAGCGGCGTGGACTATCGTCTGCGTCACCTCGAACAAGCCGAGCTGTTCCACTATCCGCTCGACGAGGCCGCCAACGAAAGCCTGCGCAAGAGCTTCCGGGCGCTGACGCCGGAATGCACGGCGGCGGTCGAAAATGACGTGCTGATGATCGAAAACCGTGAAATTCGTGCCGTGCGCACCTGCGATGACGTGGCCTGGTTCAACTTCCGCGAACTGTGTGACGGTCCACGCAGCCAGAACGATTACATCGAGCTGGGCAAGATCTTCCACGCCGTGCTGCTCAGCGATGTCGAGCAGATGAGCGTCACCACCGACGACATCGCTCGACGCTTCATCAACATGGTCGACGAGTTCTACGACCGTAACGTGAAGCTGATCATTTCTGCTGAAGTCGAGCTTAAAGACCTGTACACAGGTGGCCGCCTGAACTTCGAGTTCCAGCGAACCCTCAGCCGACTGCTGGAAATGCAATCCCACGAATTCCTGGCCCGGGCGCACAAGCCGTAGGACGATTCGGAAAATAAAAAAGGCCTGCACCTGCAGGCCTTTTTTGTCAGCGCAAATCCTCCGCCCACAGGTTTGTACATTGTTTTGAAGTCAAATGTCCTCGTTGAGATACTGCGCAAGCTCGTGCTGCCGTTGGCAACCAAGCAGCAGCCAAAGCAGAATTCTGGCTTTTCGCGGACATAGAAAACCCGCCATCGATGCGCCCTTGCGGATCAAGTCCATTTCACCACCGCCAAAACCGTAAGAGGCTCGTGCAGTGGAGCCGGAACCGGTTCGGGTCGCAATGATCACGGGGATTCGTTTGGCAATATGCTCAATCATTGTCGCCCAGCGCTGCGAGATGTGGCCGGCGCCGAAACCGCCGATCACCAGCCCGTCGTAATCGAGTGCGAGAATATTTTCCAGTAACAGGGTGTCGGCCGAAAGTGAGGCCTCAAGCAGCGCAACTTTCTGTGTGGTCTGTTGCGGCAACGGTAACACCGTGCGCGGTCCCGGCGGGCGCAGGTAGCGAACACGGTCTTCCAACAGTAGGCCCGCGGGCCCCACGACCGGAGAGGAAAACGCCTGCAATGCCAGCGAATCGGTTTTGCGTACGCTGCACGCTTGATGAATCTGTCCGTTCATCACGACCTGGACACCGCGCTGTCGGCTGTTCTGCACCAAGGCAACGCGACATGCATCCAGCAGATTGGCCGGTCCATCGGCACCTGGCTGCGCTGCGGAACGCATGGCACCGGTCAGCACCAAGGGGGTGTCGTAGGGCCACAGGTAATCCAAAAACACCGCGGCTTCTTCGAGAGTGTCGGTGCCCTGGGTTATCACGACCCCGACAGCGCCCTGTTTGACCTGAAACTCAGCCCAGGACAATACGTTCAGCAAATACTCGAAATCCAGGGACGCACTGGGCAGCAGGCCGAGGGTTTCGACGGTGACTCCGGCCAGTGTCGTCAGTTCCGGTATGGAAGTCAGCAGGGCTTCGCCGCTAACGGTCGGGATGACGCCTTCACCGGCATTGCTCGCTTGCATGCTTACCGTACCGCCAAGTGCCGCGATGGACAGTTTGGGCAGGTCCATGGGAAACCTCGCTTGTTTGTAATGAAAAGTGGCTGTATCCGCTTTTGAGGCCGCGATACAGCCGAATGGCTGGGGCATTAATCAGCGATCAGAAAGCCGATCAGCGGCACGATCAGCAGTGTGCTGATGGCCATCGACAGTACGTTGGCGATGTAGGCGTGCATGTCGACCGGTAATTTCCTGGCAATCACACAGGCCAGCGGTGGTGCGAGCAATGCCCCCAGCAGTGCACTTGAGACGATAATCTGCCAGCTGCCGCCATAGGCCAGGATCGCCGCGGGCACCACTGAAACCAGCGGGATGTAAGTGGGATACCAGCCGCGCAACATCCATTGTTGACGCCAGATCAGCACGCCGATGGCCGAGGCCAATGCCTGCGCGCCGATGATGTGCAGCAACAGGCCCGATCCGTACGCGGGGCTTGAAGGGTTCAAGCTGTACGCCAGCAATGCACCCAGTATCAGTCCAAGGCTGGCCAGCTCATTGCCGAAGAACGGTGCTTCGGAAAAGTCCGCCAGAATCCGGCGCAGGCTCCAGATGACGCCATAGTCGGGCGCGTTGGCGGGGGCGATCGAGGCGGGTGGCGCTTCCGACGAGCTGGATTTCACCAGGTTCGGCCAATAGCGGCAGAACAGAAACGCCAGGATGCTGGCAACCGCCATGCCCAGCACATTGCCAATCACTGAAGGCAAGGCCAGCGGTTGGCACACGTAGTTGACGATCAGCAGGCACATCGGTGTGACGAGTACGGCGCCCATGAGTGCGCCGTTGATCGTGACCCTCCAGCCTCCGCCAAACATCAGCACCATCGCCGCTGGCAGCGAGACGAATGCTACGAATGTGGGTTGCCAGGTTGTGCCTGTCACCGTCCAGCCCCACAGCAGATTGCTCAGCAGCAGCCCGAGCAACGAACTGGTGACCAGCCAGGGCCAAAGTCCCGTTCCATAGGAGATGGCAAACCCTTGCCAGGATTTCCCCGTTCGATTCGCCCAGTAAGCCAGATAAGCGCCCGCCAGCAGGCCGATCGAGGCGAACTCGTGCTTGTAGAAAGCCACCTCGCTGATGTCACCTAACACCCAACGCAACCAGGCACTCGGTTCGGGTAGCAGCGATACCATGTCGCCGTACCCGGGCCAATGCGCTCCCCAGAAAGTCCGGTTGCTGAAAGAAAGCCAGACGATCAGCAGTGTCGCGCCGATCATTAGCAGGACGACGGCTGTATCAATCGGTGATTTGCGCGATGGTTGGTTTTTGTCGGTTGTAACTTCCATGCGATAGGCCTCCTGATCAACGTGGGAGGCAAGGGTGTTGGGTGTAGCCGAGCATCTGATCGTAAAGATCGGCTCGGCGATCGCGATGCAGATCGTTCAGGTTGTTCCAGATGGGCGCACTGCGGGAGCTGGTCAGGTCGACATCGGCAAACAGGATTTCCTGCCTGTCTGCCGAAGCCACGGCGCCAATCGGCCAGCCGTTGGTTCCGGCAATCAACGAGCAACCCAGGTAGCGCGCGCCGCGCTCCTCGCCGATCCGGCTGGCGGCAGCGATAAACACGTTGTTGACGTGGGCGGCGGTCATCGTCAGATACGACGCCATGCACTTACCGGCATCGTCGAACAGCGGCGGCGGTGTCCAGACCCAGTTGTTCAGGCTGCAAATGATGTCTGCGCCTTGCTGGGCGAGGATCCGTGGCACCTCCGGGAACCAGATGTCCCAGCAGATCAACAGCCCGATGCGGCCGATCGGTGTGTCGAAAACCGGGAAACCCAGGTCGCCGGGGGTGAACCAGAGCTTCTCCAGATTCCACAAATGGGCTTTGCGGTACTTGCCGATAAAACCGTCTGGTCCCACCAGAACGCCGGTGTTGAAGAGTCGCATGCCGTCGCGTTCGGCCAGACCGGCCACGAGGTAAACGTTGTGTTCTCGGGCGAAGTCGATCCAGCACTGCACGCTTGGCCCGTCGGGAACCGCTTCGGCATGGGCGAAGGCATCCTGTCGATTGCTGAAGAAATAGCCGGTATTGGAGAGCTCGGGCAGAACGATGAGATTCGCACCGCCGTTTACCGCTTCAAGCGCCAATTCCAGGCTGCGACGCAGATTACCTACACATTTCTCGATGCCGACTTGTGGATCGAATTGCACGACTGCTACACGAGCAGGGCTTGTTGGCTCAGTCATTCCGTCGTTCCTCTTTTTATTGTTTTTCAAGCTGTTAAATGGCGTGTGTATAAGAGGGGAATCAGGAATGGGGTGTAAGTCAGCTACTTCCGTTTAGGTCGTAGTCCTTGTCCTAAAGTGGATCAGAGTGATGTTTGATGGCAGTGGGTAGCCGGTGCGAGAGGTAGAGCCATGTATTGCGTGCATGGCTCTGGAACGGGGATGTGATCAGATTTTGAGTTGGTAGTGCGGGTAGTCGCTCAAGGAAAATCCGCCATTGAAGATCGCGGCGGTTTTGTTGCAGATATGAATCACTGCATCGACAGCACCGCGAAAACATGGCTCCGTCCAACCGGCATCGACTGAAAATGACTCGCCGGACAAATATAAGCCTGATAAATGAGCAAGGTCCCGGTTGTACTTCATCAGGCCGACGGCATCGTAGTAGGTGCCCGGTCGGTAAAGCTTGGCACAGCCCAGAGCATTTTTATCAGTGATCCAACGCTGAACCACCGCCTGATCAATGCCGATGTAGGGAGAGATTTTTTCCTGGACGTTGGCAGAGTTCATGAGTATGCGATCCAGCTCTTCGGCGCATTTTGATACCAACTCCTTATCGCTGAATGAGGCGAGCTTGGTTGCGTCATCTTCCCAGGTATAACTCAGCAGGATGCAGTCGTAGCTGTAATTGTCGTTGTAGCGGTAGGTATAGACATCATGGATAAAACTGTCGGTTACGATGGCTTGCGGGATGTTTTTGTTTTTCGAGAGAAATGATTTTTTCAGCGGTGCAAACACTTTGCAGCTTGTTTCCCAGTGTGCGGTTTTGTAGGCGTTAATCGTCTCGAAAGGCAGCATCTCCCGGGTGAAATTTTCGAGCTTGATTCGAGTTTCAATCAGCCAGGAGGGTAGTGTCATGATGACCGAGTCAAAGTCATCAAATTGCTCCTGGATTTGCTCGGGTTGACTGTGTTTCCAGTTGTAATAGACGCGTATTTTTTGATTGGTCAGCTTTTCCAGTTTTGTGACGGATGAGTCGGTGAGAAGCCCATTGCTTCTTTCGAGGCAATGTTCGTAGATGGATTTTCCGGTTTCGTCGGTTTTCACAAACAGCAGGCATTCGTCCAAAGCGGCGAGGCCGATGTAGCGGGGCCTGTCGAAACTCTGCCCCATTGAGTCAAAAACGGTTTCGCTATTCAGGTAGGGCGAATCCAGTGGATCGCCGTTTGAGTCCACTCGACCATGGATCAGTTGCAATTGGCTGCTGAAACCGAAAATCGCGGTACGCAGAGGGTAGAGGCAGCAGACGTCGTAAAAAGCTCCCCAGCTACCGTCACCTATACCTATCGCGTAAAAAATTGCGGACTCTTGCGCAGACATTCCCATTCCGCCGAAATCCCCGGGTGAGCGGCCATCCCAAGCTTCCAGTGCTGGCATACTGACCAGGTCGCGGAACGAGACACTCTCGTATTTTTCAACGATAGAAGCCCATATGGCTTCCCATTCCTGGCTCGCATAAAGCTCAGCAACGTGGCGGGTCATACGATCGGCAAAGGCTTTCCACTTGGAATAAACCTTTTGCAATTCATCGCCGGGAGGCGGGGTGACGCCGTCTGCGTTTTTCCATATCAACATTTGCGGCGCCGATCCGCCGCCCATGCTGCCCTCCCGGAGATAGATGCCTGTCGAGTTAACCCATTGGCTACCGGGGTTGGCGAAGTCTGAAAAAGCCAATTCAAATTGATTGGCGTAGTAAGCCATCAGCGACCGACCTTCTGTCGGTGGCTCATCCGCCCGGTTGAAGAAGGGCATGCGCATGGCGCCCATTTCAAATGGTGTATGGCTTGCTGCCGAGTTTTGGCTACCGGGAACGGTCAGATGCCTGCCGCCGATGCGTCTGGATTGTTCGATGAGAGTGATATGGGTAAAGCCGCAGCGATAGAGTTCTCTGGCGGCGGTCAGGCCTGTGACGCCGGCGCCGATGATGCAGATTTTATGTTGCGGGTCAGTAGCCCTGGCGATGCCGTTTTCCTGTTCTACCAGTGCACGATAGTCAAAGCACAAGTCCGGTGGATTGGGAAAGCGAGCTGCCCATTTGTTTTCAGCCGAGCGCTTTGTTCGGGCGGCCTCCTTGGCGATGTATGAAGGGTAGTTGTAGCTTGATCCGATAGTCATGGTTGATCTTCCCTGATGGTGTTTGCAGGGAAGATTTTGAAGTTTTTTGAGGGGCTGCGTCTGTGGGCGGGGTTGGGTTCTCCGGCGCTCTGTATTCTGCTTTTTGTGTCGGAAAATTCACCGCGAAAGAACTGCGTGGCCGGCGCAAGATTCTATGTGGAAGCGAGCAGGCTCGCTTCCACATGGGATTTGTTCGAGGCCTGAGGCCTACGCCGCCTGCTGAAACTGCTGCCGATACTGGTTCGGTGACAACTCCGTGTGCTGGCGGAACAGTCGTGCGAAGAAGCTCGCATCGTCATAGCCAACTTCATAGCTGATGGTCTTGATGCTCTTGCGGCTGCCGGACAGCAAGCCCTTGGCAGTTTCGATGCGCAGGCGTTGCAGGTAATGCAATGGCTTGTCGCCGGTGGCGGTCTGGAAGCGGCGCATGAAGTTGCGGATGCTCATGCCGTGCTCGCGGGCGACGTCCTCGAAACGAAACTTGTCGGCGAAGTGTTCTTCGAGCCAGTGCTGGATCTGCAGGATGATCACGTCCTGGTGCAGCTTCTGCCCGCCGAATCCAATCCGTCCCGGTGAATAGCTGCGCTGCACTTCATAGAGGATGTCCCGGGCCACGGCCTGGGACACGTTGGCGCCGCAGAAGCGCTCGATCAGGTAAATGTACAGGTCGCATGCCGAGGTGGTGCCGCCGGCGCAGTACAGGTTATCGGCGTCGGTCAGGTGCTTGTCCTGATTGAGCTGGACCTGGGGGAAGCGTTCGGCGAAGGCATTGAAGAAGCGCCAGTAGGTGGTCGCTTCCTTGCCATTGAGCAGCCCGGCTTCGGCCAGCCAGAAAACACCGGTGGCCTCGCCGCACAGTACGGCGCCGCGGGCATGTTGCTGGCGCAGCCAGGGCAGGACTTGCGGATAACGTTTGCAGAGGCTGTCGAAATCGTCCCAGAACGCGGGAAGAATGATGATGTCGGCGTTTTCCAGCCCGCCATCCACCGGGATCATCACATCGCTGAAGGTGTTGACCGGTTTGCCGTCGGGGCTGACCAGGCGGGTTTCGAACGCCGGTGTCAGGCCCTGGCCCAGCTGTTTGCCGTAGCGCAGGCTGGCGAGGTGGAAGAAATCCTTGGCTTGCATGAGGGTGGAAGCGAAAACCCGGTCGATGGCCAGGATGCTGACGCGCCGCAGGGGCGTGGAGGCTTGGTTAGACATAATTCAACTTTATTTTTATAGGGGGAAGTGGTCACCAGACGGCTGGATCGTCTTATTTTTTGTCGGATGTGTCCAGTGTCCTGTATCGGAAGCGAGGCATAGTCTCTGAAGGTCAACTCCTTCTAAAAACAAAGAAAAGGTGCCGCATGATCCCCAGAACCCTGTTCAGTTCCGAGCACGAGCTTTTCCGTGACAGCGTGCGGACGTTCCTCGAAAAAGAGGCGGTGCCGTTCCATGGGCAATGGGAAAAACAGGGCTATATCGACCGCAAGCTGTGGAACAAGGCGGGGGAGGCGGGGATGCTGTGTTCGCACCTGCCGGAAGAGTACGGCGGCCTGGGGGCGGACTTTCTCTACAGTGCGGTGGTGATCGAAGAAGTGGGGCGACTGGGCCTGACCGGCATCGGTTTTTCCCTGCACTCGGACATCGTGGCGCCGTACATCCTGCATTACGGCAGTGAAGCGCTGAAGCATAAATACCTGCCGAAACTGGTGTCCGGCGAGATGGTTACCGCAATCGCCATGACTGAGCCGGGCGCCGGTTCCGATCTGCAAGGGGTGAAAACCACGGCCGTGCTCGATGGCGATGAGTACGTGATCAACGGCTCCAAGACATTCATCACCAACGGCTACCTGGCCGATCTGGTGATCGTCGTCGCCAAGACCGATCCGAAGGCCGGCGCGAAGGGCACCAGTCTGTTTCTGGTGGAAGCCAATACGCCGGGCTTCGACAAGGGCAAGCGCCTGGAGAAAGTCGGGATGAAAGCCCAGGACACCTCGGAGCTGTTCTTCCAGGACGTGCGTGTGCCCAAGGAAAACCTGCTGGGGCAGGCTGGGATGGGCTTTGCCTACCTGATGCAGGAGTTGCCCCAGGAGCGCCTCACGGTGGCCATTGGCGGGCTGGCTTCAGCGGAAGCGGCGCTGCAATGGACGCTGGACTACACCCGCGAGCGCAAGGCGTTCGGCAAGTCGATCGCGGATTTCCAGAACACCCGGTTCAAACTGGCGGAGATGGCCACGGAAATCCAGATCGGCCGCGTCTTCGTCGACCGCTGCCTGGAACTGCACCTGCAAGGCAAGCTCGATGTGCCGACGGCGGCGATGGCCAAGTACTGGGGCACCGACCTGCAATGCAAGGTGCTCGACGAGTGCGTGCAGTTGCACGGTGGCTACGGGTTTATGTGGGAGTACCCGATCGCGCGGGCGTGGGCGGATGCGCGGGTGCAGCGGATCTATGCCGGCACCAATGAAATCATGAAGGAGATCATTGCGCGGTCGCTTTGAATTTGCGGTGACTGGGCGGACGCTTTCGCGAGCAAGCCCGCTCTTACATTTAATCGAGCTCTCCCAGGGGAATGCGGTCGAATGTGGGAGCGGGCTTGCTCGCGAATGCTGTTTATCTATCGATCAAGGCGCCGGATTCGGGTGATCCTTGTGAATCGCCTCGATCCCTTCCAGCACTTCCTCCGACAGCTTCAAGTCGAAACTGGCGATGTTGCTCTCCAGTTGCTCCATCGTCGTCGCACCAATGATGTTGCTGGTCACGAATGGCTGCTGCGTCACGAACGCCAAGGCCATTTGTGCTGGGTCCAGGCCGTGCTCGCGAGCAAGGGCCACATAACGGCTGCAGGCCGCTTCCGACTGCGGGTTGAAATAGCGGCTGAAGCGGCTGTAGAGGCTCAGGCGACCTTTTGGCGGGCGGGCGCCACCTTCGTACTTGCCCGACAGGAAACCGAACGCCAGCGGCGAATAGGCGAGCAGGCCGCACTGTTCGCGGATGGCGATTTCTGCAAGGCCGACTTCGAAGCTGCGGTTGAGCAGGTTGTACGGGTTCTGGATCGACACGGCGCGTGGCCAGCCTCGGGCTTCGGCCAGGGCCAGGAAGCGCATGGTGCCCCATGGCGTCTCGTTGGACAGGCCGATGTGGCGGATCTTGCCGGCGCGAACCTGCTCGTCCAGCGCTTCGAGGGTGTCTTCGAGCGGGGTCAGGTTGGCTTCGATCTTGTGCTTGTAGCCCAGTTGTCCGAAAAAGTTGGTGCTGCGCTCCGGCCAGTGCAATTGGTACAGGTCGATGTAATCGGTCTGCAGGCGCTGGAGGCTGGCGTCCACCGCTTCGCTGATGTGCTGGCGGTTGTGGCGCAGGTTTTTATCGCGGATGTAGTCGATGGTGTTGCCGGGGCCGGCGATCTTGCTGGCCAGGATCCAGTCGGCGCGGTCACCGCGGCTTTTGAAGTAATTGCCTATATAGCGTTCGGTGGTGGCGTAGGTTTCGGCCTTGGGTGGCACCGGGTACATCTCGGCGGTGTCGATGAAGTTGATCCCTGCGCTCTTGGCCCGTTCAATCTGGGCGAAGGCGTCTGCCTCGCTGTTTTGCTCGCCCCAGGTCATGGTTCCGAGGCAGAGGGCACTCACGTTCAGATTGGTCCGGCCTAGCTGGCGATAGTCCATCGGGTGCTCCTTGGGCAAAACAATCATAAAAGCAGGTTGAATTATTTTTCGCAATCTGCATAATTGCGCACCTCTTTCTGCAGTGGAAGTGATGCGCCGCCGCCGAAGAATCTTGCCGTTGAACGGACGCGCCGACCCGAGCCCCCGAAAGCGTCTGTATCCGGCTGCCTTTGACTTGTCAAAGTACGCACTATTCAGTAAGATCCGCCGTCTAATTTACAGGGCGGCCCCTGAGGCTATAAAGAATGAAGACTTTTACTGCTAAACCGGAAACAGTAAAGCGCGACTGGTTTGTCGTCGACGCTGCTGGTCAGACCCTGGGTCGTCTGGCCACCGAAATCGCGAGCCGTCTGCGTGGCAAGCACAAGCCTGAGTACACTCCTCACGTTGACACCGGCGACTACATCGTCGTAATCAATGCTGAGCAGATCCGTGTTACCGGTGCTAAAACCACTGACAAAATGTACTACTCCCACTCCGGTTTCCCGGGCGGCATCAAGTCGATCAACTTTGAAAAGCTGATCGCCAAGGCCCCTGAGCGCGTGATCGAGACCGCGGTCAAAGGCATGCTGCCTAAGAACCCGCTGGGTCGCGACATGTACCGTAAGCTGAAAGTCTATGCGGGCGCTGCACACCCACATACTGCTCAGCAGCCCCAAGAACTGAAGTTTTAACGGAATAGTACATTATGTCGGCGACTCAAAATTACGGCACTGGCCGTCGCAAGACCGCAACCGCACGCGTTTTCCTGCGTCCGGGTACTGGTAACATCTCCATCAACAACCGTTCGCTGGATAATTTCTTCGGCCGCGAAACTGCCCGCATGGTAGTTCGTCAGCCGCTGGAATTGACTGAGACTGTCGAGAAGTTCGACATCTACGTCACCGTGATCGGCGGTGGTGTGAGTGGTCAGGCTGGCGCAATCCGCCACGGCATCACTCGTGCTCTGATGGACTACGACGAGACTCTGCGCAGCGCCCTGCGTAAAGCCGGCTTCGTAACCCGCGATGCTCGTGAAGTTGAACGTAAGAAAGTCGGTCTGCGTAAAGCGCGTAAGCGTCCGCAGTACTCGAAGCGTTAATTCGCTTTCACGTTCAAAAAAAGAACGCCCAGTTTCCTCACGGAGCTGGGCGTTTTTTTATGTCTGCGATTTATCAAAGAATTGCGCTGTGACAACTTGCCACATCCGCAGACGCCCTATACTACAAGGCTTGGGGGTGATGGGCTCCGGTAATTACCTTGTCAGAATTGGGGCTTTTCATTACCATTCGGCAAAATTTTTATAAGTACATAGTTTTACTTAGTAGATGCCTGATTTAACAGGCCACAAAGCTGATGGGAGAGGACTGAATGAGCAATGACGGCGTGAATGCAGGCCGGCGTCGCTTCTTGGTAGCAGCCACATCCGTGGTGGGTGCTGCAGGAGCGGTGGGGGCTGCGGTCCCGTTCGTGGGGTCATGGTTTCCCAGTGCCAAGGCGAAAGCCGCAGGTGCACCGGTGAAAGTGAATGTCAGCAAAATCGAGCCAGGCCAGCAGATGATTGCTGAGTGGCGCGGCCAGCCGGTGTTCATCGTCCGCCGTACACAGGAAATCCTGGGGAATCTGAAGAAGATCGAGGGCCAGCTCGCTGACCCGACCTCCAAGAACTCGACACAACCGACTTACGTTGATCCGGAAACCCGTTCGATCAAACCCGAGGTCCTGCTGCTGATCGGTATCTGCACGCACCTGGGTTGCTCGCCGACCTTCCGTCCCGAAGTGGCACCTGCGGATCTGGGTAAAGACTGGGTAGGCGGCTATTTCTGCCCTTGTCACGGTTCCCACTACGATCTGGCCGGTCGCGTCTACAAGTCGCAGCCTGCGCCTTTGAACCTGCCAGTTCCCCCGCATTCCTATGAGACCGATGAAATCATTATCATTGGCGTCGATACGGAGAAAGCGTGATGAGCAAGTTCATGGATTGGGTTGATGCACGCTTTCCCGCCACCAAGATGTGGGAAGACCATCTCAGCAAGTATTACGCTCCGAAGAACTTCAACTTCTTCTACTTCTTTGGCTCCCTGGCGCTGCTCGTTCTGGTCAACCAGATCGTCACCGGTGTCTGGCTGACCATGAGCTACAACCCGTCGGCGGAAGAGGCTTTCGCTTCCGTCGAATACATCATGCGTGACGTCGAGTACGGCTCGATCCTGCGTCTGCTGCACTCCACCGGCGCTTCGGCGTTCTTCATCGTGGTCTATCTGCACATGTTCCGTGGCCTGCTCTACGGTTCGTACCAGAAGCCGCGTGAGCTGGTGTGGGTCTTCGGCATGCTGATCTACCTTGCGCTGATGGCCGAAGCCTTCATGGGCTACCTGCTGCCATGGGGCCAGATGTCCTACTGGGGTGCCCAGGTGATCATCTCGCTGTTCGGTGCGATCCCTGTCATCGGCAACGACCTGACCCAGTGGATCCGTGGTGACTACCTGATTTCCGGTATTACCCTGAACCGCTTCTTTGCCCTGCACGTGGTTGCCCTGCCGATCGTTATCCTGGGTCTGGTGGTGCTGCACATCCTGGCCTTGCACGAAGTCGGTTCGAACAACCCGGACGGCGTGGACATCAAGAAGCACAAGGACGAAAACGGCATACCGCTGGACGGCATTGCCTTCCACCCGTACTACACCGTGAAAGATATCGTCGGCGTGGTGGTGTTCCTGTTCATCTTCTGCTCGATCGTGTTCTTCTTCCCGGAAATGGGCGGCTACTTCCTCGAAAAGCCGAACTTTGAAGTGGCGAACGCCTTCAAGACCCCAGAGCACATCGCTCCGGTCTGGTACTTCACCCCGTTCTACGCCATCTTGCGTGCGATTCCGGACAAGCTCCTGGGCGTAATCGCCATGGGCGCGGCCATCGCTGTGCTGTTCGTCCTGCCGTGGCTGGACCGTAGTCCGGTCAAGTCGATGCGCTACAAGGGCTGGCTGAGCAAGATCTGGCTCTGGGTGTTCTGCATCGCATTCGTGATCCTGGGCGTGCTGGGCGTATTGGCCCCAACCCCTGAGCGTACGTTGCTGTCGCAGGTATGTACCTTCCTGTACTTCGCCTACTTCATTCTGATGCCGTTCTACACCAGGCTCGAGAAGACCAAACCGGTTCCGGAAAGGGTGACTGGCTGATGAAAAAACTATTTGCTGTATTGATGCTTGCTGCGCTGCCAGTGTTTGCTTTCGCAGCTGAACACGGTGGCCCCGAGCTGGAAAAAGTCGATATTGACGTTTCCGATAAAGCAGCCATGCAGGACGGCGCACGTACGTTCGCCAACTACTGCATGGGTTGCCACAGTGCCAAGTTCCAACGCTATGAGCGTGTTGCCGACGACCTGGGCATTCCCCATGAGTTGATGCTCGAGAAGCTGATGTTCACGGGTGCCAAGATCGGCGACCACATGAGCATCGGCATGCAGCCGGCGGACGCCAAGGCTTGGTTTGGAGCGGCGCCACCGGACCTGACCCTGGTTGCCCGTGTTCGCGGCACCGACTGGCTCTACGGTTACCTGAGGTCGTTCTACGAAGATCCTGCGCGCCCATGGGGCGTGAACAACAAGGTTTTCCCGAACGTGGGTATGCCTAACGTCCTGGCCGGCCTGCAAGGTCGCCAGGTGGTTGGTTGCAAACAGGTTCAGATCGTCGAAGACGGCAAGAAGCAATATGATCCTCTGACTGGTACGGCGCTGACTCATGAAGCGTGCGATCAGTTGACCATCGTGCCGAAAAGCGGTGCCCTGACTGCAGAGCAGTTCGATGAGAAGGTCAAGAATCTGGTAACCTTCCTGGCTTACTCGGCTAACCCGGTTAAGCTGCAACATCAGCGCATCGGTACATACGTATTGTTGTACCTGGCGTTCTTCTTCGTCTTCGCTTACCTGCTCAAGCGCGAATACTGGAAAGACGTGCACTGATAAAGCTTCAAGCTATTGCTGTTAATCGCGCGCGCCCAAGGGCGCCTCTGAAGATGTAGCGAAACTGGTGATCCAGTCGTTACGAGAGGCGCCCTCTGGGCGCGCTCGTTTTTGAGCTTTCGATAATTTCTACAAGCGAGGAGGATCGCCATGGGCGTGACCAATCGGTTGGCCTGTTACTCCGACCCCGCCGACCACTATTCCCACCGAGTGCGCATAGTACTGGCAGAGAAGGGTGTCAGCGCCGAGATCATTTACGTGGAGGCTGGTCGCCAGCCACCTAAACTGATTGAAGTGAACCCTTATGGCAGTCTGCCCACACTGGTCGATCGCGACCTGGCGTTGTGGGAGTCGACTGTGGTGATGGAATATCTGGATGAGCGTTACCCGCATCCGCCGCTACTGCCGGTTTATCCCGTGGCGCGTGCCAACAGCCGCCTGCTGATACACCGCATTCAGCGCGACTGGTGTGGTCTGGTGGATCTGATTCTGGACTCGCGGACCAAGGAAGCGGCCCGTGTCGTGGCTCGAAAAGAGTTGCGCGAAAGCCTGACGGGTGTGTCGCCACTGTTTGCCGACAAACCGTTTTTCCTCAGTGAGGAACAAAGTCTGGTGGATTGCTGCCTATTGCCAATACTCTGGCGATTGCCGATTCTGGGTATAGAACTGCCGCGGCCGGCCAAGCCGCTGCTTGATTATATGGAGCGCCAGTTTGCGCGTGAGGCTTTCCAGGCAAGTCTGTCTGGTGTCGAACGCGACATGCGCTAAGGCTTAAGGAGCCGTTATGAACTCCAGTCGACCTTATCTGGTCCGTGCGCTCTATGAGTGGATTGTGGACAACGATTGCACCCCGCACATGCTGGTCAATTCCGAGTACCCGTCGGTGCAGGTGCCTCAGGGGTTTGCCAGTGACGGACAGATTGTCCTGAACGTATCGCCACAAGCCGTGCGTCATTTGCACATGGATAACGAGGCGGTCAGTTTCGAAGGGCGTTTTGGTGGCGTACCGCACACCTTGTACGTGCCAATTGCTTCGATCCTGGGTATCTACGCCCGGGAGAATGGCCAGGGCATGGTGTTCGATCTGGAATCGCCGATGGGCGAGGACGACGAGATCGAACCGGATGACGATCTTCCGCCACCTGACAGTGAGCCACCGCGTCCAAGCGGTCGCCCCAGTCTGAAAGTGGTGAAGTAATAAAAAAGGCGATCCAGATGGATCGCCTTTTTTATTGCGCGGGATTGCAGGTCAGTCGATGTACTCGAACAACTTCACAATCTTCTGTACGCCGGAAACGCCCTGAACCAGGTTGGTCGCCTGCGCCGCTTCCTGCTTGGTCAGCAGGCCCAGCATGTAGACGATGCCGTTTTCAGTGACAACCTTGATGCGCGAGCCAGGGATGTTCGCATCGGTGAGCATCTGGGCCTTGATCTTGGTGGTCAGCCAGGTGTCGTTCTGGCGTGCCAGCAACGAGGAGGGTGGCAGGACTTGCAGTTCGTTGTGTACCTGTTTCACGCGCTGGACAGCGGCGGCGGCCTGTTCGGCCTTGGCCTTGAGGTCAGCGCGTGGCGTTTGCCCGGCGAGCAGCACGACACCGTTGAAGCTGGTGACGACGATGTGTGAATCCTTATCCAGGGCCGGGTCGGCCTTGGCGACGTTCACACCAACCTTGGTGTCGATCAGGGAATCGTCGATCTTGCTGCCCAGTGTGCGAGTGCCACGGTCATCTTCAATCGGTGCTTCACGGCTGGCGGTCACTACCGAGGTGCAGCCGCTGATGCCGAGGCACAGGGTCAAGGCCAGTAGGCCAAGGCGATTAGGGGTCATTCTTCACTCCCGAACAATTGGCTGTCGATCAAGTCGCAAAGGCAGTGGATCGCCAGCAGGTGGACTTCTTGAATACGAGCGGTGACGTTGGCCGGTACGCGAATCTCGACGTCCTCGGGCAACAGCAGCGACGCCATGCCGCCGCCATCACGTCCCGTCATAGCTACGACAATCATTTCGCGATCATGTGCGGCCTGGATCGCTTGAATTATGTTGGCCGAGTTGCCGCTGGTGGAGATAGCCAGCAGCACATCTCCCGGTTGGCCGAGTGCACGGATCTGCTTGGAGAAGATTTCGTTGTAGCTGTAGTCGTTGGCGATCGAGGTGATCGTCGAGCTGTCGGTCGTCAGGGCGATGGCCGGCAGGCTCGGGCGCTCGCGCTCAAAGCGATTGAGCAGCTCGGACGAGAAGTGCTGGGCGTCGCCAGCCGAACCGCCGTTGCCGCAGGAAAGCATTTTGCCTTCGTTGAGCAGGGCGTTGACCATAACCTGGCTGGCTTGCTCGATGTGCGGTGCAAGTACTTCCATCGCCTGTTGCTTGGTGTCGATACTGGCCTGAAAAAGCTGGCGAATTCGGGATTGCATGTCCATCTGTGTGACCTTAAGTAGCGCGGCTGTTCGGCACGTGAATGTGCAGCCCGCAAAGCAAAGAGCAAAAGTGTTGGGTGATAGTGTCCGGTTCGCAATGCCGGCGATCAGCCGTCGAAGGCATTCTGTAGCCAGTTCAATTGATCGAGGTTGCTGTCGATGGCAATCACGTCGAAGCGGCAAGGGGAATTGGCCCAGCGCGGCTCGCGCTGAAGAAAGTATTGCGCGGCGAAAACCAGTTTTTGCCGTTTGCGCTCATCGATGCTATCGAGCGCGCCACCCCATTGAGTGTTTTTTCTGTAGCGGACTTCAACGAATACTACTGTATCGCCATCTAGCATGACCAGATCAAGCTCGCCGCGTTTACACAACCAGTTCTGCGCCAGCAGGCGCAGACCCTGTTGTTGAAGATGCTCGAGCGCATGGCGCTCGGCATCCTTGCCGCTTTGCTGGCGTGACCTGTCGGGCATCAGCGAGCGGTGTCCGGCAGGCGCTGAACCTGACCATTGGCGAACTCGGCCCATGGCAGCTGGCGCACGACCCGCTGGCTCTGAGACATGCCAAGGCTGCCCGACTCACCGTCGATGCGGCTGTCCGGCAGTGACTTGAGCTGGCCCAGGCGTGGCGCCAGGCGATAAGCGTCAACGCCCATGGCATAGAGGCGCCCCAGGCTGCCGGCGGCTTGTGGCCACTGAGCAGTGACCTGGCGGCGCAGTGGATCATTGGCGTCCAGCAACCATGGCGTCTCGCAGAAGCGAATGCCATTCATGTCGTTGTACTGGTTGACGTCACCGCTGGCGCTGAACACGTGGGAGGTGGCGTAGACTGGAACATCGCCAGCGTACTGGAAGTTCAGGGTCGGTTTGATCTGCTGGGCCTGTTGCGGTGTTGCGGCGAGGAAAATGAACTCGATGTCCTGGCGGCGCGATGGCTGGGCAGCCACTTGCGAGCCAACGGTGCTTTGCAGGCTCTTGGCGCGGCCTTCGCTCTGACGCAGCTGGAACATGTCGGCAATCTGCTGGGCCAACTGGACCGGCTGATCGACGCGTTCGGTGACGACGATGGTGCCGCCATTGGCTTGCCAATCCTGGCTGAACGCCTTGAGTACGCGGTCGCCCCATTCACCTTTCGGCACCATGATGGCTGCGCGATGCAGGCCGTCGGCGCGAGCGCGGCGCGACACTTCGCGGGCTTCGTCTTCGGCGGCAAGGCCGAACTGGAACAGCTGCGCCGGGCCTTGATCGCCCTCGCTGTAATTGAGTGCCAGGGTGGTGATCGGCAATTGCGGGCGAGTGCTCAGCTGTTTGACCAGCGGCTTCTCCAGCGGGCCGACGACCAGTTGCACGCCATCGGCCTGGGCCTTGCGGTAGAACTCATCCATGGACGTCAGGCGCGAGCTGTCATAAAACTCGATGGCAGGTGGTTTCTGCCCGGCCTGTTGGGCCTGGTAGTGAGCGGCCATGAAGCCGTCGCGCAGTGCCTTGCCGACCGAGGCCAGTTGGCCGTCCTGAGGCAGCAGCAGGGCGATCTTACTCAGGGGCTGGCTGGCCAGCTCCTTGAGTTGGGTTAGTGACTGCGGCAATTGTTTGGCTGCCGGGTGCTTCGGATTCTGCGCGCGCCAGTTATCGATGGCGGCCTGTTGCTGCTCCAGGGTGCCGGCGGATTTCACGGCCAGTGCCAGGGCCATCCAGCCGCCGAGGTCGTCGGTGGTGTTTGGCTGCAACTGATCGGTCGGCAGCGAAGCGATCAGGGTCCAGATGGCTTCATGGTTTTTGCTCGCGGCTTCGCCTTTGAGCATCGGGGCGATGAAAATGCGCTCGCGGGCTGCGGCGAGGGTCTGGCCATCGGCTTCAAGTGCGCGGGCATGAACGGTGCCGGTGCGGACCTGTTGTTCGACGGGCAGTTCACTCAAGCGTTGCATGCTTGGGTGGCTCAAGGCGGCCAGTGCGGCCTTGGGCTGATTGCGGGTCATGGCCAGTTCGGCCGCCAGGGTGTTGGCGAAAACCTGTGGGCCAGGCTTGAGCTGTTCGATCGGAACCTGTTGCAGGATTTGCGCGGACTGGCCGGCATTGCCCTGGTGATAGGCCAGGTCGGCAGCGCTCAAGCGCAGCAGGGCGGCATCTTCCGGTGATTTGCTTTGGGAGGCCTTCTCAAGCAGTTGCTCGATACTGGCGTCCGGTGTCCGTGGAAGTTCGCCAAGGCTGGACGAGGGCGAGCTGGCGCAAGCCGCCAGCAAGGCAGCGAGGCAGAGGGCAGATAACAGCCGCAGGCAAGCGATCATGTAAGCGTTCCTGATACTCGATCAAATTAGCGTGGAATTGTACCCAAGCACTGGCCGGGGCGCGATGTTACTGGCGTGAATCGATCAATTTAGCTGGTGTAAATGTTGCGCCAGCGCACAAACGGTCACCGATACCTCGTTTGCTTGCGGGTATCGTGAGTCTCGCTACGCGCTACAATGGCGACTTTTACCGATCATGAGGTGTGCGCTTTGACTGCTCCAGGTGCTTTGAATTCCGCTGCTGGCTCGCTTTATGTGGTGGCGACGCCCATCGGCAACCTGGATGACATCAGTGCGCGGGCGCTGAAGATCCTGCGTGAAGTGGCCTTGATCGCCGCGGAAGACACCCGTCATTCCCAGCGCTTGATGCAACACTTCGGCATCTCGACGCCATTGGCGGCCTGCCATGAGCACAACGAGCGTGATGAAGGTAGTCGCTTTATCACTCGCCTGCTTGCCGGTGACAACGTGGCGTTGATCTCGGATGCCGGGACGCCGCTGATTTCCGATCCGGGTTATCACCTGGTGCGGCAGGCCCGGGCGGCGGGCATCAATGTGGTGCCGGTTCCGGGTGCCTGCGCATTGATTGCAGCGTTGTCGGCGGCGGGGCTGCCTTCCGACCGTTTCATTTTCGAAGGCTTTCTGCCGGCCAAGGCGGTGGGGCGGCGTGCGCGTCTCGAGCAGGTAAAAGAAGAACCTCGCACATTGATCTTCTATGAGGCCCCGCATCGCATCCTTGAATGCCTGCAAGACATGGAGCTGGTGTTCGGTCCCGAGCGCCCGGCGCTGCTTGCCCGTGAGCTGACCAAGACGTTTGAAACCCTCAAGGGGTTGCCGCTGGCGGAGCTACGCGAGTTCGTCGAGTCGGACAGCAATCAGCAGCGCGGCGAGTGCGTGGTGCTGGTGGCGGGCTGGTCCGCGCCCGAGGAGGAAGGTGCTGTCAGCAGCGAAGCGATGCGCATCCTCAACCTGTTGCTCGAAGAAATGCCGCTCAAGCGTGCGGCGGCGTTGGCGGCGCAAATCACCGGCGAGCGAAAGAATGTGCTGTACCAGATCGCGCTGGATCAGCAGAAGGGCGAGTAAAACCCGACGCATAGGCGTGCTCAATGGCGCTTGGCGCTTGTTCTTCGGGCGCTGTGCCGGTAACCTTCGCGGCGGAGAGTCGATCGGACAGTCGCTGCCCTCTATGAAAATTAGGGGGGGGAGGAAAGTCCGGGCTCCATAGGGCGAAGTGCCAGGTAATGCCTGGGAGGCGTGAGCCTACGGAAAGTGCCACAGAAAATAACCGCCTAAGCGCTTCGGCGCCGGTAAGGGTGAAAAGGTGCGGTAAGAGCGCACCGCACGTCTGGCAACAGTTCGTGGCTAGGTAAACCCCACTTGGAGCAAGACCAAATAGGGTCCCAAGGCGTGGCCCGCGCTGGGACCGGGTAGGTTGCTAAAGATGTCCAGTGATGGCCATCGTAGACGAATGACTGTTCAAGACAGAACCCGGCTTACAGATCGACTCTCCACCTTTTTCTCCTCTCTGCTTAATTTATTGGGCAGAGTGTGTCGGTGGTAGCAATTTCCCTCCTGCACCATCGTCAGCAGAAGCGGTTTTGTGATATCGATTAGCCCGCGCTTGTAGTGATCGCATAAACTCCACGCAGCACCGGTTTCCCTCCTTACACAATCATCCGCAGAACCTCTTTTGTAATACCAAAAAAATCTTACTCTTAATAAATTACTTTAACTTCCGAACGCAGCCTCCCGTGCTGATTCAAGTTATCGGTCAGTTTCATCTGCCGGATTCTCGTTACCTCTCCGTTAATGCTCCTAAATCTCAGTTCTGTAAGGGTTTTCCTTTGCTCCGTGCCTTGACGGTGTGGTGGGCGCATTCCTATAGTGTGCGCAAGTGGCGGAAAGTGGCATGAAGTGGGTTTTTTGAACTCAAAACGCTAGAATTTGGAGAAACGCTGACGTGTTTCGCGGAGCCAACGCTATCAGTCTCGATGCAAAGGGCCGTCTCGCAATGCCGAGCCGGTACCGTGACGAGCTCGATTCGCGCAGCTCCGGTCAGTTAATCGTGACAATTGATGCCGTTGATCCTTGTTTGTGTGTTTACCCCCTCGATGAGTGGGAAATTATTGAAACCAAACTGCGCGCACTGCCTTCGCTTCGCGAAGAGAACCGTCGCCTGCAACGTTTACTGATTGGTAATGCCGTCGACCTCGAGCTCGATGGCAGTGGTCGTTTTCTGGTTCCGCCGCGTCTTCGTGAATATGCCAAGTTGGATAAGCGCGCGATGTTGGTAGGCCAACTGAACAAGTTCCAATTGTGGGACGAGGATGCCTGGAACGCGGTTTCTGCCGCTGACCTGGCTGCCATTCAACAACCGGGCGCGATGCCTGATGAACTGCGTGATTTGATCCTGTGACTATTGATAGCGGCTTTAACCACATCACCGTACTGCTTGACGAAGCCGTCGAGGCTCTCGCCGTACGTCCTGATGGCTGCTATCTGGACGGCACGTTTGGGCGCGGCGGACACAGCCGGTTGATCCTCAGCCAGCTCGGTCCCGATGGTCGGTTGCTCGGATTCGATAAAGATCCACAAGCGATTGCCACTGGGCAGACGCTAGCGGCCGAAGACGGCCGCTTTGTCGTTGTGCAGCGCAGCTTTGCCGAGCTCGGTTCGGAAGTCGCCGAACGCGGTCTGGCCGGCAAGGTCAGCGGCGTTCTGCTGGATCTGGGCGTGTCTTCGCCACAGCTCGACGACCCTGAGCGCGGCTTCAGCTTCCTCAACGACGGTCCCCTGGATATGCGCATGGATCCGTCCCGTGGCATCAGCGCCGCCGAATTCGTCAACACCGCTCCGGTGGAAGAAATCGCCCGGGTGTTCAAGGAATACGGCGAAGAGCGTTTCTCCGGCCGCATGGCCCGTGCCGTGGCCGAGCGCCGCGACATCAAGCCATTCGAGCGCACCGGTGACCTGGCTGAAGTCCTGAAGGTCGCCAACCCGGCGTGGGAAAAGGGCAAGAACCCTGCAACCCGCGCTTTCCAGGGATTGCGTATTCACGTCAACAACGAACTGGGTGATCTGGAAACCGGTCTCGAAGCCGCGCTGGAGTGCCTGGAAGTGGGCGGTCGCCTGGTGGTGATCAGCTTCCATTCGTTGGAAGACCGTATCGTCAAACTGTTCATGCGCAAGCTGGTCAAAGGCGAAGCCGACAACCTGCCGCGCAACCTGCCGGTTCGGCATGTCGCCTTCGAACCGAAAATCAAAGTCCATGGCAAAGCGCAGACGGCCTCCGACGCCGAACTCAAAGCCAACCCACGTTCCCGTAGCGCTGTCATGCGCGTGGCGGAGAAGCTGCGGTGAGCAAGCTTTTCGCCAAGCCATTGCCCGGCGGAAGCTTCTTCATGCTGCTGCTGTTTATCGGCGTGCTCGTGTCGGCCATCGGCGTGTCCTACAGCGCGCACTGGAACCGTCAGCTATTGAATTCGCTGTACAACGAACTGAGCGTGCGCGACAAGGCGCAGGCGGAGTGGGGCCGGTTGATTCTGGAGCAGAGCACCTGGACCGCCCACAGTCGTATCGAAGTGCTGGCTACCGAACAATTGAAAATGCATATCCCTGGTGCCGCTGACGTGAAGATGGTGGCGCCATGATGAAACTCGAAGGTGCACTCTTTCCTTGGCGGTTCCGCGTGGTGCTGGGTTTGCTCGGTATCATGGTGGCCGCGATTGCCTGGCGCATCATCGATTTGCAAGTGGTCGACCGTGCCTTCCTTAAAGGTCAGGGCGATGCCCGCAGTGTTCGTCATATTCCCATTCCGGCTCACCGTGGTCTGATCACCGACCGTAACGGCGAGCCTTTGGCCGTGAGTACTCCGGTCACCACCCTTTGGGCCAATGCCAAGGAAATGCAAACAGCCAAAGAGAAGTGGCCGGCACTGGCGGTTGCCTTGGGGCAGGACCCGAAAGCCCTGGCCGAACGTCTCGAAGCCCAGGCCAACAAAGAATTCATTTATCTGGTGCGCGGACTGACCCCGGAGCAGGGCCAGGCTGTGCTCGATCTGAAGGTGCCGGGTGTTTATGGCATCGAAGAGTTCCGGCGTTTCTACCCGGCCGGCGAAGTCACTGCTCATATGGTCGGGTTTACCGACATCGATGATCACGGTCGTGAAGGCGTCGAACTGGCCTACGACGAATGGCTGGCCGGGGTCCCTGGCAAGCGTCAAGTGATCAAGGACCGGCGCGGCCGGCTGATCAAGGATGTGCAGGTCACCAAAAACGCCAAGGCCGGTAAGCCCTTGGCGTTGTCCATTGACCTGCGCCTGCAATACCTGGCCAACCGCGAATTGCGCAATGCGATCATCGAGAACGGTGCCAAGGCCGGCAGCCTGGTGATCATGGACGTGAAGACCGGCGAGATTCTCGCAATGGTCAACCAGCCGACCTACAACCCGAACAACCGCCGCAACCTGCAGCCGGCGATGATGCGTAACCGCGCGATGATCGACGTGTTCGAGCCAGGCTCGACGATGAAAGCGATCTCGATGAGCGCCGCGATCGAAACCGGCCGCTGGAAACCGAGCGACACCGTCGAGGTGTATCCGGGCTCCTTGCAGATTGGCAAGTACACCATCAAGGACGTTTCCAAGACCGAAGGTCCGGTGCTCGACCTGACCGGCATCCTGATCAACTCCAGTAACGTCGGCATGAGCAAGGTCGCGTTCGATATCGGTGGCGAAACCATTTTCCGTCTGGCGCAGAAAGTCGGCCTCGGCCAGGACACCGGCCTGGGCTTTCCGGGCGAGCGCGTCGGCAACCTGCCGAACTACCGCGAATGGCGCAAGGCAGAAACCGCCACGCTGTCCTACGGCTACGGTATCTCCGTGACCGCGATCCAGCTGGTCCACGCCTTCTCGGCCTTGGCCAACAATGGTCGCCTCGCACCGCTGACCCTGATCAAGACTGACAAAGCGCCGCAAACCACCCAGGTGCTGCCGGAGGCGGTCGCGAAAACCATGCAGGGCATGCTGCAGCAAGTGATCGAGGCCCCGCGCGGTGTATTCCGTGCGCAGGTGCCGGCGTATCACGTGGGCGGCAAGTCGGGTACTGCGCGTAAAACCTCGGTCGGCACCAAGGGTTACGCCGAGAACTCCTACCGTTCGCTGTTCGCCGGCTTCGGCCCGATGAGCGACCCGCGTTACGCCATCGTGGTGGTAATCGACGAGCCGACCAAGGCCGGTTACTTCGGCGGCCTGGTTTCCGCACCGGTGTTCAGCCGCGTGATGTCGGGCACCCTGCGCCTGATGAACATTACCCCGGACAACCTGCCACCTACTCAACAAGCGAACGCAACACCGGTCGTTCCGCTGAAAGCCAATGGAGGGCGCGGCTGATGTCTCTGAGCCTGAACAAGATTTTCCCTCACGCCGGCCACGATCTGCTGATTCGCGAACTCGCCCTGGACAGCCGCAATGTGCGCGCGGGCGATCTGTTCCTCGCCGTGCCGGGTGGGAAATTCGATGGGCGCGCGCATATTGCCGACGCCTTGCAACGCGGTGCTGCCGCAGTGGCCTATGAAGTAGAAGGCGCCACAGTCCTGCCGATCACTGAAGTGCCGCTGATTCCGGTCAAAGGCCTGGCGGCTCAGCTGTCGGACATCGCCGGGCGCTTTTATGGCGAGCCGAGCCATCACCTGAACCTGGTGGGCGTGACCGGCACCAATGGCAAGACCAGCGTGACTCAATTGGTTGCCCAGGCACTGGACCTGCTCGGCCAGCACTGCGGCCTGGTCGGCACGCTCGGTTCCGGTTTCTACGGCGCGCTGGAAAGCGGCCTGCACACCACGCCGAATCCGATTGCCGTGCAAGCGACCCTGGCGGACCTGAAAAAGGCCGGGGCCAAAGCCGTGGCGATGGAGGTTTCTTCCCATGGCCTGGACCAGGGCCGCGTGACGGCATTGGCCTTCGATGTGGCGGTGATGACCAACCTGTCCCGCGATCACCTGGATTACCACGGCACCATGCAGGCTTACGGCGAAGCCAAGTCCAGGCTGTTTGCCTGGAATGATTTGAAATGCCGCGTGGTCAACCTCGACGACAAGTTTGGTCGGCAACTGGCCGCCGACAAGTGCGAATCGCGGCTGATCACCTATAGCCTGGAAGATTCCAGCGCTTACCTGTATTGCCGCCAGGCGCAATTCGACGACGAAGGCGTGCGCGCCACGCTGGTCACGCCACAAGGCGAGCACCACTTGCGCAGCACCTTGCTCGGTCGCTTCAACCTGAGCAATGTCCTGGCGGCGGTCGGCGCGTTGCTCGGTCTGGATTACGCCCTGGACGAAATCCTCAAGGTGCTGCCTCAGCTTGAAGGCCCTGCCGGTCGCATGCAGCGTCTGGGCGGTGGTTCGCAGCCGCTGGTGGTGGTCGATTACGCCCACACCCCGGATGCCCTGGAAAAAGTATTGCTGGCCCTGCGTCCGCACGCCAAGGGCCGGTTGTTGTGCCTGTTCGGCTGTGGCGGCGACCGCGATCGCGGCAAGCGCCCGTTGATGGCTGAAGTGGTCGAGCGCCTGGCCGATGGCGTGCTGGTGACCGATGACAATCCGCGCACTGAAGACCCATCGGTGATTTTCGATGACATCCGCGCCGGTTTCACGGCAGTGGATAAAGTGGAATTCGTTGCCGGTCGTGGTCAGGCAATTGCCCGGCTGATCGCCAGTGCCTCAGCGGATGACGTGATTGTCCTGGCCGGTAAAGGTCACGAGGACTATCAGGAAATCAACGGCGAGCGTCATGCCTTTTCCGATCTGGTCGAGGCCGATCGCGCCTTGACTGCGTGGGAGGTGACCCATGCTTAAGGCCTTGAAACTGAGTGAACTGACTGCTGCGCTGAATGCTCGCCTTGTGTCCGTCGATGCCAGCTTCGACGGTGTCAGCATCGACAGCCGTGCAATCAAGCCGGGGCAGTTGTTCATTGCCCTGACCGGTCCGCGTTTTGACGGTCATGACTATCTGAACGAAGTCGCCGCCAAGGGCGCCGTGGCTGCGCTGGTCGAGCGTGAAGTCGCTGGCAGCACGCTGCCGCAGTTACTGGTCAGCGACACCCGCCAGGCCCTGGGCCAGTTGGGCGCGCTGAATCGCGTCGCCTACGTCCATCCGGTCGCGGCCGTCACCGGTTCCAGCGGCAAGACCACGGTCAAGGAGATGCTTGCGAGCATCCTGCGCACGCGCGGCGCAGTGCTGGCCACTCGTGGCAATTTAAACAACGACCTCGGCGTGCCGCTGACCTTGCTCGAACTGGCGCCGGAACACACCGCTGCCGTGATCGAACTGGGTGCTTCGCGTCTGGGCGAAATTGCCTACACCGTCGGCCTGAGCAGGCCGCACGTGGCCATTCTCAATAACGCCGGGACCGCCCACGTCGGTGAGTTCGGCGGTCCGGACAAAATCGTCGAAGCCAAGGGTGAGATCATTGAAGGGCTGGATGCCGATGGCGTCGCCGTTCTCAATCTCGACGACAAGGCATTCGGTATCTGGAAGGCGCGCGCCGGTGACCGCAAAGTGCTGACGTTTGCGTTGAGCAACACCAGTGCCGATTTCTACGCCAGTGACCTGGCCACCGATGCTCGCGGCTGCCCGGCGTTCAACCTGCACAGCCCTGAAGGCTCGGAGCGCGTTCAACTGAACCTGCTCGGCACCCACAACGTCGCCAATGCCATGGCCGCCGCTGCCGCCGCCCATGCCCTGGGTGTGTCGCTGTTCGGTATCGCCGCCGGCCTTGGCGCGGTGCAACCGGTCAAGGGTCGCACCGTTGCGCAATTGGCCAGCAATGGCATGCGCGTGATCGATGACACTTACAACGCCAACCCCACCTCAATGTGCGCTGCCGTTGATATACTGGCCGGCTTTTCCGGTCGCACCGTCCTGGTGCTCGGGGATATCGGCGAGTTGGGCGAATGGGCGGAGCAGGGGCACCGCGACGTGGGCGAGTACGCCCGTGGCAAGGTTTCTGCGCTGTACGCCGTCGGGCCAATGATGGCTCACGCCGTGAACGCATTCGGTCCGCAGGCTTTTCACTTCAGCACACAGGCTGAACTGATCAAGGCCCTGGGTGCCGAGCAAGACACAAATACCACCATTTTGATCAAGGGGTCGCGCAGCGCTGCGATGGAAAACGTCGTCGCCGCCTTGTGCGGGTCCAGTCTGGAGAAACATTAATGCTGCTGCTGCTAGCGGAGTATCTGCAACAGTTCTACAAAGGCTTCGCGGTCTTCCAGTACCTGACCCTGCGCGGGATTCTCGGTGTACTGACCGCGCTGGTCCTGTCGCTGTGCTATGGCCCATGGATGATCCGCACGTTGCAGAACCGTCAGATCGGTCAATCCGTTCGCAACGACGGCCCGCAGTCGCACCTGTCCAAGTCGGGTACACCGACCATGGGTGGCGCGCTGATTCTGTCGTCCATCGGTGTCAGCACTCTGCTGTGGGCTGACCTGAGCAACCGTTACGTCTGGGTCGTGTTGCTGGTGACCCTGCTGTTCGGCGCCATCGGCTGGGTCGACGACTACCGCAAGGTCATCGAGAAGAACTCCCGTGGCTTGCCGAGCCGCTGGAAGTATTTCTGGCAGTCGGTGTTCGGCCTGGGCGCGGCGATCTTCCTTTATATGACTGCCGCTACGCCGGTGGAAACCACCCTGATCCTGCCGATGCTCAAGGACTACAGCATTCCGCTGGGCGCAGGCTTCATCGTGCTGACCTATTTCGTGATCGTCGGTTCGAGTAACGCGGTCAACCTGACCGACGGCCTCGATGGCCTGGCGATCATGCCGACCGTGATGGTCGGTGGTGGCCTGGGCATTTTCTGCTACCTGTCGGGTAACGTGAAATTCGCCGAATACCTGCTGATTCCTTACGTACCGGGCGCCGGTGAGTTGATCGTGTTCTGTGGTGCACTGATCGGAGCAGGCCTGGGCTTCCTCTGGTTCAACACCTATCCGGCACAAGTCTTCATGGGTGACGTCGGCGCACTGGCGCTGGGCGCTGCCCTGGGCACCATCGCGGTGATCGTCCGTCAGGAAATCGTCCTGTTCATCATGGGCGGCGTGTTCGTGATGGAAACCCTGTCAGTCGTCATTCAGGTTGCCTCTTTTAAACTGACCGGTCGCCGTGTATTCCGCATGGCGCCCATTCACCACCACTTTGAACTCAAGGGCTGGCCCGAGCCGCGCGTGATCGTCCGTTTCTGGATCATCACCGTGATTCTCGTGCTGGTTGGCCTTGCCACCCTGAAGCTGAGGTAGAAATACGTGTCTCTGATCGCTTCTGACCACTTCCGCATCGTTGTCGGCCTCGGCAAGAGCGGCATGTCCCTGGTTCGCTTCCTGGCGAACCGGGGCGTGGCGTTTGCCGTGGCCGATACGCGGGAAAATCCACCGGAACTGGCCACGCTCAAGCGTGACTATCCGCACGTGGAAGTGCGTTGTGGCGAGCTGGACGTCGAATTCCTGTGCCGTGCCGACGAGCTCTACGTGAGCCCGGGCCTGGCGCTGGCGACCCCGGCCCTGCAGGCCGCCGCCGCCCGTGGCGTGAAATTGTCCGGTGACATCGAGTTGTTCGCGCGTAACGCGAAGGCACCGATCGTGGCCATCAGCGGTTCCAACGCGAAAAGTACCGTGACCACGCTGGTCGGCGAGATGGCGGCTGCGGCAGGCAAGCGTGTTGCCGTCGGTGGCAACCTCGGTACGCCGGCGCTGGACTTGCTCAGCGACGACATCGAGTTGTACGTGATGGAGTTGTCGAGTTTCCAGCTGGAAACCACCGATCAGCTCAACGCCGAAGTGGCGACTGTGCTCAACGTCAGCGAAGACCACATGGACCGTTACAGCGGTCTGCCGGCCTATCACCTGGCCAAGCACAGGATCTTCCGTGGCGCCAGGCAGTTTGTGGTCAATCGTCAGGACGCCCTGAGTCGTCCGTTGATAGGCGAAGGGCAGCCATGCTGGACCTTCGGCCTGAGCAAGCCCGATTTCAAAGCTTTCGGTATTCGTGAAGAAGACGGCGAGAAATACCTGGCCTTCGAATTCCAGAATCTGATGCCAGTGCGCGAATTGAAGATTCGCGGCGCCCACAACCAGTCCAACGCCCTGGCAGCCCTGGCCCTGGGCCATGCAGTCGGCCTGCCATTCGATGCCATGCTGTCGAGCCTGCGCACCTTCGCCGGTCTCGAACACCGCTGCCAGTGGGTCCGTGACCTTGACGGCGTGGGCTATTACAACGATTCCAAGGCCACCAACGTTGGCGCTGCACTGGCTGCCATCGAAGGCCTGGGCGCGGACATCGACGGCAAGGTCGTGCTGATCGCCGGTGGCGATGGCAAGGGCGCCGAGTTCAAGGACCTGCGCGATCCGGTGGCGGCCAACTGCCGCGCCGTGGTCCTGATGGGCCGCGATTCCGACAAGATCGGCGAGGCCATCGGCGATGCCGTACCGCTGATCCGCGCCGGCTCCCTGATCGAAGCCGTCGAGCAATGCCGCGCCGCAGCCCAGCCGGGCGACGTGGTGCTGCTGTCGCCAGCCTGTGCCAGTTTCGACATGTTCAAGAACTACGAAGACCGTGGTCACCAGTTCGTCCAAGCCGTGGAGGATCTGGCATGAGCCTAAAAGGCATCATCAAGCCGTATCCATCGCCGCTCATCACCGGGCGCGGTATCGACCTCGACTTCCCGATGCTTGCCGGTTGCCTGACGCTGCTCGGCCTGGGGCTGATCATGATCGCCTCGGCATCGACCGAAGTGGCGGCCGTGCAGTCGGGCAGCGCCCTGTATTACATGATTCGCCACCTTATTTACGTGGTGCTGGGCCTGGGTGCCTGCATCGTCACCATGATGATCCCGATCGCTACCTGGCAACGTCTGGGCTGGCTGATGCTGCTGGGTGCGTTCGGCTTGCTGGTGATGGTGATCGTTCCGGGGATCGGCCGTGAAGTTAACGGCTCGATGCGCTGGATCGGCTTCAGTTTCTTCAACGTCCAGCCTTCCGAGATCGCCAAGGTGTTCGTGGTGATCTACCTCGCCGGTTATCTGGTGCGTCGCCAGAAAGAAGTGCGCGAAAGCTGGATGGGCTTCTTCAAGCCGTTCATCGTGCTGCTGCCGATGGCGGGCCTGCTGCTGATGGAGCCGGACTTCGGTGCCACCGTCGTGATGATGGGCGCTGCGGCGGCGATGCTGTTCCTGGGGGGCGTCGGGCTGTTCCGTTTTTCCCTGATGGTGGTGCTGGCTGTCGGCGCGGTGGTGCTGTTGATTCAAATGCAGCCGTATCGAATGGCGCGCCTGACCAACTTTGCCGACCCGTGGGCCGACCAGTTCGGTGCCGGCTATCAGCTGTCCCAAGCCTTGATCGCCTTCGGTCGCGGCGAATGGCTGGGCGTCGGCCTGGGCAACAGCGTGCAGAAACAGTTCTACCTGCCGGAAGCCCACACCGACTTCGTGTTCTCGGTCCTGGCCGAAGAACTGGGTGCCGTGGGTTCGTTGTGTACCGTGGCACTGTTCGTCTTCGTGTGTATTCGCGGCATGTACATCGGATTGTGGGCGGAAAAGGCCAAGCAGTTTTTCGCCGCTTATGTTGCCTACGGTTTGTCGTTCCTGTGGATCGGCCAGTTCCTGATCAACATCGGCGTGAACGTCGGCCTGCTGCCGACCAAGGGTCTGACCCTGCCGTTCCTCAGTTATGGTGGCAGTTCGTTGGTGATCTGCTGTGCCTGTCTCGGCTTGTTGCTGCGCATCGAGTGGGAAAGTCGAACCCACCTGGGCAGTGAAGAGATGGAGTTCCATGAGAGCGACTTCGCTGAGGAGCCGAACCATGGGCGCTAACGTCATGATCATGGCAGGCGGTACCGGTGGCCACGTGTTCCCGGCGCTGGCCTGTGCCCGCGAATTCCAGGCGCGCGGCTATACCGTGCACTGGCTCGGCACCCCGCGTGGCATCGAGAACGATCTGGTACCGGCAGCCGGTATCGAGCTGCACCGGATCAACGCCAGCGGTCTGCGCGGCAAGGGCAAATTGTCCCTGCTCAAGGCGCCGTTCATGTTGTTCAAGTCGGTCTGGCAGGCGCGGGCGATCATTCGCCGTCTGCAACCGGTCTGCGTCGTGGGTTTTGGTGGCTTTGTGACCGGTCCTGGCGGCGTCGCAGCAAAACTGGCCGGCGTGCCGGTGATCGTTCACGAACAGAACGCCGTGGCCGGTACCGCCAATCGGTTGCTGGTGCCGTTGGCCGCCCGAGTCTGTGAAGCGTTCCCCGACACCTTTACCCTGTCGGACAGCCGCCGGACCACTGGTAATCCGGTGCGCACCGAGCTGTTCCTCGAGACATCGCGACCTGCCCTGGCCGGTCGCAAGGCGCGTTTGCTGATTCTGGGCGGAAGCCTGGGCGCAGAACCGTTGAACAAGTTGCTGCCTGAAGCCCTGTCGCAAGTCGCTGCCGACTTGCGTCCGGAAGTGTTCCATCAGGCCGGCAAAAACCACGATGAAGTGACTGCAGAGCGCTATCGCGCGGCTGGCGTCGAGGCGCAGGTGCAGCCCTTCATCAAAGACATGGCTCAAGCCTACAGCTGGGCCGACCTGGTGGTATGTCGCGCAGGCGCGCTGACCATCAGTGAACTGGCCGCCGCCGGTCTGCCCTCGATGCTGGTGCCTTTGCCTCACGCCATCGACGATCACCAGACCCGCAACGCCGAATATTTGGCCCGTGAAGGCGCAGCCTTCCTGATGCCGCAAAGAACGACTGGTGCAGCGGATCTTGCCGCTCGCCTGACAGAGGTCCTGATGCAACCACAACGACTCAACGAAATGGCTACCGCGGCACGCCGCCTGGCCAAACCCGATGCCACCCGTAACGTGGTCGATAGCTGCCTGGAGGTGGCCCATGGTTGAGAGTCAGAAAGCCATGCCGCAACCGGAAATGCGCCGCATCCGTCGTATCCACTTCGTCGGTATCGGCGGTGTGGGCATGTGCGGGATTGCCGAAGTGCTGCTGAACCTGGGTTATGCCGTGTCCGGCTCTGACCTGAAGGCTTCGCCGGTGACCGAGCGTCTGGAGTCTTTCGGGGCGCAGATCTTCATCGGCCACCGCGCCGAGAACGCCGCGGCCGCTGACGTGCTGGTGGTGTCGAGCGCTGTGAACACCTCCAACCCGGAAGTCGCTACCGCGCTGGAACGCCGTATCCCGGTGGTGCCGCGTGCAGAAATGCTGGCTGAGCTGATGCGTTATCGCCACGGCATCGCCGTTGCCGGTACCCATGGCAAAACCACCACCACCAGTCTGATCGCTTCGGTATTCGCCGCTGGTGGCCTGGACCCGACATTCGTGATCGGTGGACGCCTGAATGCCGCGGGCACCAATGCCCAGCTCGGCACCAGTCGCTACCTGATCGCCGAAGCCGACGAAAGCGACGCCAGCTTCCTGCACTTGCAGCCGCTGGTGGCCGTGGTCACCAACATCGACGCTGACCACATGGCGACCTATGACGGTGACTTCAACAAGCTGAAGAAAACCTTCGTCGAATTCCTGCACAACCTGCCGTTCTACGGCCTGGCGGTGGTGTGCCTGGACGATCCGGTGGTGCGTGAAATCCTCCCGCAGGTCAAACGCCCGACGGTCACCTATGGCTTCGGCGAAGACTGCGACGTGCGCGCCATCAACGTGCGCCAGCAAGGCATGCAGACCTTCTTCACCGTGCTGCGCCCTGACCGCGAGCCGCTGGATGTTTCGGTGAACATGCCGGGCAACCACAACGTATTGAATGCACTGGCGACCATCTGCATCGCCACTGACGAAGGCGTCAGCGATGAAGCCATCGTCCAGGGCCTGTCCGGGTTCCAGGGTGTCGGCCGACGCTTCCAGGTCTACGGCGAACTGCCGGTGGACGGCGGCAATGTGATGCTGGTCGATGACTACGGTCACCACCCGACGGAAGTCGCGGCCGTGATCAAGGCCGTACGCGGTGGCTGGCCGGAGCGCCGCCTGGTGATGGTCTACCAGCCGCACCGTTACAGCCGCACCCGTGATCTGTACGACGATTTCGTCAATGTACTGGCCGACGCCAACGTACTGCTGCTGATGGAAGTCTATCCGGCCGGCGAAGAGCCGATTCCGGGCGCCGACAGCCGCAAGCTGTGCAACAGCATCCGTCAGCGTGGCCAGCTTGATCCGATCTATATCGAGCGTGGTGTTGACCTGGCGCCAGTGGTCAAGCCGCTGCTGCGCGCCGGCGACATCCTGCTGTGCCAGGGCGCCGGCGATATCGGCGGTCTCGCACCAAAACTGTTGAAAAGTGAGTTGTTCGCCGGTGCCGTTGCCGCGCCGGAGAAGGGGACGTTGAAATGACTGCTGCCTACGCCAACCTGGTCTCCACGATCGCGCCGAAAGATTTCGGCCGCGTCGCCGTGCTGTTCGGCGGCAAGAGTGCCGAGCGAGAAGTGTCCCTGAAGTCGGGTAACGCTGTTCTGGACGCACTGCAAAGCGCCGGTGTGGACGCGTTCGGCCTCGACGTGGGCGATGACCTGCTGCAGCGTCTGCTCAACGAAAAGATCGACCGCGCCTTCATCATCCTCCACGGTCGTGGCGGTGAAGACGGCAGCATGCAGGGCCTGCTCGAATGCCTGGGCATTCCGTACACCGGCAGCGGCATTCTGGCGTCGGCCCTGGCGATGGACAAACTGCGCACCAAGCAGGTCTGGCACAGCCTGGGCATTCCGACCCCACGTCACGCGGTACTGAGCAGCGAGGCCGATTGTATTTCGGCGACGACGGAACTGGGCTTCCCTTTGATCGTCAAACCGGCCCATGAAGGTTCAAGTATCGGTATGGCCAAAGTGAGTTCCGCGTCCGAATTGATCGACGCATGGAAAGCGGCCAGTACCTACGATTCGCAAGTGTTGGTCGAGCAATGGATTCACGGTCCGGAGTTCACCATCGCCACCCTGCGTGACCAGGTGTTGCCACCGATTGCCCTGGGCACGACGCACAGCTTCTACGACTACGACGCCAAGTACATCGCCAACGATACCCAGTACCGCATTCCGTGCGGTCTGGACAGCGCCAAGGAAAAGGAACTCATGGACCTCACGGCGAAAGCCTGTGAAGCGCTGGGTATCGCCGGTTGGGGCAGGGCAGACGTGATGCAGGACGCCGACGGGCAGTTCTGGTTCCTGGAAGTCAACACCGCACCGGGCATGACCGATCACAGCCTGGTGCCGATGGCGGCCCGTGCCGCCGGTCTGGATTTCCAGCAACTGGTCCTGGCCATTTTGGCCGAGAGCGTTGCCAGCAACACTGCCGGTAACCAAGAGTCGACGAGAGGTTAAGGCCATGCAAGGCGCTCAGCTCAGACATCAGCCCACCGCACCGACCGGCCGCAAGCCGGTGCCGCGGGGTGCCAGCCGAATGGTGGCCAAAGAGCCGATGTCCGCGCGCCTGCCGAAAGCCAATTTCGGCTTTCTGAAAAGCCTGTTCTGGCCGGTACTGCTGGTGGCCTTGGGGTTCGGTACTTACGAAGGTGCGACACGGTTGTTGCCGTATGCCGACCGGCCGATCACCAAGATCAACGTGCAGGGCGACCTGAGCTACATCAGCCAGCAAGCAGTGCAGCAGCGGATCGCCCCTTACGTGGCGTCGAGCTTCTTCACCATCGACCTGGCGAGCATGCGCACCGAGCTGGAAACGATGCCATGGATTGCCCACGCCGAAGTGCGCAGGGTGTGGCCGGATCAGGTGGTGATCCGCCTGGAAGAACAACTGCCGGTGGCCCGTTGGGGCGACGAGTCGCTATTGAACAACCAGGGCCAGGCCTTCACCCCGCGCGAGCTGGCGAACTATGAACACCTGCCACAGCTGTTCGGCCCACAACGGGCCCAGCAGCAAGTGATGCAGCAATACCAGGTGCTGAGCCAGATGCTCAGGCCGCTGGGCTTCTCGATTGCACGCCTGGAACTGCGTGATCGCGGCAGCTGGTTCCTGACCACCGGCCCCGGCAGTGCGGGTCCCGGGATCGAACTGCTGCTGGGACGCGGCAACCAGGTGGAAAAGATGCGCCGTTTCATCGCCATCTATGACAAGACGCTCAAAGAACAGATTACGAACATTGCGCGCATCGATCTGCGCTACGCCAACGGCCTCGCTGTTGGCTGGCGGGAACCTGTAGCGCCCACGGCAGCCCAACCCGCTGTCGCGAAGAATTAAGAAGAGGCAGGACCCATGGCAAACGTGCAAAGCGGCAAAATGATCGTCGGTCTCGATATCGGCACCTCCAAGGTGGTGGCGCTGGTGGGCGAGGTCGCGGACGACGGCACGCTGGAAATCGTCGGGATCGGTACTCATCCGTCCCGTGGCCTGAAAAAAGGCGTGGTGGTGAACATCGAATCCACCGTGCAATCGATCCAGCGCGCTATCGAAGAAGCGCAGTTGATGGCCGGTTGCCGCATTCACTCGGCGTTCGTCGGCGTGGCCGGCAATCACATCCGCAGCCTGAACTCCCACGGCATCGTGGCGATTCGGGATCGCGAAGTCAGCTCGGCAGACCTTGAACGCGTGCTCGACGCCGCCCAGGCCGTGGCGATCCCGGCTGACCAGCGCGTGTTGCACACCCTGCCGCAGGATTACGTGATCGATAACCAGGAAGGCGTCCGCGAGCCGCTGGGCATGTCCGGCGTGCGTCTGGAAGCCAAGGTCCACGTGGTCACCTGCGCCGTCAACGCTGCACAGAACATTGAAAAATGCGTGCGCCGCTGCGGTCTGGAAATCGACGACATCATTCTCGAGCAACTGGCTTCCGCGTACTCGGTACTGACCGATGACGAGAAAGAGCTGGGCGTGTGCCTGGTGGACATCGGTGGCGGTACTACCGACATCGCGATCTTCACCGAAGGCGCGATCCGTCACACCGCTGTGATCCCGATTGCCGGTGACCAGGTGACCAACGACATCGCCATGGCGTTGCGCACTCCGACCCAGTACGCCGAAGAAATCAAGATCCGTTACGCCTGCGCCCTGGCCAAACTGGCTGGTGCCGGCGAAACCATCAAGGTGCCAAGCGTCGGCGACCGTCCGCCGCGCGAACTGTCCCGCCAGGCCCTGGCCGAAGTGGTCGAGCCGCGCTACGACGAACTGTTCACGCTGATCCAGGCCGAACTGCGCCGCAGCGGCTACGAAGACCTGATCCCGGCCGGCATCGTGCTGACCGGCGGTACCGCGAAAATGGAAGGCGCCACTGAACTGGCCGAGGAAATCTTCCACATGCCGGTGCGCCTGGGCGTGCCTCACGGCGTGAAAGGTCTGGATGACGTGGTGCGCAACCCGATCTATTCCACCGGCGTCGGCCTGTTGATGTACGGCCTGCAGAAGCAGTCCGACGGCATCTCGTTCTCGGGCATCGGCAGCCGCGACAGCTACAGCAACGAAGAGCCACAGGCTCCGCTGCTGGACCGCCTGAAGAAGTGGGTCCAGGGCAATTTCTGAAGATTTACCGTAATACCGTTACACCGAAGCACGCAGTAGGCGAAAAAACTAGAGAATTGAAAGGAGAGGGAAAATGTTCGAACTCGTAGACAACATCCCCGCAAGCCCGGTAATCAAAGTTATCGGTGTCGGCGGTGGCGGCGGCAACGCTGTCAACCACATGGTCAAGAGCAACATCGAAGGCGTCGAGTTCATCTGCGCCAACACTGATGCCCAGGCGCTGAAATCCATCGGCGCGCGGACCATCCTGCAACTGGGTACCGGTGTGACCAAGGGCCTGGGCGCTGGCGCCAACCCTGAAGTAGGTCGTCAGGCTGCTCTGGAAGACCGTGAGCGCATTGCCGAAGTCCTGCAGGGCACCAACATGGTGTTCATCACCACTGGCATGGGCGGAGGTACCGGTACCGGTGCTGCGCCGATCATCGCCGAAGTGGCCAAGGAAATGGGCATCCTGACCGTTGCGGTCGTGACTCGTCCGTTCCCGTTCGAAGGCCGCAAGCGTATGCAGATCGCCGACGAAGGCATCCGTCTGCTGTCTGAAAGCGTCGACTCGTTGATCACCATTCCCAACGAGAAGCTGCTGACCATCCTCGGTAAAGACGCAAGCCTGCTGTCGGCTTTCGCCAAGGCTGACGATGTACTGGCCGGTGCCGTTCGCGGTATCTCCGACATCATCAAGCGTCCGGGCATGATCAACGTCGACTTCGCCGACGTGCGTACCGTGATGAGCGAAATGGGCATGGCGATGATGGGCACTGGCTGCGCCAGCGGTCCGAACCGTGCACGCGAAGCAACCGAAGCGGCCATCCGCAACCCGCTGCTCGAAGACGTGAACCTGCAAGGCGCACGCGGCATCCTGGTGAACATCACCGCCGGTCCTGACCTGTCCCTGGGTGAGTACTCCGACGTGGGTAGCATCATCGAAGCCTTCGCTTCCGAGCACGCGATGGTCAAGGTCGGTACCGTTATCGATCCGGACATGCGCGACGAGCTGCACGTGACTGTCGTTGCCACAGGTCTTGGCGCTAAAATCGAGAAGCCTGTGAAGGTCATCGACAACACCGTTCACACTTCGATGGCTGCACAGCCACAACAACAGGCCCCTGTTCGTCAGGAAGCTCCAGCGGTTAACTACCGTGACCTGGACCGTCCGACCGTCATGCGCAACCAGGCCCAGGCCGGTGCTGCGACTGCCGCGAAGATGAATCCGCAAGATGACCTGGACTACCTGGACATCCCGGCTTTCCTGCGTCGTCAGGCCGATTGATGGAATGTATCAGGGCTATGAAGGTGATTGGTGTTCAGCAAAGGCTCGGTCTGCTATCATCGCCAGCCTTTGTTGATACCAGTTCGCAATTTGCGCTGAAGCGGCCCAAGCCATGATTAAACAACGCACACTGAAAAATATTATCCGTGCCACAGGTGTAGGCCTGCACTCCGGGGAGAAGGTCTACCTGACCCTCAAGCCTGCGCCTGTCGACACTGGCATTGTGTTTTGTCGCGCTGACCTCGACCCTGTGGTGCAGATTCCTGCCCGCGCGGAAAACGTCGGCGAAACCACTATGTCGACCACGCTGATCAATGGCGACGTCAAAGTGGACACGGTAGAGCACTTGCTCTCGGCCATGGCTGGCCTGGGCATCGATAACGCCTACGTCGAGCTCTCCGCGTCCGAAGTCCCGATCATGGATGGCAGCGCTGGACCCTTCGTATTCCTGATTCAATCGGCAGGCCTGGAAGAACAGGACGCCGCCAAGAAATTCATCCGCATCCTGCGTGAAGTGACAGTGGAAGACGGCGACAAGCGCGCCACTTTCGTCCCTTTCGAAGGGTTCAAGGTGAGCTTCGAGATCGATTTCGATCACCCGGTTTTCCGGGACCGCACCCAAAGTGCAAGCGTGGATTTTTCCAGCACTTCGTTCGTAAAAGAAGTCAGCCGCGCCCGTACTTTCGGTTTCATGAGTGACATCGAGTACCTGCGCAAGCACAACCTCGCACTCGGCGGCAGCGTTGAAAACGCAATCGTGGTCGACGCCGATGGCGTACTGAACGAAGACGGCCTTCGCTATGAAGACGAATTCGTGAAGCACAAGATTCTCGATGCAATTGGTGACCTCTACCTGCTGGGCAATAGCCTGATTGGTGAGTTCAAGGGCTTCAAGTCCGGCCACGCACTGAACAACCAGCTGCTGCGCAAGTTGATTGAGCAGACAGATGCCTGGGAAGTCGTGACGTTCGAAGACGCCAGCACCGCACCAATCTCTTACATGCGCCCGGTTGCGGCGGTGTAAGCAAAAAACCTCTCTAGTTTTTAAAGGCTGCCTTCGGGTGGCCTTTTTTTATGTCCCGAATTTTGTGTTGCCTCGGCTGGCCTCATCGCGAGCAAGCTCGCTCCCACAGTGGATTGTATTCCCTTGTAGGAGCGAGCCTGCTCGCGATGACGTCCGTCCACTCAACAAAAAAATCAGCCGGCGCACACCACCCGGTTCCGCCCCCCTTCCTTGGCCTGATACAACGCCTTGTCCGCGCTGAACAGCAATTGCTCCAGGTTGATATCGCTGGCCGCCGTCCAGGTGGCAATGCCGATGCTCACGCTCATCGGCGGCTCACCGGGGTCCACCAGTGGCAGTTTCTGCACCGCCTCGCGGATGTGCTCGGCGATCTGCTTCGCGCCTTCACTGTCAGTTTCGGCCAGGATCACCGAAAACTCCTCGCCACCATAGCGAGCCACCAGGTCCGCCGGGCGATGGACATTGGCGCGGATGACCTCGGCCAACGCCCGCAAGGCTTCGTCGCCGGCCTGATGCCCGTGTCGGTCATTGAAGGCCTTGAAGTGATCGGCATCGATCATCAGCAATGACAACGGCTTGCCGCTGCGCTGCGCGCGAAACCATTCATGGCGCAGGGTCTGATCAAGGGATCGACGGTTGGCCACGCCGGTCAAGGCATCGGTGGCCGCCAGTTGCGCCAATTCCTGCTCGGCACTTTGGCGCCGTCGCAGCTCCCGACAGAGCAGCCAGGTCAGCCACAACAGGCCGATGCACAAAACCCCTGTTGCACCGCTGATCGCATAGGCTGTGCGGTTCCAGGTAGCGAACACTTCGTCGATGGAAAGGGCCACGATGACGGTCAACGGCAGATTGCCGACCCGGGTAAAGGTGTACAGGCGCCGTTGATGATCGACACTCGACACGCTTTCAAAGGTGCCACTGCGCTCGCGCAGCATGCGTACGACGTTAGGGCGGCTGGAGATGCTTTTGCCGATGGCGTTTTGTTCACGGTACGGTTTCTGCGCCAGGAGAATCCCGTCGTCGTTGATGATGCCAAGCGTACTGCCATTGCCGATGTCGAGGCTGCTGAACAGCTGATCGAAATAGCTCATGCGCATCGACGCTACCGCGACCCCCAGAAACTCACCCGTGGGCGATGAAATGCGCCGGCTGAAACTGATGCGCCATTCGTCGCTGTCATCGCAGTCGCAGCGTGGCTTGAACGGCCGGCTGATAAACATGCCGGTGTCGCGATTGAAGACATGGGCCAGGAAATAATCGCGGTCAGCGAAGTTCCCCGGTTTCGGCTCGATCAATGATGAGTCGGCCAGTACGTCGCCGTGCTTGTCCAGCAGCAGGATGTCGCCCTTGTAGCGCGCAGTGGTGGAGCGGTCGAACAGCACCAGATGACGGATCTGCGGTGCAACCTGTTTAAGGTCGTCCCGCTGGGCGGCAGCGATCAGGCCCTGCAGGGTCAAGTCATAGAGCTCGACCGTACGCAAGACATCGGCGTCGATCAGTTGCGCGATGGTGGTCGCGCTACGTGTGGCGGTCTGCTGGGCGTTGGCGTGTTCGCGGATCAGCAGGAAGGTGACGATGCACAGGATCGAGATGACTGTCAGGGTGCTGCCGAAGATCACCAAGATCTCGGGTCGCCCGGTCGGGCCTTGAAAATGTGCGGTGCGGCTTGCGGTCATAGGGCTGACGTCTGCTAAAGGGACGCTCTAAGCGTAGTTGCATAAACGTAGCAGCCGAGTGAATCCTTCCTGTTGCTCGAACGATTGATCAATGGCGTGGGCGTCAGTGACTTTCGTTACAGAAATTGCAAAGAAGGCCGAGTCGCCACTATAAAAAAAGCCGCTGACAGCAGCGGCTTTGGAGACAACTTTTCAAAGGGAAGAGCCGATGAAAAGTGTCGATGAAAACGGGGGTGATCGGTGCCGGTCAGCTGTCTTTCTCGACCCGTGGCTGGGCCTGGATGCTGGACGCTTGCGGGGCTTGGGTATCTTGGGCAGCCTTGGCTGTCATCTCGACCTGATGCTCTTCGAACGTCGCAGCGCGTGCGGCGTTATGCGCGACGAAAGTCTGCGATTCTTCCGCCATCGCCAATGGCGACAGGAACAAAGAGGACAAAACGAAAGCGCTGGCAATACCCATACTGTTGGACATCTTTAAAACCTTCTTGCTTGGCAAGTGCTGTTTGGTGCGGGCAAAGATAAGGATATGAGGCGAGGGGAAAAAGAGCGGATTCATGAAAGGACTGTTGCGACTTGAGCAACAGTTGGTGGTGTCGAGCGCTTTTGTGGCGAGGGAGCTTGCTCCCGCTCGGCTGCGCAGCAGTCGCAGGTCCGAGGAATATGGACTGTCTGAAAGAACGCGCACACAGGTTTTTAGGGCCGCTTCGCAGCCCAGCGCGAGCAAGCTCGCTCGCCACAGTAGTTTGTGTGTTTCAGACGGGAAGGTGTATGCCGAACGTATTCATCCCATGATCACTGCGCACGAACACATCCCCGCCATGCATCAGCGCAATCGCCTTGACGATGGCCAGCCCCAGGCCGTGATTGTGGCCGCTGTTGCTACGCGACGCATCGACCCGATAGAAGCGTTCGAACAGGCGCGGCAGATGCTCACTGGCAATCGGCAAACCTGGGTTGGCGACGCCGATGCTGACTTGATGCTCCTGGGCTTCGATCCGCACTTGAATCACCTGCCCGGGCGCGGTGTGCTGCACCGCGTTATTCAACAAGTTGATCAACGCCCGGCGCAGATGGGCGATCTCGATCCGCACTTGCGCGTCACCACTGACCTCGACCTGGACTTGAGCGTCCTCGAGAATGAAGTCCAGATATTCCAGGGTCGTGGCCACCTCATCGGCCAGCGAGGTCGAGGTGAGTTTGGTCGCCTTGCTGCCCTGATCAGCGCTGGCGAGGAACAGCATGTCGTTGATGATCGAACGCAGTCGCTCAAGCTCTTCGAGGTTTGATTGCAGCACTTCGAAGTAATGCTCGGCGGAGCGTCCGCGGGTCAATGCGACTTGGGTCTGGCCGATCAGGTTGGTCAGTGGCGAGCGCAGTTCGTGGGCAACATCGGCGTTGAATGACTCAAGGCGCGAGTAGGCCTGCTCGACCCGTTCCAGGGTTGAGTTGAACGAGCTGACGAATTGATCGAGTTCCGGCGGCAACGGTGACAATCGCAAGCGCCCCGAGCGCAACGGCGGGGCCAGGCGCCGGGCTTCCTGGGACAGTTTGATCAGCGGCTTGAGGCCGATCCGCGCCACCCAATAACCCAGTGCCGAGGCCAGCAGCACACCGACAATCGCCAGGCTGATCAGCGCGACCAGCAGGTGATGCTGGGTGTGGAAAAACGTTTCGGTGTCGATGGCGATCATGAAGCGCAGCGGCGGGCGCTGGTCCTTGGCCGGGAACTCACTGACCAGCACTTTCAGCGGATACGGGTGCTCCGGCAGATGCATGTCGCGCGTGCCCAGTGGCCCTTGGGCAAAGGCGCGGATCTGCGGTGTCAGGTTGCCGTATTCGTAGTGTGGATCGCCGCTGATGATCCAGAAACTGATGCGCTTGTCTTCTTCGCTCAACAGATTGAGCTTGTTGTTGATCTTCACCCAATGCTCGGGCGTGCCGTAACGGCCGACCGTGGATTCGAGCACGCTGTAGCGCGCATCGAGTTCGGCTTCTGGCAGCAGGCCCAGGCCTTTGTCGACCTGCTGGTACAGCGCCCAACCGATCAACAGGAACACCAGCAGCGCTACCAGCGTAAACATCCCGCTTAGACGCAGCGCGATGGAATTACTGGACACCACGGCTCTCCAGCACATAACCCATGCCACGAATGGTGTGCAGCAGTTTCTCTTCGAACGGCCCGTCGAGCTTGGCCCGCAGGCGTTTGATCGCGACTTCGACGACGTTGGCGTCGCTGTCGAAATTGATGTCCCAGACCATCTCGGCAATGGCGGTTTTTGACAGGATTTCGCCTTGGCGCCGGGCCAGCACGCTGAGCAGCGAGAACTCCTTGGCGGTCAGGTCCAGACGTGTACCGGCGCGGGTGGCCTTGCGGCTGATCAAATCTATCCACAGGTCGGCGATGCTCACCTGCACCGGTTCATGGCCGCCGCTACGGCGAGTCAGCGCTTGCAGGCGTGCCACCAGTTCAAGGAAGGAAAACGGTTTACCCAGATAGTCATCGGCGCCTTCACGCAGGCCCTTGATGCGATCTTCCACACGCTCGCGGGCGGTGAGCATGATCACCGGGGTTTGCTTGCGCGCACGCAGGGCGCGCAACACACCGAAGCCGTCGAGGCCCGGCAGCATCACGTCGAGGACGATTACCGCGTAGTCGCTCTCCAGCGCCAGGTGCAGACCGTCCACACCATCGCGGGCCAGATCCACGGTGAAACCCTGTTCCGTCAGGCCGCGGTGCAGATAGTCCGCGGTTTTTTCTTCGTCTTCGATAATCAGAACGCGCATGACCCCGCCTCAGTCTGTGGTCGCCAGCACCGGTTCTGGCGCAGGTTTAGGTCGATGGAATAGCCGCTCAAGCCACAAGTATATGACCGGCGTGGTGAACAGCGTCAGCGCCTGGCTGACCAGCAAGCCACCGACGACGGCGATCCCCAAGGGCTGGCGCAGTTCGGCACCGGTGCCATAGCCGAGCATCAACGGCAGGGCGCCGAGCAGGGCGGCGAGGGTGGTCATGATGATCGGCCGGAACCGCGTGATACAGGCCTTGAAGATCGCCTCTTCAGGCGACAGTCCGCCATTGCGCTGCGCTTCGAGGGCGAAGTCGATCATCAGGATGCCGTTTTTCTTGACGATACCGATCAGCAACACCAGCCCGATCAAGGCCATGATCGAAAAGTCCTGGCCGCAAATCCACAGCATGATCACCGCACCGAGGCCCGCCGAAGGCAAGGTGGAAATGATCGTCAGCGGGTGCACGAAGCTCTCGTAGAGCACGCCGAGAATGATGTACACCGCCACCAGTGCCGCCAGAATCAGCCACGGCTGGCTGGCCAGTGAACTCTGGAACGCCTGGGCCGCGCCCTGGAAGTTGCCGCTGATGGCGGTCGGCATGCCGATGTCGGCCTTGGCCTGGTTGAGCATGATCACCGCATCGCCCAACGCCACGCCGGGGGCCAGGTTGAACGACAGGTTGGCGGCGGGGAACATCCCGTCATGGGCGATGGACAGCGGGCCGATGGTCGGCGCATCGAACCTGGCCAGGGCCGACAGCGGCACCATTTCCCCGCTCAGGGGCGAGCGCAGGTAGAAATAGTTGAGGCTTTCGGCCTTGCCGCGTTGCTTGGTGTCCAGCTCCAGGATCACGTTGTACTGGTTGACCTGGGTCTGGAATTCGTTGATCTGGCGCTGGCCGAAGGCATCGTACAGGGCTTCGTCGACGTCGCTGGCGGTGAGGCCGAAACGTGCGGCGGCGCTGCGGTCGATGCTGATGTGGGTGATGCTGCCGCCCAGTTGCAGGTCGTTGGAAATGTCGCGGAAGGCCGGGTTGGCGCGCAGTTTTTCCGTCAGGCGTTGGGTCCAGGTGCTGAGGGTCGCACCGTCGTTGCTCTTGAGCACGTATTGGTACTGGGCGCGGCTCGGGCCTGAGCTGAGGTTGATGTCTTGCCCTGCACGCAGGTACAGGACGATGCCCGGGACTTTCATCAGTTGTGGGCGAATCCGGTCGATGAACTGGCTGGCCGAGACGTCGCGATCCCCGCGTTTTTTCAGGGTGATCCAGAAGCGGCCGTTGGCAATGGTCTGGTTGCTGCCCGAGACGCCGACTGAGTGCGAGAAGGTTTCGACAGCGGGGTCGGCGGCAACGATTTCGGCCATCGCCAGGTGTTTTTTCACCATGTCGCCGTAGGAAATATCCGCAGCTGCTTCGGTGGTACCGAGGACGAAGCCAGTGTCCTGGATCGGGAAGAAACCTTTAGGGATAAAGATGTAACCGGCGACCGCCAACCCCAGCGACAGGCCGAACACGCCGATCATCATTTTCTGGTGGGCGAGGGCGCGGCGCAGGCCTTTTTCGTACCACGCCAGCAGACGTTCACCAAAGCCCGGTTTGCTATGAACGTGATGCACCGGTGCCCGCATGAACAGCGCTGCCAGCGTTGGCGCCAATGTCAGCGAGACCACCACCGAAATCATGATGGTCGAGGTGGCGGTCAGGGCGAATTCCTTGAACAGCCGACCGACCACACCACCCATGAACAGCAGTGGAATGAACGCCGCCACCAGTGAAAAACTGATCGAAACCACGGTGAAGCCGATCTCGCCGGCGCCCTTGATCGCCGCCTCGCGCATGCCGTCACCGGCCTCCAGATGCCGGTGGATGTTCTCCACCACCACGATCGCATCGTCCACCACAAAGCCCACGGCGACCACGATCGCCACAAGGGTCAGGTTGTTCAGGCTGAAGCCCATCACATACATCAGCGCGAAACTGGCGATCAGTGACACGCCGAGCACTGCCGACACGATCAGCGTGGCCGACAGTTGGCGCAGGAACAGCGCCATCACCGCCACCACCAACATGATTGCAATCAGCAGGGTGATTTCCACTTCATGCAGCGAGGCACGGATGGTCTGGGTGCGGTCGATCAGCGTCTTGACCTGCACCGAGGCGGGGAGCATCGCTTCCAGTGCCGGCAAGGCGGCCTGGATGCGGTCCACGGTCTCGACGATGTTGGCGCCTGGCTGGCGGAAGATCACAAGGTTTACGCCCGGTTGCGAACCCGCCCACGCCTGAACGTAGGCATCTTCCGAACCGTTGACGACTTTCGCGACATCCTTGAGGTGAACCGGTGCACCGTCCTTGTAGGAAACGATCAACTGGCTGTATTCGTCGGGGTGGAACAACTGGTCGTTGGTGGACAGGGTCGAGATGCTCGACTCCCCGTACAGCGCACCCTTGGCCAGGTTGAGGCTGGTCTGCTGGATCGCCAGGCGGATGTCGGCGAGGGTCAGGCCAATGGCGGCGAGTTTGTCGGCGGATACCTGGACGCGAATCGCCGGACGCTGCTGACCGGTGATGACGACCTGGCCTACACCGTCGACCTGACTGAGCTGACGGGACAACAGGGTTTCCGTCAGGTCGCTGAGCTCAGGGCCTGGCATCAGCGACGAGTTGACGCTGAGGATCAGCACCGGGCTGTCCGCCGGGTTGACCTTGCGCCAGGTCGGCAGGTTCGGCATGTCCTTGGGCAGTTTGCCCGCGGCAGTATTGATCGCTGCCTGCACTTCCTGGGCGGCGGTGTCGATGCTCTTGTCGAGGGTGAATTGCAGGGTCAGGTTGGTCGAGCCCAGTGCACTGCTCGAGGTCATCTGGGTTACGCCGGGAATGGCACTGAATTGCACTTCAAGGGGCGTGGCCACCGAGGAAGCCATGGTTTCCGGGCTGGCGCCGGGAAGTTGCGCGGCCACCTGGATGGTCGGGAATTCTGCCTCCGGCAACGGCGCTACCGGCAGGCGCGGAAACGCGATGACACCCAGCAGCACCAGGGCGAACGTCAACAGGACCGTGGCCACCGGGTGGTCGATGCACCAGGCTGAAATCGAACCATGGCCCTTCATTGCGCCGCCTCCGATCGCACCACTTGAGGCGGCTCGGTCAGCACTTGCACAGTAGCGCCGGGCTTGAGCCGCGACTGACCATCGCTGACCAGTACATCACCCGGCTTCACACCCTTGATGATGTCCTGGCCGCTGCCTTGATAGACCATCTGCACCTGCACGGCTTCGACCTTGTCGCCATTGACCCGGTACACGAAGTGCTGGTCGAGGCCGCGTTGTACGACTGTCGGCGGCACCACCAGCGCATCTTTATCCAGGGCTGTCTGAATCTTTACCGTCACCAGCAGGCCCGGCCAGAGCTTCTGCCCCGGATTGTCGAATTCGGCCTTGGCGCGGATGGTGCCGGTGTTGGCGTTGATTTGGTTGTCGATCAGGGTCAGGTGACCTTCGCCGAGCAGGTTGCCGGTTTCGCCGTCGGTGTCGGCACCGATGTAGGCCTTTACCTGAGCGTGTTGCGGGTCGTTGATCAGGCCTTGGAGGGTCGGCAGCATTTGCTGTGGCAGGGAGAACTCCACAGCGATCGGGTCGATCTGGGTCACCGTGAACAGGCCCTGGGTGTCGGTCATGCGCAGGAAGTTGCCTTCGTCCACAGTACGAATACCGACGCGCCCGCTGACCGGGGAGCGAATTTGCGTGTAGGAAAGCTGTACCTCAGCGGAGTCAATCGAGGCCTGGTTGCCTTGGGCGGTAGCCTTGAGTTGGTTGACCAGGGCTTGTTGCTGGTCGTAGGTCTGCTTGGACACGCCGTCGTCGACACTCAACAGCTTGTAGCGCTTGAGGTTGACCAGCGCCACTTGCAGTTGCGCCTGGCTTTCGCCCAGTTGTGCCTTGGCCTGGTCGAGGCTGGCGCGGATCGAGCGGTCGTCGATGGTGGCCAGCAGGTCACCTTTTTTCACCAGCTGGCCTTCCTTGACCATGATTTTGGTGAGAATGCCGTCGATTTGCGGGCGGACCACGACGCTGTGCAGGGACAGCACCGAACCTATGCCGCTGACGTAGCGCGGCACGTCTTTTTCGGCGACGGCGACCACGCGCACCGGGATGGCGGTGGGGGTGGCGAGTTTGGCCTTGGCCGGTTTGTTGGCGTACCACAGGCCCAGCGCTGCCAGGACGATCAGAAGGGCGACGAGCAGGGCGGGTTTTTTCTGGATTCGCATGCGAGTGGGGCGCCGGGGCTGGGTGGTCGGTCGGTGGGTAAGGTAGTTTCCTTTATAAACCTGTTTGCTGGTCAGGAGGGTGACGGCTAACTGACGGCGCTGTCAGTTTGCGGTTTGGTTTGGTCTTGGCGGCCTCTGGGCCGACCATGTTCTTGGTTGACCGTGTACATATCCGTTTCTTCTGTAACGGCCACCTATGGTTTCGCCCTTACGGCGACTCACTTTTTTTAACAAGCGCCTCAAAAAAAGTAAGCAAAAAAAGCGCTCGCCCCGAACGTCCGGCCCCTCGCTGGGGCTCGGCGTGCCTTCGCTCCGGCATTCATCCGGGGGCATTGCCCTCCGGTCGGCTTCGCTTCGACCTACATGCAATGAGTTCGACTGCGTCGAACGGCGCTACGCGCCAATCCCCGGATAAACGCCTCCACTCAGCCTTCCGAGGGGGCGGGTGGATCAAGATCAAGAGCTGCAGGCGAGCTAACGCTCGGCCTGATGAGTGGTGAGAAGCGTGGGGGGCGCCGATCTGTTTTTGCTCTTCTGTGGGAGTGAGCCTGCTCGCTCCCGCAAGGAATCAATCTTTGACCCGATGGATCAATTCGCCACCCGAACCCCACCCAAACTCCCGCTCAGTTCATATGCCGCCAATTCCGCCTGATGCGCCGCCAGCAATTCCGGCAACGATCCGCGCAAATACTCGACCCAGGTCTTGATCTTCGCATCCAGGTACTGGCGCGACGGGTAGATCGCATACAGGTTCAGTTCCTGCGAGCGGTAGTTGGGCATCACGCGCACCAGTGTGCCGTTGCGCAGGCCTTCTATTGCGGCGTACAGCGGCAGGACGCCAACACCCATGCCGCTGATGATCGCGGATTTCATCGCGTCGGCGGAGTTCACCAGGAACGGTGAGCTGTTGATGGTGACCATTTCCTGGCCGTCAGGACCGTCGAAGGCCCATTTCTCCAGCGGAATCACCGGGCTGACCAGGCGCAGACAGGCGTGGTTGAGCAGGTCGCTGGGTTTTTGTGCGCAGCCGTTGGCTTTGACGTAGGCCGGAGAGGCGCAAACGATGCTGTAGGTGATGCCCAGGCGCTGGGAGACGAAACCCGAGTCCGGCAGTTCGCGGGCGAGCACGATGGACACGTCGTAGCCTTCGTCGAGCAGGTCCGGCACGCGGTTGGCCATGGTCAGGTCGAAGGTCACGTCCGGGTGGGTCTTGCGGTAGCGGGCGATGGCGTCGATCACGAAGTGCTGGCCGATGCCGGTCATGGTGTGCACTTTCAGTTGCCCGGCCGGGCGCGCGTGGGCGTCGCTGGCCTCGGCTTCGGCTTCTTCGACGTAGGCCAGGATCTGTTCGCAGCGCAACAGGTAACGCTTGCCGGCTTCGGTCAGGGCGATGCGGCGGGTCGTTCGGTTGAGCAGGCGGGTTTGCAGGTGGGCTTCCAGGTTGGAGACCGCGCGCGAGACGTTGGCCGTGGTGGTGTCCAGTTGCACGGCGGCGGCGGTGAAGCTGCCGGCTTCGGCCACGTAACTGAAGGCGCGCATGTTTTGCAAAGTGTCCATGGGGTGCTCTCTCGTCGAATGACAAATTGTGACACGAAGTTTCTGTTTATTTACAGGCGACTAAAGATCGACTTACGGATTATCTCGTTAACGGTAACAAAGATTCACAGGAATCCCAGCTTATCGCCATTCAGGCCGCCCCATAGAATTGCGCAACTCGCAAAACTCCCCACCTCAGGAAATCGCAGCAGTGCCGCGTCGCATCAGCAGAGCGCTTCAGCCGCTCAGTGTTTTGGCTTTAACCCTGGCAATCAGCGGCTGCATCGGAACCGGAGGTATTGCCCCGCAGGGCAAGGTGCTGGAGGCCAATTCACTGGCCACCGACGAGGCGATCCAGAGCGCCGCGCAGGATGCGCACTGGCCCACCGCACAATGGTGGCAAGCCTATGGCGACCCGCAGCTGAATCGCTGGATCGACCTCGCCCTGCAAGGCAGCCCGACCCTGGCCATGGCCGCCGCCCGGGTGCGTCAGGCCCGGTCCATGGCCGGTGTGGCCGAAGCGGCCGAGTCGCTGCAGATCAATGGCGAGTCCACCCTCAAGCGTCACAACTGGCCTACCGACCAGTTCTATGGCCCCGGCGAGCTGGCCAACAGCACCACCTGGGACAATAACGCAGCGCTGGGTTTCAGCTATGCCCTCGACCTCTGGGGCCGCGAAAGCAATGCCACCGAGCGCGCCGTAGACATGGCGCACATGAGCGTCGCCGAAGCTCGCCAGGCTCAGCTTGAATTGCAGGACAACATCGTACGGGTCTACATCGAGTTGTCGTTGCATTACGCCCAGCGGGACATCGTCGAAGCGACCCTGAAGCAGCAACAGCAGATCCTTGAACTGGCGCAAAAGCGTCTGAGCGGTGGCATCGGCACCCATTTCGAGGTCAGCCAGGCCGAGACGCCGCTGCCGGAAACCCATCGCCAGATCGACGCCCTCGACGAAGAAATCGCCTTGAGCCGCAACCAGCTCGCCGCCCTCGCCGGCAAGGGGCCGGGGGAGGGCGCGCAGTTGCAGCGGCCAACGCTGTCACTGGGTGCGCCGCTGAAACTGCCGTCGTCGCTGCCGGCGCAATTGCTCGGCCAACGCCCGGACGTGGTCGCCAGCCGCTGGCAAGTGGCGGCGCAGGCGCGGGGCATCGATGTTGCCCATGCCGGGTTCTATCCGAACGTCGATCTGGTCGGCAGCCTCGGCTACATGGCCACCGGCGGCGGGGCCCTGGAGTTCTTGACTGGCAAGAAGCTCAACTACAGCGTGGGGCCGGCGATTTCCTTGCCGATCTTCGATGGCGGGCGTTTGCGCTCGGAGTTGGGTGAAGCCTCGGCCGGCTATGACATCGCCGTGGCCAAGTACAACCAGACCCTGGTCAATGCCCTGAAAAACATCTCCGACCAGTTGATCCGCCGCGAGTCCATGGACAAGCAGCAGGCTTTCGCCGCCGAGTCGGTGGCCACTGCGCAGAAGACCTACGACATCGCGATGATCGCCTACCAGCGTGGGCTGACCGATTACCTCAACGTGCTCAATGCCCAGACCCTGCTGTTCAAGCAGCAGCAAGTGCAGCAGCAGGTTCAGGCGGCGCGTTTGAGTGCTCATGCCGAGTTGGTGACGGCGCTCGGTGGTGGCCTCGGTGCCGGCAACGACGTGCCGAAAGACAGCCAGACTCAGGCGCCGAAAATCCCGAGCCTTTTGCGTTGAACACAAAACCTGTGGGAGCGAGCTTGCTCGCGATGAGGGCGGCACATCCAGTATTGATGCCGGCTGATACTCCGCTATCGCGAGCAGGCTCACTCCTACAAGGTGCCGGTTTTTATCGAACTTCACTGAGCAGGATTTGATGACTCCCTTGCCCGCACCCTTGCGTTGGCTGTACTCCCTTGAATGGCGTCGGGGTTTCTTCGACTGGGCACGCAGCGACGGCGTGACCTGGGTCTACATCTTCAAGGTGCTGTTCGCGGCATTCCTGACGCTGTGGCTGGCCATGCGCCTGGAGCTGCCGCAACCGCGCACGGCGATGATCACTGTGTTCATCGTCATGCAGCCGCAAAGCGGCCAGGTGTTCGCCAAGAGTTTCTATCGTTTTCTCGGCACCCTGGCCGGGTCGGCGGTGATGGTTGCGCTGATCGCCCTGTTTGCGCAGAACACCGAGCTGTTCCTCGGTTCGTTGGCGATCTGGGTAGGTATCTGCACGGCCGGCGCCACCCGCTGCCGCAACTTCCGCGCCTACGGTTTCGTACTCGCCGGATACACCGCGGCGATGGTCGGCTTGCCCGCGCTGGCTCACCCGGACGGCGCGTTCATGGCGGCGGTCTGGCGGGTGCTGGAAATCTCGTTGGGCATTCTCTGTTCGACACTGATCAGTGCCGCCATCCTGCCGCAAACCGCCAGCGCCGCCATGCGCAATGCCCTGTATCAGCGCTTTGGCGTGTTCGCCCTGTTCGTCACCGACGGCTTGCGTGGCCGCAGTCAGCGCGAGGCGTTCGAGGCCGGCAACGTGCGTTTCATCGCTGAAGCCGTGGGCCTGGAAGGCTTGCGCAGCGTCACTGTGTTCGAAGACCCGCACATGCGTCGGCGCAATGGCCGGCTCAGCCGCCTGAACAGTGAGTTCATGGGCATCACCACGCGCTTCAATGCCCTGCATCAGTTGCTCGAACGCTTGCGCAGCAACAATACGGATCATGCCGTGGCGGCGATAAAACCGGGCTTGCAAGACCTCGCCGAATTACTCGACGGCTTCAGTGGCCGTGCGCTGACCAGCGCCGATGCGGCGCGTCTGGTTACGGCGCTGAGCACATACAAGGCAGGGTTGCCGGCGCGGGTGCGCAGCCTGCGGGCGATCTTTCAGGAGAGCGAACCGAGCGACGACGAATTGCTGGACTTCCACACCGCCTACGAACTGCTCTATCGCTTCGTCGACGACCTGCACAGTTATGCACAGACCCACGCCTCCCTGGCCGATCACAGTCACGAACGGGAGCGCTGGGACGAGCCGTTCACTCCGCAAACCAACTGGATGGCAGCGGCAGCATCGGGGATACGCGCAGCGTTCATCCTGGTGGTATTGGGCAGTTATTGGGTGGCAACCGCCTGGCCGAGCGGCGCGACCATGACCCTGATTGCGGCCGCGACCGTGGGCCTGTCCGCCGCCACCCCGAACCCGAAACGCATGGCCTTTCAGATGGCGTGCGGGACGTTGCTCGGGGCGCTGATCGGCTTCGTCGAGATGTTTTTCATTTTTCCGTGGATCGACGGATTTCCGTTGCTGTGCGTGATGCTCGCGCCGGTGATCGTACTCGGCTCGTTCCTGACTTCGCGGCCGCAATATGTCGGCGTCGGCCTGGGCTTGCTGATTTTCTTCAGCACCGGATCGGTGCCGGACAACCTCACGGTCTACAACCCCTACACCTTCATCAACGACTACATCGCCATGGTGCTGGGCATGCTGGTGTGCGCAGCGGCCGGGGCGATCATTCTGCCGCCCAACAGCCGCTGGCTGTGGCGTCGGCTGGAGCAGGATTTGCGCGGTCAGGTGGTGTACGCCATCAGCGGCAAGCTCAAGGGGTTGGCGTCGAGTTTCGAAAGCCGCACCCGCGATCTGGTGCATCAGGCCTACGGCTTCGCGGCGGGTCAACCGCAAGTGCAGCGGGACTTGCTGCGCTGGATGTTCGTGGTGCTGGAAGTCGGTCACTCGATCATCGAGTTGCGCAAGGAACAGGCGATTCTGCCGGTGCATCCGGCCTATGCCGAATCCCAGCCGTGGCGCCAGGCGATCCGGGTGATGGGTCGTGCGCTGGTGCGGCTGTTCCTGCAACCGAACAGCAGCAACCTCGAACGCGCGCTGATCGCCGTCGATCACGCGATCAGCCATGTGCAGTCCACCGACGAACCCTTCGCCCCGCACTTCGATACCTCAGCGTTGCGCCGGGTGAAGAGCTACCTGCACTTCATCCGCACCTCGCTGCTCGATCCGCAATCTCCGCTCGCCGCCTTCGCAAGCAGCCAGCCCCAAGGACTTGAACATGCCTCGTGAAATCGCCTTCCACGGCGTGTACATGCCGACCATGACCCTGATGTTTTTCATCGCGGCGGCGCTTGCCTGGGCGTTGGACCGGTTTCTGTCCGGGTTCGACCTGTACCGTTTTTTCTGGCATCCGGCGTTGCTGCGCCTGAGCCTGTTTACCTGTCTGTTCGGCGCGTTGGCGCTGACTGTCTACCGTTGACTCTCTATCACTGACTCTCTATCTCTGAAGAATGCCCCGATGAAAAAGTTTTTCAGCCTGCTCGCGACCTTGCTGGTGCTGGCCCTCGCGCTGTGGATCGGCCGCTCCTTGTGGGAGCACTACATGAACACGCCATGGACCCGCGACGGCCGCGTGCGCGCCGACATCATCAACGTCGCCGCCGACGTCACCGGCGAAGTGGTGGAGGTGCCGGTGCGCGACAACCAGCTGGTGAAGAAGGGCGATTTGCTGATGCAGATCGACCCCGAGCACTACCGTCTAGCGGTGAAACAGGCGCAAAGCCTGGTGGCATCGCGCAAGGCGACCTGGGAGATGCGCAAGGTCAACGCCCATCGTCGCGCCGATATGGACAACCTGGTGATTTCCCGGGAAAACCGCGATGACGCCAGTAACCTCGCCGACTCGGCCCTGGCCGATTACCAGCAGGCCCAGGCGCAACTGGAAGCCGCCGAACTCAACCTCAAGCGCACTGAAGTGCGCGCGGCGGTGGACGGCTACGTCACCAACCTCAACGTGCACCGCGGCGACTATGCGCGCATCGGCGAGGCGAAAATGGCCGTGGTCGACATGAACTCGTTCTGGGTCTACGGCTTCTTCGAAGAAACCAAGCTGCCCCATGTGCGCGTCGGTGATAAGGCCGACATGCAACTGATGAGCGGCGAAGTGCTCAAGGGCCATGTGGAAAGCATCTCGCGCGGCATCTACGACCGCGACAACCCGGAGAGCCGCGAACTGATTGCTGATGTGAACCCGACGTTCAACTGGGTGCGCCTGGCGCAGCGGGTGCCGGTGCGGATTCACATCGATGAAGTGCCGGAGGGTGTGCTGTTGGCGGCGGGGATTACTTGTACGGTGGTGGTCAAGCAAGGTGATGGGGCATAAGACAGAGGTTCACTCCTTGCAAAACGTCTCATGCAAATGCCGCCAGATCACCCGGCCATCCGCCTGCTTCTCGAACACGACCGTGGAGCGACGATCCGAGTGCAGCCCGGTCGCATCGGTCTGTTGCTCGCGGTAGCTCACGGTCGCGCCGCCGTCGTAGAGCGCAATGCCGCGTAACTCGCTGAGCTCGATGCGGAAGCCGAGCTTCTTGCCGCCCGCCAGGGTGAACAATTCGTTCAGCGCGTCAAAATCCAGCACCCGGCCGAGTGGAGAGACCATGGAGAACTGCGGCGAAAAACGTGTCAGCAGTTTTTCGAGTTCGGATGCGTCGCGTTCTTCGGCCAGCCATTGTTCGATGGCCACGTGGGCCTGGATCACTTCTTTGAAGTATTCGGTGTAGTCGGTCATTTTGTTTCCTGAGATTCTGTGGTGTCTGTTCTGACGCCTTCGCGGTGTCAGAGCTGCCCACGCAACCCGAACCGCTTCATCAACCCCGATTCCAGCAGCCCCTTGGGCAACAACCCGGCCAGCAGCGGCAACGCGCGGCTGCCATTACCCAGGCGCACCAGTCGCGGTGGCTTGTCCTGCTGCACAGCCTTGAGCAAACCGGCGGCAAACTCATTGGCCGGGGTCGGGTTGTCCTGAGAGGCCTTCGCTCGGGCGCGTATGCCTTCGCGCAGCGGAAACCATGGAGACTGTTCGCTGATCAGTTGCTCGGCTTCGTGCCCGGCATTCCTTGCGAAGCTGGAAGCGATGGCCCCCGGCTGGACTTCCATGACCCGCACACCGAACGGCGCCAGTTCCATGCGCAAGGCATCGCTCAAGGCATGCACGGCGGCTTTCGAGGCGCAGTAGGCTCCGGCGAATGGCGTGACCAAAACACCCGAAACGCTGCCGATATTCACGACCAATCCTTTGCTCCGGCGCAGCACGGGAAACATCGCGCGAGTGACGCCAACGACAGCGAACACATTGGTTTCGAACTGGCGTTGCATGGCCGGTACGCCACCATCGAGCAGCGGCCCCATGGCGCCATAACCCGCGTTGTTGATCAGTACGTCGAGGCCGCCGGTCTGTTGGTTGATTCGCTCGCTCAAGGCTTCGAGTGCCGGGCCGTCGTTGACATCCAGTTGTACGGCCGTGAAACCCGCGGCGGTGAGTGCAGCGACATCTTCAGCCCTGCGCGCACTGGCCCAGACTTCATAGCCGGCGACCTTGAACGCATCGGCAAGGGCGCGGCCAATGCCGCTGGAGCAACCGGTAATCAACGCAACGGGCATGGCGCATTCCTTGTGCAAAAAATGGGGGAAGGATCAGTCGGAAAAACTACCCTGCAATCGCTCGGCGCGAAACTCCAGGGTTTCCGGACGGTAGCCAGGACGCAGTGGCGGCAGCGGCAAACAGTCTTCCCATTTGCCACCGGCCTGCAATTCACCAGGGCCACGATAACGCGGGGCGGTGTATTGATTGTCGGCCAGGTTCACCGTATCGCCCGGTGCATAAGCCGCAACCCGCCACCGCAACTCAGTCAGCGGCACGTCATTGCCGTTGTTCAGGGTCAATTGCAATGGGCGGTCGGCGGGACATTGTTGTGGCGCGTAACTGATGCGCAACTCCAGGCGTTGCAGTTGCTTGAGTTCGCGGTGGTCCATCCAGATGACCCAGGTGGCGACGATGCCCAGCCCCACGGCAGCCGCCAGGGATACGGGCAAGGCCTTGGCCGGATAGCGCAGCAACAGGATCAGCCAGGTGATGACCAGCAGGACGCCGATGAACATGACGTGAAATCTCGGGAGTAGAGAGAGTCATCCTACCTAAGCGCGGGTGGGGTTGGCGATGGGCGATTCGGTGGCGTGCTGACTGGCCCCATCGCGAGCAGGCTCGCTCCCACATTAGACCGAGCCGAGCACAAAATCTGTGATCAACCTAATACCCTGTAGGAGCGAGCCTGCTCGCGATGAGGCCAGGTAAAGCAATAAAAAACCCAGTGCAAAAAAAAACCCGCCCAGCCTGCTGCGGATAGGGAACGCAGCAGGCTGGACGAGGGCTTCTTGTTTTACTGAACGTTATTGCGCGATGGTTTTCACCGCCACGCCACGCTCAACCGGTGTCGAACGCCCGTAGATATCTTCAAACCGCTCGATATCGTCTTCGCCCAGGTAGCTACCCGATTGAACTTCGATGATCTCCAACGGGATCTTCCCCGGGTTACGCAGCCGATGCACCGAAGCGATCGGAATGTAGGTCGACTGGTTCTCGGTCAGCAGGAACACGTTTTCATCACAGGTCACCTCAGCGGTGCCGCTGACCACGATCCAGTGCTCGGCGCGGTGGTGGTGCATCTGCAGCGACAGGCACGCGCCCGGCTTGACCGAGATGTGCTTGACCTGGAAGCGGCCGCCCATGTCCACCGAGTCGTAGGAGCCCCACGGACGGTAGACCTCGCAGTGGTTCTGGGTTTCGCTGCGACCCTGTTCGTTGAGGGTGTTGACCATCTGCTTCACGCCTTGGACCTTGTCCTTGTGGGCGATCATCATGGCGTCCTTGGTTTCGACCACGACGATGTTTTCCAGGCCGATCACCGACACCAGTTTGCCGTTGCCGTGGATCATGCAGTTTTTGCTGTCCTGGATCACCACGTCGCCTTTGGTGACGTTGCCGTTGGCGTCTTTTGCATTGACCTCCCACAGCGACGACCAGCAGCCGACATCGCTCCAGCCTGCGGTCAGCGGCACGACGCAGGCGCGTTGGGTTTTTTCCATCACCGAGTAGTCGATGGAGTTGTCCGGGCAGCAGGCGAAGGTGGCTTCGTCGAAGGTGATGGTGTCGGCATCTTGCTTGCTGCGCTCCAGGGTCAGCAGGCAGGTGTCGTAGATGTCCGGATCGTGCTTCTTCAGCTCTTCGAGGAAGCGGCTGGCGCGGAACAGGAACATGCCGCTGTTCCAGAAGTAGCCACCGGACTGGACGAACTCGGTGGCGCGCTTCACGTCAGGTTTTTCGACGAAGTGCGAGACGCGGCTGACACCTTCAGGCAGCAGCGAGTCGTTGGTCGACTTGATGTAGCCATAACCGGTTTCCGGCTTGGTGGCCGGCACGCCGAACAGCACCATTTCACCGTTTTCAGCGGCGACAGTGGCCAGGGCCAGGGCGCGTTGCAGGGCTTTCTGGTCTTCCAGCACGTGGTCGGCCGGCAGTACCAGCATCAGTTCGTCGCGACCTTCATTGACCAGCATCATCGCGGTCAGGGCCACGGCCGGCGCGGTGTTGCGACCGAACGGCTCCATCAGGATGCGCTGGGACTCCAGCTTGCGCGCCGCCAATTGCTCGTTGACGATGAAGCGGTGGTCTTTGTTGCAGACCACGATTGGCGTGTCCATGCCTTCGAACACCAGGCGTTCCAGGGTTTGCTGGAACAGGGTGTGTTCGCCGGTCAGGGCCAGGAACTGCTTAGGGAATTGTTTACGGGAAAGCGGCCAAAGACGTGAGCCACTACCACCTGACAAGATCACCGGAATCATGTTGTTACTCCTTGAATATCGATTGGTTAGAGCTACTGCGTTCTGTCGTTTCACTCTTGTTTTTGTTCCGTGTCCGGGCTGACGCTGCGATTCAGTGTGGGAGCGGCGTCAGCCAGGCAAATCGTTTAGCGCGTCGACACCGGGCGTTTCACCCAGACCGGCGACAGGCTGCTGCCGCTGCCGGTGACGTACAGCACCGCGGCTTCACCGCGTTCCAGGGCGACCGGTTTCACGTCGCCGACTTTGGTGGTGCCGTCGTACAAGGCCAGGCTGACCTTCACCGGGTTGATTTCACGCTCGCCGCGACCCTTGGGTGCAACGTTCGGGACTACGTCGGTCTTGCCATCGGCGGTCTTCAGGGTCAGCGCCTTGTCGCTCAGGTTTTGCACGCGTACCAGGGACTTCTGCTTGTTCTTGAACGGCGGCTCTTCGATCAGTTGCGGTGCGCCGCTGGCGTTGTTGACCAGGGTGTAATAGTGGTCGCCGGCCAGTTTCACCGGCAGGCTCTGGCTACCGACCTTGGCGCTGTAGTCGCCGCCCGGCATGAAGCTGAAGTCACTGCTCGACAGTGGCGCGACATCGCTCAGGTTGGTGCTGCCGACGGTGGCGCTGACTTCGGAGTTGCTCGCGTTGTAGATACGCACGAAGGTCGAGCCTTTCGGTGCGGTCGGGCCGTACAGGGCGGCGTCGCCACCGGCGAAAGCCTGTACCGACAGCACGCTGAGGCCGGCAACCAGGGCAATGCGTTTGGCGAGACGACGAGGAGTTGTAGTGAAAGTCATGGTGTACCTCTCTTTCAGTTTTGCGCCCGGTCGGGCGTCTCGGATTTGTTGATGGCTACGTTTTGTTGGCGGGCGCCGGCTTGTTTAAGCTCTGCGACCCACTGCGGGTCGGCGTCGCCGATTTCGTTGTTCACAGGCAGATATCGTTCAGGGAACTCCCAGATCAGCACCTGTGGCGGGCTGTTCTTGAAGGCATCGCTCTTGAGGTAGCTGAGCATCGGCAGAATCGGGCCGTGGCCGTCTTCGGCGTAATTGACCACGTCGCTGTGCAGCGCTTGCTTGAGCGCACCGACGAAGTTCCAGTTGGGGTTGGCGCTGTAGCTGGTGCCGATCAGGGCCACCGGCACTTCGGTGTTGGCGAACAGGGCATCGTCACCGGCCGGCTGGTCATCCGCTGCCACGGTGTTGCGCTTTTGCAGTGGCTCTTGCGCCGGCATCAGGTTTTCGAACAGCGGGTCGAGCGGCAGGAACAACTGCAGGTCGCCCTTGTGCGTGATGGTCTCCGCAGGTTCGGTGACGAAGCGCTGCGGCTCGCCGCTCAGCGGGTACTGGTCGGCAATGGTTTTGGCCAGACGGTTGGCGGCGATCTCGGCGCCTTGCGGCGTCCAGTGGGTGTCGGTGCGCAGGAACACTTGCTGGCCATTCTGCTTGGCCTGTTGCAGCGGGCCGAGCAGGTCAGGGGCCGGAATCCGGTCGGCGGCCAGGCGCTGGTGGAAGTCCTTGTAGAGGTTGGCGTGGATGCTCGCCGGTTTCACTTCACCGAGGTGTTCCGGGTACAGGCGCACCTTGGCCGGCACTACCGCCATCACCAGTTGTACGCCTTTCTCTTTCAGGGTCTGGCGTACGCCTTCGACCAGCGCGTAGTTGCCTTGCAGGTTCAGCTCTTCGTTGACCACCGGGTGGAATTCTTCATCGCTGTACAACCACTGGTCGCGACCGAGCACCACACCCGGACGACCTTCGTTGAACAGTTTGAAATCCAGCGCGGCCCAGAGGTTGGTGCCCAGGCGCTTGATCGGGAACTCGTCGTCGTAGTGCGTTTCCACGGCCTTGGTCCAGCGACCGTTGAGCACCGTCGCATCGGCGTTGGTGCTGAAGCCGAAGAAGCTGCGCACCGACCACAGACCGAGCACCAGCAGGGTCACCAGGAACAGCGCGATGTAGAAGATGCGTAATGAGCGGGTCATGGTCAGATCCCTCAGAACTGGAAGTAAAGGAACGGCGAGAAGCTTTGCGCCGAGAGTTTGAGAATCGAGGCAATGAACAGCAGCAGCACCAGCGCACGCATCACGTAGCGCGACCAGTCAGCGGTCCAGTAGGCCGGTTGCACCTGGGCTTCGACGCCGACGGTGTAGCCAGGCTGGTGGATGCTCGCGGGGTTATCCCCAGGCACGGCCTTGATCGTTCCCGGTGTCGCAGCGGCCGGGCCGTCGGCGTCGACGTTCACCGCAGGCTTGGTCTTGGCCGGAGGCTGATTGGTGTAGAAATCCCGCAGGCCGAAGAACGCCAGGGTTACGTAAGCCACGATCAGGGTCGCCACTTGCAGACCGGTGAGGCTGGCCTGGTTGAGTTCCGACAGCGACCAGTCGCCGAAGCTGAACATCGCGCCGTACATGCGACCGGCGACGTGCAGGTTTTCTGCGCGGAAGATCACCCAGCCCATCACCACCAGCAGGAAGGTCAGTGCCCAGCGGATCGGGTTGAAGCTGCGTGGAGAAGTGTTCAGGCCGATGGCTTTCTCGATCGCCAGCCACATGCCGTGCCACGCACCCCAGACGATGTAGGTGATGTTCGCGCCGTGCCACAGACCACCGAGCAACATGGTCAGGAACAGGTTGCGATAGGTCATCAGCGTGCCTTTGCGGTTACCGCCGAGGGTGATGTACAGATAGTCACGCAGCCAGGTCGACAGGCTGATGTGCCAGCGCCGCCAGAACTCGGTGATCGACTGGCTGACATACGGCTGCTTGAAGTTTTCCATGAAGCGGAAACCCATCATCAGGCCCAGGCCGATGGCCATGTCGCTGTAACCGGAGAAGTCGAAATACAACTGCGCGGTGTACGCCAGCGCGCCGAGCCAGGCATCGCCCGTGGTCGGGTTTTGCAGGGCGAAGCAGTGGTCGGCCACCACCGCCAGAGTGTCGGCGATGAAGACTTTCTTGATGAAACCCTGCATGAACCGCGTGCAGCCCTCGGAGAACTTGTCGAGGGTGTGGGTGCGGTTGTTGAACTGGTCGGCCAGGTCGCGGAAACGCAACACGGGGCCGGCGATCAAGTGCGGGAAGATCGCCACGAACGCCGCGAAGTCGATCAGGTTGCGGGTCGCCGGGGTGTCGCCACGGTAGACGTCGATGATGTAGCTGATGGACTCGAAGACGTAGAACGAGATCCCGATCGGCAGCAGCACGTGGGTCAGGATGAATGGCGAAAGGCCCACCGACGTCATCATTGCGTTGATGCTGTCGACGCCGAAGTTGGCGTACTTGAAGTAGCCGAGGATGCACAGGTCGACGGCCACGCCGAGCAGCAGCCAGCGCTGCGCCGGTTTGGTCCTGACCCCGGCGGCACCGACTTTCAGGCCGATCCAGTAGTTCCACAGCGTGACGCCGGCGAACAGCGCGAGGAAGTCCACACGCCACCAGGCGTAGAACACGTAGCTGGCAATCAGCAGCAGCAAATTGCGATAGCGTTGCCCGCTCAGGTAGTACAAGCCGAGGAAGATCGGCAAGAACAAAAACAGGAACACGTTGGACGAAAAAACCATCCCGATCTCTCCTTGTTTGAACCAACAGTCAAGGGCCAACGGCCCCCCCAAACCCCCCACAGAAATCCGGGGGATGTATTGCATGCTGCGCACTTACCTGTGGCGAGGGAGCTTGCTCCCGCTGGGGTGCGAAGCACCCCTAAAACCTGATGACGCGGTGTATCAGTCAATCCGCGTTCACTGGGTTACGACTGCTTCGCAGCCGAGCGGGAGCAAGCTCCCTCGCCACAAGGGAATACAGCCAGCCTTAAGAACCCTTGTTGCCCTTTTCATTGGCCGGGTCGTAGACCTTGGTCAGGTCACCGCCGAGGCGGAAGGTCTTGAACGGTTGCATCTTGTGCTTCTTCGCCAGCACCTCGGGCGAGCAGGTGTAGAGCGAGCAGAACGGTTCGAGCCAGGCGAATTTCATGTCCTCTTTCAGGTCGGTCATGTCCTGTTCCTTGCCGTTCTTTTCCTCGAACTCATCCGGGTCTTTCACCCCGGACAACACCCGGTCACCCAGGCGTTTGAGTGCGCCATTGTTTTCCTGACGCAGATCCACACCGTTGACCTGGGCGAAACTGGCGATCATCGCCAGCGGCGGCAGGGCGTAGTTGTGGTAGGCCAAGGCCCGTTGCTGACGCTTGAGTTCGTTGGGCAGGTAGCCGTCGGCGTCGATCTGGTTGGCGCCGACCTTGTATTCCTTCACCGCCCAGTCGAACAGGTCGCGGCGGTTGGTGGCGACGGAGGTGGCCATCACCGACCAGGCGGCCCAGTACGAGTGGTTGTTGGTCATGTCGAGCGGCAGGTTGTCCCAGTCGCTGACCACCTGGTCGGCCATCTTGCTGAACCAGGCTTCGATCACTTGCGCTTCCTGTTGATGGGTGGCCAGCGGGTGAGAGTCGGAAAATTTCAGGCGGATGTACGCCGAAGCCATACTGCCCAGCGCCCATTTGCGCATCGACTTGCCGGTGTGGTTGAAGTCCTTGGACATCAGCGCGTCAGCCTGGGCCCAGGCCGTCAGCCAGCTCAACGTGCATTCCAGTTGTTCCGGGCGACCGTCACGCATGAACTGCATCACGCGCTTGCTGGTGCCGCGCTCGATCTTGGTGATGTCGGCGGTGCTCTCGCGAAAGGCTTTTTCCGATTGCACGTTCAGGGTCGCGCGGGCCTTGTCCGAACCTTCGTACTTGCTGCGAAATTGCAACGAGCCGGTGTACGGCGTCGGCATCGCATCGCAGCCTTCGCTGTTGTCGCCCGTCTTGAATTTATCCACAGGCGCAAAATAGCCCTGGGGTGGACGTAGTGGCGCAGCCGCTTGCGTGGCCCCGGTGAACATCGCCAGGCTCAAGAGCGTCGGTGCCAACAGTGTTGAAAATTTCGGATAGCGCATAGCAGACCTCATTGCCCGACCGAAGCAGTACGCTGTTCGGCGCCCGGGAATACGTTGCGTTTGCAAATTTTCGCTTCGACTTTCTGTGGTGCGGCACCGGCTTCGGGGCCCTGGACTTCAACGGCCAGCAGGTTCTGCGAGGCCCAGTCTTCATCCGTGCGCAACTCGAAAGCGAAACGCCCGTCAGTCTCGGAGGTTTCCGGTTTGTCGATCTTGATGTCCTCGTGGCGACCGTTCATGTACCAGAGGGTGGCTTGCAGGGTTTTCACCGAGGTGTCGGCGAAGCGGACGTCGACCTGATGACTACCGTTGCGCAGGTCCATGTTCTTGCTGTTGACCATCAACTCGTTTTTGCCCGGCTTGAGCGTGGCGCTGCCGGACATCTGTGCATCCTTGCCTTCGCAACCGTTGTCCAGCAACGCCATCATCTGGCGGTAGATGGTTTCCTGGTCGAGGCGGTACAGCGGCGAGAATTCCCAGATGAGAATCTTCGGCGGGTTCTTCTGGAACTCGTCGCTGCCCAGGTACTGCAGCATCGAACCTTCCAGGCCGCCGCCGGGGAACGCCACGTTGAGGATGTCGGCGCCGATGGCCTCTTCGAGGAAGCCGGCGAAGTTGTAGTTCTTGCCACTGTGGGAGGTACCCACGAGGGTGATTTGCGGGTTGCCGGAGTCGCCGAACAAATCGCCATCGCCCGCTTCGCCCTTCGGCTCGGTGGTGAACTGATCCATGTACTGGATCGCGTAGCTGGTGCCACAGAGTTGACCGGCCATGTTGTGCAAGGTTCCGGTCTTGCCCATGCGACCCGACTTTTTGGTCTCGAATTCGCGCTTGGGAATGTCGGCGAATTCAGGCAATTGCTTGACCTTCTCGGCGACGATTTTCGCCGTGCGCTGGGCGCCGTACGGGGTCCAGTGCTGGTCGCCACGGAAGTAGAAATCGTGGGCAGGCAGGGTGTCGGGCAACGACTCGTTGGTCAGCGGCGACAGGTCCGGAACCACGTAGCCCATCTGCGCGAAACGACCGAGCATGGACTGGTAGTTCTTCAGCGCCTTGTCGAAGTCGAAACTGGCTTTCTCCGCCGGGTTGAGCTTGTTGCGGTTCACCAGACCACGGGTCGGCTGGTACACGACAACCAGTTCCACGCCTTTGCTCTTGAACGCATCGTGCAGTTGTTTCATGCGTTTGTAGCCGGCGGGCGTGGTGTCGAATTCGGTGCGCAAGTCTTCTTGCGTACGGAACAGCCAGTCACCCTGGGCCTGCACCAGCGTGGTGAAGTTCTGCTGATAACGGGTGGTGTAGTTCTTCGGATCGTGAGCAGCCGGGCACAGGCTGCAGCACGGTTCTGCGGTGAAGCTCGGCGCTTTGATTTCGTCGGCGCGAACACCGCCGCTGGCCGCGAGAATGCCGGCGGTCAGGGCCGACAGGCTGAGTAATTTGATCAAGTGTGGGTGCATAAGATTATCCTCAGTCCCGCATTTCGGTCTGGCGTTCGACAGGGTCGATCAGCACGGCTTTCTGCTGGCGCACCAGCAGGTCGAGAATTTCATCCTGGCGCTCGCCGAGGATGCCGGTGAAGCTGATGCCGCTGGCCTTGGCTGGCGCGAGCATGGACACGCGATACAGCTCGACACTCAGCGGCGAGTCGATGGACAGCGGGCCGCTGCCGTTGGCCGCCAGCTCACCGCCGACCACGATCAGCGATACCTGGGCGTCGAACGGGTCGAGTTTGATGTCACGGTCGGTGTTGCTCAAGTCCTTGATGTGCCCGTAGACACCGGTCAGGCCGTTGGCCATGGCGACGTTTTCGTACAGGCGAATGTTCACGCTGTTACGAATGCGGATGCCGTGGCGCTTGTTGCTCAACACGCGGTTGCCCCACAGCAGGTTGTCGGCACTCTCGTAGAGGGTGATGCCGTCGGTGTGGTTCTGGTAGATCTCGTTGTGGGCAATCAGGTTGTTGACGCTGTTACGGTCGATCACCAGCCCCGAGAGGTGGTTGTCGTAGCTGCGGTTGTTGAAGATGAAGCTGTCGTTGACCTCACGGGAAATAATGATCCCGTGCTTCTTCTTCGTTCCGTAAACGGTGTTGTCGGCGATGATCAGGCCGTGGGACCGGTCATGCGGGTCGATGCCGTAGACGATGTTGTCTTTGTAGGTGTTGCCCTTGACCACGAAGTCGCGGGTTTCATAGCAGTAGAAGCCGTACCACATGTCCGAGAATTCGGAACCGACGATCCAGCCGGTCGGCTCAGGGCGCTTGAGCACCTTGGCCATGTTCGGCGTGTACTGGGAAATACTCACGCCGTAGGACTTACTGTTGGCGTAGCCGAAACTGGCGATCTTGCTGTTGGCGATGTAGGTCTCGGTGCCGCCCCAGGACAGCAGGAACGGACGGAATTCCTTGGGCGAGGTAAACGTCGCCGGGCCGTTGTCCTTCTCGCGCCAGCCAGTGATCTTGGTATCGCGCACGAACAGCTGGCCGTCGTTGACCAGGAACGCACCGGCCTCCTGGGACAGGCGCAGTTCCTGGGTCTGCTTGTCGATTTCCAGAATGCCGCGACGACCGACCACGATCGGCAACCGGGAGAGGAACACTCCCGGCGAGGTTTCGCTGAAGTACTGCTTGGGGACTTTTTTCGCCAGGTCCTTGAGGTTCATGTAGCCGTCGTCGACGAAGATTGCCTGGGGGATGCCGTGCTGACGCACCACCCATTCGGCCATCTTGTTGTCGCCACCGATGAAGTCCTTCAGGGCGTCTTCCTGCATCATCCGGCGCAGGCTGATCTTGCCCGGTTTGCTGCGCACGACCTTCGCGGCGATGGCCTCGGCGGTGTAGCCGGAAACGTCCGGCAGTTTCGGCGTGGCCAGTTCCAACGGCGCGGTCGGCGCGCTGCTGACGGTGTAGGTCTTGGCCTGTTGCAGTTCCTTGGCCGTGGTTACCGGCTTCGCCGGTTCCACATTGGCGAAGGCAGTCGCGCTGGCCAGCAGCATCGCGCCGGCCAACAGGCTGATCGAGCCTTTTCGGGCTGGATGATTCATCTGGGAGACTCCCTTCGCAATGTGCATCAGAAGCGCCAGATCACGTCGATGAACGCGCGGTGCATGTACGAATCGACTTCCTTGCCGTACGCATCGCCTGGCTTGAACACGCCACCACGGAAGCGCACCAGGGCCGAAGGCTCGTCGATCGACTGGCTCAATGCCGCCGGCAACAGGCCTTGCTTGAAGTACTTGGTGACTACCAGATCCATCTCCTGACCGAGGTCTTTCTCGCCATCGTTCAGCGGCAGGGACGTGGTGGAAAGAATTGCGCCGGTGGCATCGTCGGTGTTGTTTTCGACGGCGTTGATGCCATTGCTGCCGATCGGCTTGTTGCCGTCGACGCGCCAGAACTTGTGGTAGATCAGGCTGGCGTCGTATTCGTCGTTGAGCATCCACGAGCCGAACAAAGTCGCGGTCTGCATGTTTTGCATTTCGCCACGGAAGGCTTCGCCGAAACGGTGAACCCGCGAGCGCGTACCGGTGTAGTTCGAGCGGTTGCTTTCCAGACCGTTCTGTTCGTACTCGGCACTGGCGCGGGCATAGGCAGCACCGACTTGCCATTGCGGATCGAGGCGCAGGCGCACGCCGACATCGGTGGCCCAGCCGTTGAGGCTTTCACCGCGCTTGGCTTCAGCTGGCGACGTGCCATCGGCGTTCAGCGGGTTGACCTTGTCGATGTCGCCGCTCATGCCGGTGATGCTGCCCCAGTAATTGACCGTGTTGGTATTGCGCCAGTTATAGGCGTCGCTGTCGGCGGTCAGGCCGATCCAGCTGATGTCACCGTTCTGTTTCTTGTCCAGCGAATCGGCCGGCACGCCCGGTTCCGGGTAGTCGAGCTTGCCGTTGTCGTGGGTATGATGACCGCGAATACCGACCCAGTTGCCCGGTGTCCACTGATACGAAGCATCGGCGTAGGCGTGCAGGCGATCCTTGTCTTTCGGGGCGAGTTCCGTGAGGTCGGTGCGGTACTCGCTGAAACGTTCGGCGACCCCGACGTTGGCGCGCAAGAGGGTTGTGTCGAACGTCCAGTTCAGGGCTTCGATGTTGGTGTCGCGCCATTGGCCGTCGGCGTTGTGCAGACGTTGGCGACCGAGCTTCAACTGCTCGCCCGGATACGGCGTAAGTCCGCTGTAGCCGACCCAGAATTCGCGCATGGCCAGGTAGTTTTTCTTGGTCTTGCGATCACCGTTGTCGGTGGGCGTGGTGCCATCACTGGCGGTCCCTTGCAAGGTGTCCGTCTCGATGATGTCGGTGGCCGTCACGGCTTGCCCCATGGCATAGGCGCTCCACGCGCCGCTTTCGCCATAGATCCATGGACGCAAGTCGAGGCCGACGCCGTTGACGTCGCCACCGCTCTGGGTACCGAGGTCACTGTCGTCTTCGGATTGGCCGGTAACCTTCACTTCCAGGCCAAAGTTCTTGGTTTCTTCAGTCATCGCAGCAAGCGTCGGGCAAGACCAGATCAGCGCGAATGTCAGGCCAATGCCGGCCTTCATGAATGGATTCAACTTCATTGGGATTCCTCGCCATCTTCTTCTTGCAGGGCATGCAGTTCCGGCGTGTTCGGGCTCAGGGCACCGCGCACGGCCTGTTCTTGTTTCAACAGGCGTTGGGCTTCGGCCAACCGGTCGGGCGGCAATTGCGTTTGGATTGTTTGCGCAAGCTCGGTGGCTTGCGGAGTGTTCTGGGCCAGGGCCAGTTGGCTGAAGACGTAGGCGTTCAGCGGATCAGGCTTGGTGCCCTTGCCTTGGGAAAACAGTTGGGCAATGGCGAAGTCGGCGCTGTTCTGGCCGTTGCGCGCAGCAGTCAACAGATGGTCGAGGGCCTTCTGCGGATAGACCTTGCCCAGGTAGCCACGGCGATAGATCTGGCCGAGGTAGTAATCGGCAGCGACTTCGCGGCCGACGGCTTTCTGGAAATGCGCTTCGGCGACCTTGGCGTCGGCAGGCACCAGTTTGCCTTCGAAGTAGAGCTTGCCCAGCAACAACTCGGCGCGGGGCTGGTCGGCGGCGCGGCCGTTGTCCAGGTACTTCATCATCTGGTCGACGTCACCCAGTTCGGGGAAGTCGTAGAGCAGTTGTGCGAGGGTGACCCACGACGCCGGGTAGCCCGGTGCGATCGGTTCGAGCAGCGACTGCGCGGTTTTCTCGTCGGTCTTGCCCAGGGACGCATCGGCGAGCACACGGGCGACGCTGTCGACGCGCTGTGCCGAAACGGTGCCGCGGGCATGCGCGGCTTGCATCTGCTTGATCAGCTCGGCCTGTTGCTCTGGCTTGGCCTGTTTCTGATAGACCGTGGCCAGTTCGACGTAGCAGATATCGCTGGTGTTGAGCGCGGCCTTGCAGATCTTTTCCACGTCATCCAGGTGCTGGTCGTAGGTGCCCTGGGTGCGGTAGAGCAGCACTTGCGCCAGGCCGGCTTCCGGTTTGTTCTCGGCGCGCCATTGGCTGATCTGCTGCTGCGCATTCACGTTGGGGAAGCTGTGCGGGTATTGCAGGTACAGCATCGCCAGCGGAATCAGCGTATTGCCTTCGCCATTGGCTGCCGCTTTTTTCAGCAGGGTTTCGGCTTCGTGTTGCTCGGCTTCGGTGGAGCCGGGCTTGGCCACCAGCAAGCGTCCAAGGCGTGCCTGGGCGCGCGGCGAAACATCGGCCGCTGCGCGATAGGTCGCCTCGGCCTGTTTCATCTGCGCCGGGTCACGGCTGTCGACCTGGATATCGGCCAGGCCGACCTGCGCTTCGCTGTAGCCCAGGTCTGCCAGTTGCCGGTAATTCTGCGCGGCGGTGGCGGTATCGCCACGCTTGAGCGCTTCGTTGGCCAGGCGCTGGTCGGGCAGGCCGGCGCAACCGGCCAGGCTGATTGCCAAGGCCAGCGAGCACACCATCAATCCAGTGTGGGAGCGAGCCTGCTCGCGCAGCAGGCGACTCGGTGCATCAGACAGACCGCGTCGATCCCATCGCGAGCTGGCTCGCTCCCACAGGGTCGGCGGCGTGTTGAGGGTTGGAGTAGTCACAGGCATGTCCTCGACTTAAAGACCGACAGCCATGGCTTTGTCGATCAGCCAGTTCAGGTTCGGGCCACGGTCGCTGTTCACTTCCACCGGGCGGCCGGCGAGGGAGCTGTCCAGGGTTTCGTCCGGCTGGATCAGCACGCGGATGTCCGAAGACAGGTCGGCGCTTTTCAGGCTGGTGCTGCTGACGATCTTGCCGGTGCGGCTCTTGTCCTCGCCGGCGATCTGGAAGCGCACCGAAGTACCGGGGCGCACGTCGCCGAACTGGCGATAGGAGAAGCGCGCTTCAACATTGGCTTCGCTGTTGCGCGGCACCAGTTGGAAGATCACGTCGCCCTTGCTGGCGTACTGACCGTTGGCGACCATTTGCTGGGCCACGGTGCAGTCGCAAGGCGAGGTCAGGGTGCCGGTCATCTGCTTGCCGAACAGTTCTTCAACCTTGGCCGGTTGCAGTTGGTCTTCGTCCAGATGGCCCTTGAGCACGTCGAGCATGCTGGTGCTGAAGGTCGCCAGCGGTGCGCCCTTGGCGGCTACGCCGTCGGCTTTCACCAGGCTCTGCACGGTGCCGTCGCGGGGCATGGTGATGTTCACGCCCGGCACGCTGACCAGACCGGCCTGGGCGTGGCTGACGAAGTACATGCCGTACACCGATTTGAAAACAAAGCCGAATGCAGCCAGGCCAACAACGAAGATCCCCAGGCTGAAGGTCACGGCTTTCATGCGGCCGAACGCGGTCATGCCGTGACCGCCGTCCTTCATCTTGCGCGCCTTGGTGAAGTTGTCGCGCTGCAGGGTCGCCAGCATTTCACCCACGCTGACGATGTCGCCGGCCAGGTGCGAAGTGATCAGGTGGCGCAGGGTCGAGATGTCCCGTGGTTCCAGGTTCTGGAACTGGCAGCCGGTGCGTCCGGTCTCGCGATCGAAGGAGCGGACCTGCAACTCGACGTCCATGGCCAGGCCGAGGTTGTCGATGACGAATTGCAGGCGGGCCTTGTACACGTCACCGATCTTCAGCGGCAATTGACCGGCGTTGAACGCCAGGCCACCGGCGGACAGGTCGATCACCCGGGCTTCGACCGGCGTCCGGTCTGGGCCGAAGAAACGCAACTTGGCCGGGATTTTCACTCGGGCGTGTTGGCGCTGGGCTTCGGATTCGTGCACTACGTTGGCGTTGACGGCGGTATTCATAGGGGCGTTTTCCTAGTTAATTCAGGCGAGTTCGGTCAGACCATCAACAGCAGCACGGCGACAAAAATGCTGCCGGCAGAGAAGGTCATGGTCCGAGACGACCAGGTGTTGAACCAACGTTGAAAGCTGGCGAGATCACGGGTCAGAGAAGTGGGTTGGCGAGTCCAGGACTGTTTGTCGAGGCGGAAGAACACGTAGATCTTCACCAGCGCGCCGACGATCTGGTTGTAATAGAGAATCGCCGGGTAGGCCGGGCCGATCCGGTGTCCGGAGCACGACAGCAACAAGGTCAGGATGAACCGGGTGATGCCGATCCACAGCAGGTACACCAGGATGAACGCGGTGCCGTACTTGAAGCTGGCGATCAACGCCACGGTCAGGCCCAGCAGCGAGGTCCACATCGACACGCGCTGGTCGAACAGCACCACCGAAGTGAACACGCCGAGGCGTTTGATCCCCAGGCCCAGGGCACGGGAGTTCTGCCGCAGGTTGTTGCCGTACCAGCGGAACATCAGTTTGCGGCTGGCCTTGATGAAGCTCTTTTCCGGCGGGTGTTCAACGGTGTTGATCGCCGCGTCGGGCACGTAGAACGTGTCATAGCCAAGGCGCATCAAGCTGAACCAACTCGACTTGTCATCGCCGGTAAGGAACTTGAAGCGACCCAGGCGCCAGTGTTGCAGCGAGTCGCTTTCCACGTCGGCGATGAAGTCCGGGTTGGTGACCACGGTGGCGCGGAACACCGACATGCGGCCGGTCATGGTCAGCACGCGCTTGGACAAGGCCATCGAGCACATGTTGATGTGGCGCTGGGCGAAACGCAGTTTGTGCCATTCGCTCATGATGTAGCCGCCGCGCACTTCGCAGAATTCGTTGGTGGTCAGGCCACCGACGTTGCCGAACAGCTGGAACCACGGCACGGTCTTGAGCACCACGCCTTCGGCCAGCACGGTGTCGCCATCGATCACCGCGACCACGGCACGATCATCCGGCAGGTGCCGGGAGATGGCGCGGAAGCCATAGGCCAGGCCATCGCGCTTGCCAGTGCCGGGAATGCGCACGAAGTCGAGCTTGACCCGGGACGGTGGGTTCATCCGGTTCCACAGGCTTTTGACCAGCAGCTCATCGGACATTTCCACGATGGAGCAGACCACTGTGGTCGGCAGGCCGCAGTCGATGGCTTCGCGGATCACCGAGCTGTAGACCTGTGCGGTGGTCAGGGCATCGATGCGGAAACTGGTGACCATCAGGAACACGTGGGACGGGTCAGCCGCTTTGCCCAGCTTGCGCACTTTGCGCCGCAGGTACGGGTAGACGATGTACAGAAAAATCATGCCGCGCACAAAGTGAGTGGCACCCATCGAGTAGCGCCAGATACCTACGGCGCCAATCAGGAAAATGAAGTCCTTCGACTCGGAGTCGAACGTGGACACGGGCAACGCCATGGCGAGGCCCATCAGTAAACTCAGGTAGAACAGCCAACCGGCGGCCTGAAGTAGGCCGTGCTTTAGCCTGTGCATAATCGGAATCCTAAAGTCAGTTGCAAGCCCCAAGCTTCAAGCCCCAAGCGAGGAGCTTTGAACTTGCGGCTTGGAGCTTGAAGCTTGCGGCTGCTTTACCAGCAGATACCTTCGGCCCGGCTATTCGTGCTGGTGGCCTTGGACATGAAACCAACCAGGTCGATCACCTGCTTGCCGTGTGGAACGTCCTGCACCAGGGCGCGGAATTTCTCGTCACGGTTGCCGAGGATGATCACGTCGGAGTTGTTGATCACCGCGTCGAAGTCGGAGTTGAGCAAGGACGAGACGTGAGGGATCTTCGACTCGATGTAGTCCTTGTTCGCACCGTGAACGCGGGCGTACTCGACGTTGCTGTCGTAGATGCTCAGGTCATAGCCCTTGCCGATCAGCATTTCCGCCAGGTCGACCAGCGGGCTTTCGCGCAGGTCGTCGGTGCCGGCCTTGAAGCTCAAGCCCAGCAGGGCGACTTTGCGTTTGTCGTGGCTGGAAACGATGTCGAAAGCGTTCTGCACCTGGGATTCGTTGCTGCGCATCAGCGAGTTGAGCAACGGGGCTTCCACGTCCAGGGAACCGGCGCGGTAGGTCAGGGCACGCACGTCTTTTGGCAGGCACGAGCCACCGAAGGCGAAGCCTGGGCGCATATAGTACTGGGACAGGTTGAGGGTCTTGTCCTGGCAGACCACGTCCATCACTTCGCGACCGTCGACGCCGACCGCCTTGGCGATGTTGCCGATTTCGTTGGCGAAGGTGACCTTGGTGGCGTGCCACACGTTGCAGGTGTACTTGATCATCTCGGCAACCGCGATGTCCTTGCGGATGATCGGTGCGTCGAGCTCTTCGTACAGCGATTGCAGAACGTCGCCGGACGCCTTGTCGAATTCACCGATGACGGTCATTGGCGGCTGGTCATAGTCGGCGATGGCGGTGCTTTCGCGCAGGAACTCAGGGTTCACGGCCACGCCGAAATCAACACCGGCCTTCTTGCCAGAGCAGTCTTCGAGAATCGGGATGACCACGTTGGCCACAGTGCCCGGCAGTACGGTGCTGCGTACGACGATGGTGTGGCGGGTGGTCTTGTCACGCAGGACAAAACCGATTTCGCGGCACACTGCCTCGATGTAGTTCAGCTCCAGGTCGCCGTTCTTCTTGCTCGGCGTGCCCACGCAGATCATCGACAGGTCGGTGTCGCGAATCGCCTCGGCGAAGTTGGTGGTGCCACGCAGACGACCTGTCTGGATGCCCTGGGCCAGAAGTTCACCCAGGCCCGGTTCAACGATCGGCGATTTGCCGGCATTGATCATATCGATCTTGTCTTTGGCCACATCGACGCCAACGACGTCATGGCCCCGTGCAGACAGGCAACCGGCACATACTGCGCCGACGTAACCCAAACCAAAAATGCTGATGCGCATCGCAATTACCTCTCTGTTATCAAGCCTGTATACATCAAGCCATTAGATGGCCGGAGTTAATGGTGTTCAGCGTGTTTAGTGCACTCGCAAGTGTGCCTTGCAGGCACGACAATGCCCTGTGCTGGCATATAAGTTACGAGTGTCTAAATAAATGCACTCAAGGTGTGCGCAACTAGGCCTTGTTGTTATGATTTGCCCTGTTATGCAGCCGATCCTCCTTTCAGAAGGATGCAGGTGCAACGGCCTTGCACGCTTGATGTCGGGCCGAAAGCCCGTGGATCAAGCGGTTGGGTGCTCGGGTGAGCACGTTTATAGGGGCGCTGCCGTGGCCTTGTAGGGGATAGCCATACTGCGTTATCTCCTCTCCGATTGCCGTTGTCCAAATCAGTGATTAGTGAGGGCAAGTTAATATTACAACTTGGCTACATGAATCGCTTATCTGCGTAAGTTATCTCGTACACGCTCGGCGAGAATCGTTACCGGTGGTATGAACGGCGCGTTTGGACATAGTTCCAGTCCGCTCATCGTCAAATCTGAAATTTCTTGAAATATTGAGAAAGATGGCACTGCTCTCAAACTGATAGCACTTACCGTTTCGCCCTTTATATATAGGCGGATCATTGGGCAGGATATTTTTTTGCCACTACTGTTAAAAAAAGTCAGTGCCACTACGCAAAAAAATGATTGAAGTCGAGTGAAACTAAAGTTAGAAAACTGGTCGGTATTTTTCTGGCGCCATAAAAATGGCGAAAAGGCGGGGAAGGCTGAAGTGAGTCAAGGGTCGGCGCACCAGGGGGGTGAGGAGGTCGTGCGCCGACCGGATGCATCACTCTGGTGCGTGGTCTCGCAGAAACACCAGATTGTCCGGCTTGGACTGTTCGGCGCTGTAGCGATAGCCCTGAACGTCGAACTGCTTGAGGGTGGCCGGGTCGTTGATGCGTTCTTCGATGACGAAGCGGCTCATCAAGCCGCGGGCCTTTTTCGCGTAGAAGCTGATGATCTTGTACTGGCCGTTCTTCAGGTCCTTGAATTCGGTATTGATGATGCGCGCGTTCAAGGCGTTGCGTTTGACCGCCGAGAAGTACTCGTTGGACGCCAGGTTGAGCAGCACGTCATCGCCCTGGTCGACCAGGGCTTCGTTCAGCCATTCGCTGATGCGCGTGCCCCAGAAGGCATACAGATCCTTGCCCCGGGCGTTGGCCAGCCTGGTGCCCATTTCCAGGCGATAGGGTTGCATCAGGTCTAGCGGGCGCAGCAGGCCATAGAGGCCCGAGAGCATGCGCAGGTGTTTTTGGGCGTAGTCGAAATCGTCTTCGCTGAGGGTTTGCGCATTCATGCCGGTGTACACATCGCCCTTGAAGGCCAGCAGCGCCTGCTTGGCGTTTTCCGGGGTGAACGCAGGCGTCCAGCTGCCGAAACGCGCGGCGTTGAGCCCGCCGATCTTGTCGGAGACGTGCATCAACTCACTGATTTGCGCGGGCGTCAGCTCACGCAATTGCAGGATCAACTCCTGGGAGTGGTCGAGGTACTGCGGCTGGGTGAAGCGCTGGGTCGCCGGCGGTGTTTCATAGTCGAGGGTCTTGGCGGGTGAAATCACCATCAGCATGAAGTCGTCTCCTTTAATCGTGGCGGCGATTCTAGGGGGTTGTCCTCGTTGACTCCAGCTATGGCGTCCATAGGTGATGGCCGGTGGAGCACGGATTTTGTCTGGATGGGCTTCTGTGGCGAGGGAGCTTGCTCCCGCTCGAGCGCGAAGCGGTCGCAAAACCGGTAGTCGGGGTCTGGCTGAAGGAATGTGATGACAGGTTTAGGTCTGCTTCGCAGCCCAGCGGGAGCAAGCTCCCTCGCCACAGAAAGCATTCATGCCTCAGGAGGAGTGGGTGCCTTATCAGCTATAGTGCCGCGCGGGTTTTGTTATGGAGACATCCCATTGCGTATCGCTTTTCTCATCTCGATCTGGCTACTCAGCTTCGGCGCCATCGCGGCACCAAGCGATGTGGCGACGCTCGATCGCAGCACCTGGCCGGAAAAACTCGCTAACCCGACGCTGTTCGACGTGGCGTCGAGGGCCGAGATCCTCATGTTTTCCAGCGTCCTGTTGGCCAGCGAGGCACTGGATGAACCCGCCCTGGCCCAGCGCCTGGGCTTGCGCACGATCAATCTGGAATCGGTCAACCGGGTTCGCCAGCGTATGTGGCAACGGCTGCTGACCAACTACAACTTCGCCCAACAGAGCTGCGACCAGGATGCCTCCTTCTGTTTTCTGGTCGAAGACATGCCCACCCTGCGCGAGCAGGCTGCCAAATTCCAGGTCGGCGCAGACAGCTACTACATCAAGTGGGCTGAGCCGAGCCGTGTGTTCCACACCCAGTACCTGGACGAACAGTTGCGCAAGGCCGCTTTGTTTCCACAAACCAGCAGCGAAGTCGATCATTTTGGCGACTATGAACGCAGTGGCGACGGGATGCATGACCGGCTGTTTCTGCTGACCTTCGACAGCGCCGCCAACGCCGCGCCGGATAACACCGCCTGGGTCACCGAGTACCTGCGCAAGTCGAACCTGAGCGGGACGTTCTTCGTCCTTGGCAAGGACATCCAGGCGCGTTTGGCCGAGCATTCGGTGAGTAACCTGCAAGCGACCTACTCGAGCCAGTGCATCGGCGTACAAGGCTGGGAGTTCCGTTCCCACAGCCACTGGCAGGACTGGCAGGATTCGGTGCACCGCAGCGCCGAACTGGTCAAAAGCAAGCTGCCGGAGAACTACGTGCCCCTGTTCCGTCCGCCCGACGGTCAGCGCCGTTCAGATGCCGAAGGCTTCTTCAAGACTCAGGGTCTGCAGGTAGCGTTGTGGGACATCGACGCCCAGGACGGCGCCGGCAAACTCAAGGGCAACCCGAGTGCGCAACGGGTGCTGACCCTGATGCTGCTGTGGCGGCACGGAGTGATCAATTTCAATGTGAAACAGGATGCAGTGAAAACGACGTTGCCGTGGCTGGTCACGCAAACGGCGCCTGTCGGAATCGGCTGGGAGGATTGCCAGGATGCGTTTCGCTGAAAATGACAAAACCCCGTAAACATTGGGTTTTTGGCAATTTTGGAAGGGGATTCGTTGCGGGTGGACTTCCGACTTTAAACGGGTGATGGCAGTCCGCCAAGTGCTATTGGTCAATCTGCAAAATAAACTTCAAAAAAGCGTCAAAGTACTTTTTTCTGTCACACGTTTTGGAGTATTACGAAGACAGACCGCCGAAACCTGCAACACAGGTGGCGTCTTCCAAGACCCCGCATGTATGCAGAACACTTGAGTCCCCGCAGGTGTATTCGGCAGTCACTTCGAGGCGCAGCACTGTCAAGGTATTGCGTCGAATGGCTCCCACAAAGGTGACCGAGTATGGATGATCACGGACGTAGCTCTTCTTCCAACCAGCCAATCCTTTATGTACTCGATACCAACGTATTGATTCACGATCCAAACGCGCTGCTTAACTTCGAAGAACACCACGTCGCGATCCCGATGACCGTGCTGGAAGAGCTCGACAAGCTCAAGAGCGGACATCACAGCGTAGCCGCCGAATGCCGCCAGGCCATCCGCCTGATCGACAAGACCCTGGGCGATGCCTCACCCGAGGACGTCGAGCAGGGTGTGCCGATCCAGCGTGGCAAAAGCGGACCCAAGGGTTTGCTGTCAATTTTGATGAGCAGACATGCCGAGCCGAACCTGATTCTGCCCGAGCACCTGAACGACAACAAAATCATCAATCAACTGATCGATCTGCACGCTCGCGACCCTAAGAAGCCTGTGGTGCTGGTCACCAAAGACATCAACATGCGCCTCAAGGCGCGCGCCTGCGGGATCGCGGCGGAGGACTACAGCACCGACCAACTGGTCGATGACGTGTCCTTGCTGCCCAATGGCTACCACAACATGACCGGCTCTTTCTGGGACCGCGTGAGCAAGGTCGAAACCCGTCAGGACCACGGCCGCACCTGGCATCAGGTGCAGTTGATCGACAACCTGCCGGCGGTGCACATCAACGAATTCATCATTGATGAGCAGGGCTTTGTCGGCTGGATCAAGGAGATTGAAGTAGACCGCTTGCTGATCCTCGACCTGCACCAGGAACCGCTGCTGCACCAGGAAGCCTGGGGCCTGAAGCCGCGTGATATCTATCAGAGCCTGGCGTTGTACGCCTTGCTCGATCCGGACATCCACCTGGTCAACCTGTCGGGTGCCGCGGGTTCGGGTAAAACCATCCTGGCGCTGGCCGCTGCGATCGAGCAGACCATGGTCAGCAAACGTTATCGCCGCATCATCGCCACCCGCAGCGTGCAGGGCCTGGACCAGGAAATCGGCTTCCTGCCCGGCACCGAGGCGGAAAAAATGGAGCCGTGGCTGGGCGCCATCACCGACAACCTCGAAGCCTTGCACATGGATGACGAAAGCACCCATGGCAGCGTCGACTACATCCTCAGCAAAGTGCCATTGCAGTTCAAATCCCTCAACTACATCCGGGGCCGCAGCTTCCAGCAGAGCCTGATTTTGATCGACGAATGCCAGAACCTCACACCGCACCAGATGAAAACCATCATCACCCGTGCCGGCGCCGGTTCCAAAGTGGTGTGCCTGGGCAACCTGGCACAGATCGATACCCCTTACCTGTCCGCGACCAGCTCCGGGCTGACCTACCTCACTGAACGCTTCAAGGACTTCCCGAACGGGGTGCACATCACCCTGCAAGGGGTACCACGCTCGATCCTGGCCGAATACGCCGAAACGCATTTGTAATCGCTTCATCGAAACCGGGCGGCCGCAAGGTCGCCCGGTTTTTTTGTACGCGGCGTAAAGGCCCGTGCCTCAGGCCAGACCCAATACCGATGAATGTGTTTCTGCAAAGCTTGGCGCGAAAGCAGTCTTATTTACAGAGATTGCGAAAAATAGCTATTGAGGGTTTCCGTAAGAATTGATTGAGCGTTCAATACCTCTTGGGTCGGCTCAGGCTGTGAGCTACTGAACTTTTTTCGCGTCCAGCTGAAAAAGAAGGGGCCATCAATAATACGTTCATTGTGTTCTGCCAAATATAACTTGGTCACGGAGGCATACCTGGGGAAAACATGAAAGTGCAGTTCATGATTGAGTTCGGAAATACGCATTATGTATATTTTTTCAGGAGAAAATAGAGTGTTTAAGGCTCGCTCCGTAAATGCCAAGCCTTTCATCAGTTCAGCACTTTCCGTCGAACTTAACTCTTCCAGTTTAAATATCTTCCGCTTGAGAGAAATAATCATGTAGCCCGGGATGTCACAGTCCCGGCAGTGAGAGATTACGATGTGTTTTCCTGAGTAAATTGTCCGCGCTGACATGACTAGCCTCCCGTGTGCCACCATGGTTGACGTGTAGGACCTGCCCCGTTGAGCTGCTGCCGGAGGTCAGTAGAAAAAACCTTATGCGATACCTCAGTACTGAAATTTTAGAATCGTTAGCTTTCTTGGTCAGTTTTTCTCGAATTAACAAATCGGTCTAACATTCAGTTGTAGGAAGTTTCATGGCGGGCCATTAGTGCGTACTTACGGAAAATTCTTACGTCAGAATTTGTTATAAAATAATCAGTAACTTATCGGCTGGTGCACCAATTAAAGCTGATCGCTGATGTCAGAAAAAGCGAATGTTCAGTAGACTTTTGTTACATTTCTTTCTGTTGTTTGGCATGACTTTAATTTGTGTTTTTTAAACTTAATAAGGAATCGCATCTGAAACTGTCCACCGAGTCCGGGCGTATGAGGAACCTGTGGGAGCGAGCTTGCTCGCGATGACGGTGTGTCAGTCGACATCTCGGGTTAATGACAGGCCGCTATCGCGAGCAAGCTCGCACACATTGGTTTGTGGTGGGCCGACAATCGTGCGTGCGGAAATCTGACCCGCAGGTTTACAATCGACGCTCCTGATCAGGAGTAATCCCGTGCTGACTCATCTCGATTCCCAAGGTCGCGCCAACATGGTCGACGTCACTGAAAAAGCCGTGACGTTCCGTGAGGCGACCGCTCAAGCGCTGGTGCGCATGCTGCCCGAAACCCTGCAGATGATCGTCAGCGGCGGCCACCCCAAGGGTGATGTGTTTGCCGTGGCGCGCATTGCCGGCATTCAGGCGGCGAAGAAAACCAGCGATCTGATTCCCCTGTGCCACCCGTTGATGCTGACCGGCGTCAAGGTCGAGCTCAGTGCCGAAGGCGACGATTCGGTGCGCATCGTGGCGCGCTGCAAGCTGTCCGGGCAGACCGGCGTCGAGATGGAGGCCCTGACCGCCGCCAGTGTCGCCGCGCTGACGATCTACGACATGTGCAAGGCCGTTGACCGCGGCATGACCATCGAAAGCGTGCGTCTGCTGGAGAAGGTCGGCGGCAAGAGCGGACATTTCCAAGCGGAGCAGTCATGAACGTTACCGTGAAGTTTTTCGCCCGTTATCGTGAAGCGCTGGGGCTGGACTCGGTGAAAGTGGAAGGCAACTTCTCCACAGTCGACGACGTCCGCGCACTGTTGGCCCAACGTGACGGTGCCGAGGTGTTGAGCGAACAGAACCTGATGTGCGCCCGCAACGAAGACCTGTGCCAGCTCGACGAGCCGGTCAGCGAGGGCGATGAAGTGGCGTTCTTTCCGACTGTGACCGGAGGCTGAGCCATGGCGATTCGCGTGCAGTCCACCGCGTTTGACCCGGGGGCCGAAGTCAACGCCATGCACGATGCCAATGTCGGCGTGGGTGCGGTGGTGAGTTTTGTCGGCTACGTGCGCGATTTCAATGACGGCCTCGACGTTGCCGGAATGTTCCTCGAACACTATCCGGGCATGACCGAAAAGGCCTTGGGCAAGATCGCCGTCGAGGCCGAGCAGCGCTGGCCGTTGCTCAAGCTGGAAGTGCTGCACCGCATCGGCGCCTTGGAGCCGGGCGAGCCGATTGTCTTCGTCGGCGCGGCCAGCGCCCATCGTCAGGCGGCCTTCGACGCCTGCGCCTTTGTCATGGATTACCTGAAAACCCGTGCACCGTTCTGGAAGAAAGAAATCACCAGTGACGGGCCGCGTTGGGTCGAGGGGCGTGACAGTGATCATGCGGCGGCGGATCGCTGGAAGCAGTAATTTCTGCGGCGTCTCTGATTAAGCCATCGCGAGCAGGCTCGCTCCTACAGTAGATATGTGTTCGCAGGACCACTGTGGGAGCGAGCCTGCTCGCGATGGCGTCATCTGCACCACTAAAAATCTTGCTGATCCACCACCCGACCATCGGCCGGCACGGGCTGCATTTGCCTCATTGACGATTAATACATAAAAGTCCAGTATGGAATTATAAGTACAAAAAAGGTTTCCACCCGTTTCAGCTTTTTCTTCTGTCTTGCCAAACCAACAACAACCGCGAGAAAACGAACATGAAGAAGTTCCCCCTCATCACCGGTCTGGCCCTGAGCCTGTTGGCGTGCAGCGCTGTGTTCGCCGCCGAGAAAACCTTGCGCATCGGTATCGAAGCGGCGTATCCACCGTTCGCCTCGAAAACCGACAAAGGCGAAATCGTCGGTTTCGACTATGACATCGGCAACGCCCTGTGCGCGCAGATGAAGGCCAAGTGTGTGTGGGTCGAAGGCGAGTTCGACGGTCTGATTCCTTCCCTGAAAGTGAAGAAAATCGACATGGCGCTGTCGTCCATGACCATCAACGAAGACCGCAAGAAGTCGGTGGACTTCACCCACAAGTACTATTTCACTTCGTCGCGTCTGGTGATGAAGGATGGTGCGGTGGTGGATGATCAGTACGCCAGCCTCAAGGGCAAGACTGTCGGCGTGCAGCGCGCCACCACCACCGACCGTTACGCCACCGAGGTGTTCGAGCCCAAGGGCATCAACGTCAAGCGCTACAGCAACAACGAAGAAATCTACATGGACCTGGCAGCCGGCCGCCTCGACGCGATTTTTGCCGACACCATTCCACTGAATGACTTCCTGTCGATGCCGCGTGGCAAGGGTTACGCCTTTGCCGGGCCGGAGCTGAAAGATCCGAAGTATGTGGGCGAGGGTGCGGGGATTGCGGTGCGCAAGGGCAACACCGAACTGGTCAGCGAGCTGAACACGGCCATTGATGGCATTCGTGCCAGTGGGGAGTACCAGAAGATTTCGGACAAGTACTTCAAGTCCGATATCTACGGCGACTGATCAACCGCTTTCGCGAGCAGGCTCGCTCCTACAGGGTACGGTGTACACCGATCCATTGTAGGAGCGAGCCTGCTCGCGATGAGGTCAGATCAAACACTACAAAATCTCCGGGCCTAGCCCTTCAATTCCTTCAAATGCTTGTACACCGTCGCCCGGCCCATGTTCAGCACATTGGCCACGTAGTTCGAGGCGCTTTTGCCCTTGAACGCGCCTTCGGCGTGCAGCGCCAGCACCAGTTCCCGCTTGTGGTCGCGAGTCAGCAGATTCAGGCTCAACTGGCGCTCGCGCAGCCAGGCGTGGAGGAAGGTGTTGATCCGCTCCTGCCAGTCATCGCGAAACAGTGAATCCGGTTGCGGGATCAGCTTGGTCGGCGACAGGAACAGGTCCAGGGCGGCCTTGGCATTTTCGAACAACGAAATGTTCAGGTTGATGCACAGCACCGCCAGTGGACGACCTTCGCTGTCCCGTAGCACCGTGCTGAGGCTGCGAATCTTCTGACCATCCCAGTTGAGCTTTTCGTACGGCCCGATGTTTCGTTCGCTGACATCGTCGCTGAGCATGTCTTCCAGCGCCGAGTCGTCGCCGATTTCCCGCTTGGACAGGTTGTTGGCGATGTAGTCGACCTTTTGCGTGCGCAGGTCGTGCAGCACCACTTCGGCGTGGGGGAAAAACAACGTGGCGATGGCGTCGGCGATCGCGTGGAAGTTATCCAGGGACGTGTCGTCCAGGGCCGAGTCTTTTTCGGGGGCGTTCATTCAGTGGAACTCCAGGCAGCGTCAGCGCCCCATCAAAGGGGCGCTGAAAGTGTGCCGTAAACGTGTGGGCACGTCACCTGAGGATCAGGATCAGCCGAGGCGGGCAGGGGAGAGCATTTCGGCATTCAGACCGAAATGGCTGAGCGACTCGGGCAACGCGGCACCGCGCACCAGTGCCGCACTGGCCTGGCCCATGGCCGGCGAGGTCTGGATGCCATAACCGCCCTGTGCCGCGACCCAGAACAGCCCCGGTACCTTCGGATCGAAGCCGGACAGCAAGTCGCCGTCGCTGACGAAGCTGCGCAGGCCGGCCCAGGTGCGGGTCGGGCGGCGAATGGTCAGGGTCGTGGCTTCTTCGATCTGGTAGATGCCCATGGCGATGTCCAGTTCTTCGGGCTGCACATCGTGGGGTTCCACCGGGTCGGCGTTGGCCGGCGAACCGAGGAACATCCCGGCGTCGGGTTTCATGTAGAAGGATTCGTCGAGGCTGACCAGCATCGGCCAATGATGGATGTCCACGCCTTCGGGGCCGGCGAAGATGAAAGCGGCACGGCGTTTGGGTTGCAGGCCCAGGGGCTTGGCGCCAGCCAGTTCGCCGATCTTGTCGGCCCAGGCGCCGGCGGCGTTGATGATGATCGGCGCGCTGAAGGTCTGGCTGCCGGTCTGGACGTGCCATGTTCCTTGGTCGTCGCGGCTCAGGCTGACGACTTCGCTGTCGGTATGCACTTCGCCCTGGTTGCGGCGGATACCGCGCAAATAGCCCTGGTGCAGGGCATCGGTGTCGATGTCGCTGGCGGTCGGGTCGTAGATGGCGCCGTGGACCTTTTCCCGGCGCAGGACCGGCACCAACGCGCAAGCCTCGTCGACGCCGAGCAATTGCATCTCCGGCACCGTGGTTTTTGCGCTCTGGTATTGCCTGTTCAGTTCGTCCGGGTCACCGGTCAGGTCCACGGTCATTTCACCGCGCGGGGTCAGCAGCGGGTGCTCGCAGAAACCGCTGGGCGGGTTGTCGAAAAAGTCCCGGCTGGCCAGGGTCAACGCCCGCACTTGCGGGGTGCCGTAGGCGGCGGTGTATAGCGCCGCCGAACGGCCGGTGGAGTGATAGGCCGGATGGGATTCGCGTTCGAGCACGATCACGCGGCCGTGCTGCGACAGCCAGAAACCCGTGGAAGCACCGGCAATCCCGCCGCCGATGATGATGAAATCTGCCTGGCTCATGAACGTCTCCTGTAAAGCACAATGCCGGAATTATGGTGATCCCCTGTAGGGGCCGAGATGTCAGCGGGACAGGCGATAGATCGCATTGGCCAGCGCAATGTCTTCCAGGCCCAGGCCGATGGAGCGGAAAAACACATGGCGATCGTAATCAGGGCGCAGGACTTTTTCGCTGAGCAGGTCGGCCAGGTCGCCGACAATCGCGCCCTTGTCCCAGCCGTGCTGTTCGGCGGCGATCAGCATTTCACCGGCCGAGCCTGGGGTGGTCAGGCGATAGTCGCAGAACACCTGCATGTCGTTCAGGCACTGCGGCGGCACTTCGTGGGCGCGCGGTGCGTTGGTGCTGATGGAGGTGATCAGCGCCGGTTTGCGCAAGCTCGATGGATCGATCACCGGACCGGCGGACGAGGTGCAGAGCATGATCACGTCGGCGTCCTGAACGGCTGCTTCACGACTGTCGACGATGTTCAGGCGTGGCTCGATGTTTTTCAGCAGGCTCACGGTTTCGGCATCTTCGCTCAAGCTCGGCGAGTACAGGCTGATGCTCTGCCAGTCACGCAGGCCTTTCACGTAATGCAGGTGCGCCTGGGCCACTTTGCCGCTGCCGATGATGGCCAGGCGACTGGCTGTGAGTGGCGCGAGGGCATCGACCGCCACGGCGGTGGTGGCCGCAGTGCGCGCGGTGGTCAGTTCGCCGGCATCGCACAGCAACAGCGGCTGGCCGGTTTGCATCGACATCAGCAGCGTCCACGCCGTCACCAGCGGCCCCTGTTCACGGACGATGTATGGCGACGTCTTGATCCCGTACACGCCATCCTCGGCCAGCACGCCCAGGTAGTTGATGAAATCGCCGGCGCCCTGTGGAAACTCCACCAGTTGCTGCGCCGGTTGTACGGCTTGCCCGGCGGCCAGGTCGCGGAACAGTTTGCGCAGGATCTGCGGTACATCGACCTGCGCCAGTAGCTCGCGAGCCTGGGCTTGGGTGATCACTTGGGGCGTACTGGACATGGTCGGCTCCGGAGTTGAAAGTAAACTAATTTGTCCATTATGGACTTTTAGATATCTCAGGCAATATCCGGGCGAAAAAAAAGCGCAGTCCGTTGCCGGCTGCGCTTGTCTTTTCAGCGTCGCTTAATGAGGACGCTTGCGTTCAACGGCCCGCAACAGGTGGGTCGGCGGCGTTTCACAGCTGATCTTGCGTCCCAGCTTTTCCTCGATGGACGGTAGCTGGTAGGAGTCGTCTTCACCGGCAAAGCTGATGGACACACCGTCGGCGCCAGCACGACCGGTACGACCGATGCGGTGCACGTAGTCGTCCGGCACTTCCGGCAGGGTAAAGTTGATCACGTGACTGATGCCGTCGATATGGATGCCGCGACCGGCCACATCGGTGGCGACCAGTACGCGGATCTTGCCTTCGCGGAAGCCTTCGAGGGTCTTGATGCGCTTGTGCTGCGGCACGTCGCCGGACAGTTGCGCGGCGTTGATGCCGTCACGCACCAGGCGTTCTTCGATGCGCCGTACTTCATCCTTGCGGTTGGCGAAGACGATCACCCGCTCCCAACCGTTGTCGTTGACCAGGTTGTAGAGCAGTTTGTACTTGTCGGCACCGGCCACCGCGTAGATGTGCTGCTCGACGTTTTCGTTGGCCACGTTCTGCGACTCGATCTCGACGATCGACGGGTCGGTGGTCCATTGCTTGGCCAGGTTCATCACGTCTTCGGTGAAGGTCGCGGAGAACAGCAGCGTCTGGCGCTCGGACTTCGGCGGCGTCTGGCGAATGATCTGGCGCACTTGCGGGATGAAGCCCATGTCGAGCATGCGGTCGGCTTCGTCGAGCACCATCACTTCGACCATGTCCAGGTGCACGTCGCCGCGCTGGTTGAAGTCCAGCAAGCGGCCCGGCGTGGCCACGAGGATGTCGCAGTGACGGGCTTCGAGGTGCTTGAGCTGTTTGTCGAAGTCCATGCCACCGACGAACGTCATGACGTTGAGGCCGGTGTACTTGGTCAGGTCGGCGGCGTCCTTGGCGATCTGCACCACCAGTTCGCGGGTCGGCGCGATGATCAGTGCCCGTGGCTCACCCATGTAGCGCTCTTTTGGCGGCGGGGTTTGCAGCAACTGGGTGATGATCGAGACCAGGAACGCAGCGGTCTTGCCCGTACCGGTCTGGGCGCGGCCGATGGCGTCTTTGCCCGCGAGGGTGAAACCCAGCACCTGGGCCTGGATCGGCGTGCAATACGGGAAGCCCAGGTCCTGGATGGCGTGCATCAGTTCCGGGGCGAGTTTGAAATCGTGGAAGCGGGTCTTGCCTTCCTGGGGCTCGACGACGAAGTCTTCGAGTTTCCATGGGATGACCGGTGCCTTGGGCTTGGGTTCGCGGCGAGGTTTGGCGGGTTTCGGCGTTTCGCTGAGCGGCTGCTCCGGGGCTGTTATCGCCGCAGGCTGGTCAGCTGTTGCGGTCTTCGGCTCATGCTTGGGTGCCGCCGTGGCGGTGGCTCGTTCAGACTGAATACCGTCGGTGCGGTGGCCGGGAGCGTGAGACGCAGGGCTGGGAACTGGCGCGAGTTGCTCAGTCTCGCTTTTACCGAACATTTTCTTGAGTGCTTTGAGCACGGTCATCTCATCAATTGATTAAGGAATGTACGCCGGCCAGTGTAATGCAAGAATCGGGCGCGGCGTAGTGGGATGGATCAAAGGGCGCTTTTAAACAGAAATGCTTAACGCAAGCGCTCGGCGAGCCAGACGCCGATGTCGCGAATTTCTTCGGGTAACACTTCGTGACCCATTGGGTATTCCTGCCATGTCACGGTGACACCACGCAGCTTCAAATGCTCGTAGGCGCTGCGCCCCATCGAGTTTTGCACCACATCGTCGTACTGGCCGTGCATCGACAGCACCGGAATCCGCTGCTGGCTGGCGGACAGTTGCAGTTCGTCGCTGAAGGTCGGTGCATAAGTAGAAAGGGCAACGACGCCACCCAATGGGCCCTGCCATTTCAGAAACGCGGCGTGGAAAACCACGGCCCCGCCCTGGGAAAAACCGGCCAGGAAAATCCGCGAGGCGTCTATTCCGGTGGCTCGCTGCACTTCGATCAATTCAATGACGCGGTCTGCCGACACTTCCAGTTGCTCACGGTTGATCGCGCGCGCCGGGCTCATGGCCAGGATGTCGTACCAGCTCGGCATCTCGTAGCCGCCGTTGATAGTGACAGGGCGATGCGGTGCCTGCGGGAGAACGAAGCGGGTACTCAGCAAGGTTTCCTGCAGCGCTTCGGCCACCGGCAGGAAGTCGTAGCGATCGGCGCCCAGGCCGTGCAGCCATATAACGCAGGCGTCTGCGGTCTTTACGGGCTGAAGAATCAAGGGCTCGGTCATGTCTGCTCCAATGTTGTGCGTGCGCTCTCATTGAGTGCGAGGTCTGAGTGCGCGTCTGGTTGATCAGTTACGAAGATGTCGCAAGGTTACAAGTTTTGCTATTGACCTGTCCCGGAACCGCTTTGGCAAGCAGTGTGGTACGGGCTTTGCTATGGGGAAACGGTGCAACCCATCTCGCGCCCGGCGGTAACACTATCAGTGTAATGCCGACTGCGGGATAGCAATGAATCCGGTGATGGATGTTCGCCAATGGCCGCTACGGGGCTTCGCGAACGTGAAAGGGCTACAGCCCGTTCGGCCGACTGGTGAGAGCGAGTTTTCCATGACGTGGATTTTCTCCTACTAGACTCATAGCTAACGTCTTACGTCGGTTGACCCCAAAACAAGCCAACACGGGTCGACTACGCCTCAAAAGGGTGCGACAGGACTCACGCTCCGACACAACAAGAGCAAAACTGGAGGTTTGAATGAAGATGTTGAAATCCACCCTGGCTATCGTGACTGCAGCCGCAGTACTCGGTGTCAGCGGGTTTGCCCAGGCGGGCGCAACCCTGGATGCAGTGATGAAGAAAGGTTTCGTGCAGTGTGGCGTCAGCGATGGCTTGCCAGGCTTCTCGGTTCCGGATTCCACCGGCAAGATCGTGGGTATCGATGCTGACTACTGCCGTGCAGTAGCAGCGGCTGTCTTCGGCGACGCGACCAAGGTCAAGTTCAGCCAGTTGAACGCCAAGGAGCGCTTCACCGCGCTGCAATCCGGCGAAATCGACATTCTGTCGCGCAACACCACCATGACCAGCTCCCGTGACGCGGGCATGGGCCTGAAGTTTCCAGGCTTCATTACCTACTACGACGGCATCGGCTTCCTGGTAAACAACAAGCTGGGCGTCAAGAGCGCCAAGGAACTGGACGGTGCAACCATCTGCATCCAGGCCGGTACCACCACCGAACTGAACGTTTCCGACTACTTCCGCGGCAACGGCCTGAAATACACCCCGATCACCTTCGACACCTCCGACGAAAGCGCCAAGTCGCTGGAATCCGGTCGTTGCGACGTACTGACCTCCGACAAATCCCAGCTGTTCGCCCAGCGCAGCAAGCTGGCTTCGCCGAAGGACTACGTGGTTCTGCCGGAAACCATTTCCAAGGAGCCTCTGGGCCCGGTCGTGCGTAATGGCGACGACGAGTGGCTGGCCATCGTGCGCTGGACTGGCTACGCCATGCTCAACGCTGAAGAAGCCGGCATCACTTCGAAGAACGTCGAAGCCGAAGCCAAGGGCACCAAGAACCCTGACGTTGCCCGTCTGCTGGGTACCGATGGCGAGTACGGCAAAGACCTGAAAGTGAAGAAAGACTGGGTCGTGCAGATCATCAAGCAAGTCGGCAACTACGGCGAAGTGTTTGAGAAAAACCTCGGCAAGGGCACTCCGCTGGAAATCGACCGCGGGCTGAACGCCCTGTGGAACGCTGGCGGCATTCAATACGCACCACCAGTGCGCTGATGGTTCTATCACCCGGTGGGCCAACCACCGGGTGATGTTCTGTTCCATTATTTCCGGGGCACTTCATGCAAAATTCAATCGGCGCACCAAAGCAGAGGCTCAGCCTCAGCGATCCACGTGTGCGTGCTTGGCTATTCCAGATCATCACCATTGTCGCGGTGGTCTCGATGGGCTGGTATCTGTTCGATAACACGCAGACCAACCTTCAGCACCGGGGCATTACCTCGGGCTTCAGTTTTCTGGAGCGCAGTGCCGGTTTCGGCATCGCTCAACACCTGATCGACTACACCGAATCGGACACTTACGCCCGGGTGTTTGTCATCGGCCTGCTCAACACCTTGCTGGTGACTTTCATCGGCGTGATCCTGGCGACGATCCTGGGTTTCATCGTCGGTGTGGCGCGGCTGTCGAAGAACTGGATCATCGCCAAGCTGGCGACGGTGTACGTGGAAGTCTTCCGCAACATTCCGCCACTGCTGCAGATCCTGTTCTGGTACTTCGCGGTGTTCCTGACCATGCCGGGGCCGCGCAACAGCCATAACTTCGGCGACACCTTCTTTGTCAGCAGCCGTGGCCTGAACATGCCCGCCGCTCTGATGGCGGATGGTTTCTGGCCGTTTGTGGTCAGCGTCGTAGTCGCCATCGTCGCCATCGTGCTGATGAGTCGCTGGGCCACCAAGCGTTTCGAAGCCACCGGTGTGCCGTTCCACAAGTTCTGGGTCGGGCTGGCGTTGTTCGTGGTGATCCCGACACTGGGCGCACTGATCTTCGGCGCACCGCTGCACTGGGAAATGCCGAAGCTGCAAGGCTTCAACTTCGTCGGTGGCTGGGTGCTGATCCCGGAACTGCTGGCGCTGACCCTGGCCCTCACCGTGTACACCGCGGCATTCATCGCCGAAATCGTGCGCTCGGGCATCAAGTCGGTCAGCCATGGCCAGACCGAGGCGGCGCATTCCCTCGGCCTGCGCAACGGTCCGACTCTGCGCAAGGTGATCATTCCGCAAGCCCTGCGCGTGATCATTCCACCGCTGACCAGCCAATACCTGAACCTGGCGAAGAACTCCTCGCTGGCGGCCGGTATTGGTTATCCGGAAATGGTCTCGCTGTTTGCCGGTACGGTGCTGAACCAGACCGGCCAGGCGATCGAGGTGATTGCCATCACCATGAGCGTGTACCTGGCGATCAGTATCAGCATTTCCCTGCTGATGAACTGGTACAACAAGCGCATTGCGCTGATCGAGCGGTAAGGAAAAGCGCATGAGTACTCATACTTTCAAACCTGACATGCCTCCACCGGGCCGCAGCATCGGCGTGGTGGCGTGGATGCGCGCGAACATGTTCTCCAGCTGGCTCAACACCCTGCTGACCCTGTTTGCGTTCTACCTGATCTACCTGGTGGTGCCGCCGATCCTGCACTGGGCGATCCTCGACGCCAACTGGGTGGGCACCACCCGCGCCGACTGCACGAAGGAGGGCGCCTGCTGGGTGTTCATCCAGCAGCGCTTCGGTCAGTTCATGTATGGCTACTACCCGCCGGAACTGCGCTGGCGCGTGGACCTGACGGTGTGGCTGGCGATCGTCGGCGTGGCGCCGTTGTTCATCTCGCGCTTTCACCATAAAGCGGTGTACGGGCTGAGCTTCCTGGTGCTGTACCCGATCTTTGCCTACTTCCTGTTGCACGGCGGCATCTTCGGCCTGACCAACGTGGCGACCAGCCAATGGGGCGGCTTGATGCTGACCCTGGTGATCGCCACTGTCGGCATCGCCGGCGCGCTGCCACTGGGGATCGTCCTGGCCCTGGGCCGTCGTTCGAACATGCCGGCGATTCGCGTGGTCTGCGTGACCTTCATCGAGTTCTGGCGCGGCGTGCCGTTGATCACGGTGCTGTTCATGTCCTCGGTGATGCTGCCGTTGTTCCTGCCCGAAGGCATGAACTTCGACAAACTGCTGCGGGCCCTGATCGGCGTGATCCTGTTCCAGTCGGCGTACGTGGCCGAGGTGGTGCGCGGCGGTCTGCAAGCGATTCCCAAGGGTCAGTACGAAGCGGCTGCGGCGATGGGCCTGGGCTACTGGCGCAGCATGGGTCTGGTGATTCTGCCGCAAGCCCTGAAGCTTGTGATCCCCGGCATCGTCAACACCTTCATCGCACTGTTCAAGGACACTAGCCTGGTGATCATCATCGGCCTGTTCGACCTGCTCAACAGCGTCAAGCAAGCCGCCGCCGATCCGAAATGGCTGGGCATGGCCACCGAAGGCTATGTGTTCGCCGCCCTGGTGTTCTGGATTTTCTGTTTTGGTATGTCGCGCTATTCCATGCATCTGGAACGCAAGCTCGACACTGGCCACAAGCGCTGAAGCGCCGTACCTAATTTAGGAAGTTCTCTTATGAGCGAAGCAATCAAACAGCCTGTGAGCCCTGAAGGCATTATTCAGATGCAGGGCGTGAACAAGTGGTACGGCCAGTTCCACGTGTTGAAAGATATCAACCTCAACGTCAAGCAAGGCGAGCGTATCGTCCTGTGCGGGCCGTCGGGTTCCGGCAAGTCCACCACTATCCGCTGCCTCAACCGCCTGGAAGAACACCAGCAGGGCCGCATCGTGGTCGATGGCGTGGAACTGACCAACGACCTCAAGCAGATCGAGGCGATCCGCCGTGAAGTCGGCATGGTGTTCCAGCACTTCAACCTGTTCCCGCACCTGACCATTTTGCAGAACTGCACGCTGGCGCCGATGTGGGTGCGCAAGATGCCCAAGCGCAAGGCCGAGGAAATTGCCATGCACTACCTGGAACGCGTACGCATTCCGGAGCAGGCGCATAAATTCCCGGGGCAACTGTCCGGCGGTCAGCAACAGCGTGTGGCGATCGCCCGCGCGCTGTGCATGAAGCCGAAAATCATGCTGTTCGACGAGCCAACCTCGGCACTCGACCCGGAGATGGTGAAAGAGGTACTGGACACCATGATCGGCCTGGCTGAAGACGGCATGACCATGCTCTGCGTAACCCACGAAATGGGCTTCGCCCGCACAGTGGCCAACCGCGTGATCTTCATGGACAAGGGCGAAATCGTCGAACAGGCTGCGCCGAACGACTTCTTCGACCATCCGCAGAACGAACGCACCAAGCTGTTCCTGAGCCAGATCCTGCATTGATCGAACCCAGGCACTGAAATAAACCCGGACCGAGTTCCGGGTTTATTTTTGCCTGAAATTCAAGCTTTTCTGTGGCGAGGGAGCTTGCTCCCGTTGGGCTGCATAGCGGCCCTAAAGTCTTCAAAATCATGGACGATTGTGAGTGCTGCGCACTCAAGCTGGAGCAAACTCCCTCGCCACAATTGCCTGCTTCATTGCATCTTTGTGGTTGCCCGGCGGGAAAATGCTGACTAACATGTCAGAAAATTCATCCTATGATTGGATGAAAGGGCGAATTCCATGTCAGAAATTTCTCCATTGGTGAAACGATCCCTGGTCGATCAGGCTCTGGATCAGTTGCGCCTGCGCATCAACCAGGGCACTTGGGTCGTGGGCCAGCGTTTGCCCACCGAGCCTGAGTTGTCCGCCGAGCTGGGCATCAGCCGCAACACCGTGCGTGAAGCCATGCGGGTGTTGGCGTTTTCCGGGTTGATCGAGATCCGTCAGGGCGACGGCAGCTACCTGCGGGCGGTGGTCGATCCGCTCGATACCTTGAAGGCGCTGTCCCGTTGTTCACTTGAACAGGCCAGGGAAACCCGGCACATCCTCGAAGTCGAGGCCATTGGCCTGGCGGCAATGCGCCGTACCGACGAAGACCTGGTGGCATTGCGCGAGGCCCTGGGCGTCAGCGGCAGCCACTATCACGGCGATCTCGACACCTACATCGCCTGCGACCTGGTGTTCCACCGCCGTCTGGTGGACGCCGCGCATAACCCGACCCTCAGCGAGTTGTATCGCTATTTCTCCAGCATCGTCGGCGCGCAATTGCGCCAGACCCTGAGCATCGTCCCGCGCCGTCAGGAAGTGTTCGACCTGCACATCGAGCTGCTCGATGCCGTCGAGCAACGCGACCCGGAACGGGCCAAAGCCCTGTCGAGGCAGTTGATCAATGAACCTTGAAGCCGAGAAGTCCATGCACCGCAGTGAGTTATCCACAGCCTCCAAACGTTCGACCGAACTGGAAGAGCTGCTGATCGATGCCGAGGCCGATGACGAACAGGTCCAGCAAACCCGCCCGATTCTGCGCCGCCCCTGGCTGTTGCTGCTGGGCCTGATTCTGGTGGCGCTGAACCTGCGCCCGGCGCTGTCGAGCATGGCGCCGATGCTCAGCGAGGTCTCGAAGTCCCTTGGCTTGTCGGCGTCCGCGGCGGGATTGCTGACCACGTTGCCGGTGCTTTGCCTTGGCCTGTTTGCACCGTTGGCACCCGTGCTGGCGCGGCGATTTGGTGCGGAGCGGGTGGTGCTGGGCATTCTCCTGACCCTGGCGGGCGGGATCATCCTGCGCAGCTCGTTCGGTGAGATCGGCCTGTTTGCCGGCAGTGTGCTGGCCGGTGCCAGCATCGGCGTTATCGGCGTGTTGCTGCCGGGCATCGTCAAGCGCGATTTCCCGAAACAGGCCGGGACCATGACCGGCGTCTACACCATGGCCCTGTGTCTGGGTGCGGCGATGGCGGCGGGTGCGACCGTGCCGTTGAGTGAACACTTCGACAAGAACTGGGCGATGGGCCTAGGTTTCTGGGTCATTCCGGCATTGGCGGCTGCGCTGTTCTGGTTGCCGCAAGTCGGCCAGAAACACGGCGCGCACAACGTGGCCTACCGCGTTCGGGGATTGCTGCGCGATCCGCTGGCCTGGCAGGTGACCCTGTACATGGGCTTGCAATCGTCCCTGGCCTACATCGTGTTCGGCTGGTTGCCGTCGATCCTGATCGGGCGCGGCCTGACCCCGACCCAGGCCGGACTGGTGCTGTCGGGTTCGGTGATCGTGCAACTGGTCAGCTCCCTCGCCGCACCATGGCTGGCGACGCGCGGCAAAGATCAGCGCCTGGCGATTGTGATCGTGATGGCCCTGACCCTCGGCGGTCTGTTCGGCTGCCTTTACGCCCCGATTGAAGGTCTGTGGGGCTGGGCGATCGTGCTGGGGTTGGGGCAGGGCGCCACGTTCAGCCTGGCATTGACCCTGATCGTGCTGCGCTCGCGGGACTCCCATGTCGCGGCGAACCTGTCGAGCATGGCCCAGGGCTTCGGTTACACCCTGGCGTCCATGGGGCCGTTCGCGGTCGGCATCGTGCATGACTGGACCGGCGGCTGGACGGCCGTGGGCTGGATCTTCGGTGTCATCGGCCTTGGTGCGATCCTTGCCGGTCTGGGGGCCGGACGTGCGTTGTACGTGCAGGTCGAAAGCGAAAAGGTCTGATCCCCACACTCTGTCGGTATTCGTCTTGCGAATGCCGATAGTGTTCGACCCATTTGCAGACTATCGTGCAGGCAATCTTTCGATACCCATTGCACAACAGGGAGTCTGCCCATGAGTGAAGTCCACAGCGCTTTGATCACCCGCTTCTACCAGGCCTTCCAGCGTCTCGATGGCGAAGCGATGGCTGCCTGCTACACCGATGACGTGGTGTTCAGTGACCCGGCGTTCGGCGAGCTTCGTGGTCGTGATGCTGGCGATATGTGGTGCATGCTCACCACTCGCGCCAAGGATTTCTCCCTGACCTTCGATCATGTCCGTGCCGATGATCGTACCGGTAGCGCCCATTGGGTCGCGACCTATCTGTTCAGCCAGACCGGCAATACTGTGGTCAATGACATCCAGGCACGCTTTGTCTTTCGCGATGGCAAGATCTGCGAACATCACGACAGTTTCGACCTGTGGACATGGTCGCGTCAGGCGTTGGGTTTCAAAGGCCTGCTGCTGGGTTGGACGCCACTTGTGCGCAACGCCGTTCGCTCACAGGCCCTGAAGGGGCTGAAGGCATTCCAGGCCAGTCGCTGATAAGATCGCGGCTTGTTTCCTTTCAAGCCCTGATCGTTACGTGACCACCCTCAGCGAAAGCCCCGTCGACGCCGATACCCCCGCGAGCAAAACCTGGTTCGTCTACCTCGTTCGAGCGGCCAACGGTTCGCTCTATTGTGGGATCAGCGATGATCCCGTGCGTCGCTTCGCCAAGCATCAAAGCGGCAAGGGCGCGCGATTCTTTCTTTCCAGCCCCGCCATGGCCCTGGTCTACACCGAACGCTGCCGTGACAAAAGCGATGCGTTGCGTCAGGAACGGCTGATCAAGAAACTCAAGAAGAGCGCCAAGGAATGCCTGGTGGCGAGCGCAGCCCCTGGCTTATCAATTTGACTGATCGGTTCCCATCAGGCAGATCTGTAGGCTGCCAGGTGATTGCGCGCTAAGCTGCGGACTCCTGATTCTTGCGGCGGAGCCGAGCATGTCCGAGTTGATTCTGCATCATTACCCGACGTCCCCCTTTGCCGAGAAGGCCCGCTTGCTGCTGGGCTTCAAGGGCTTGTCCTGGCGTTCGGTGAAGATCTCGCCAGTGATGCCCAAACCGGATCTCACGGCGTTGACCGGTGGCTACCGCAAGACCCCGGTGTTGCAGGTCGGTGCCGATATCTATTGCGACACGGCATTGATTGCCCGGCGACTCGATCAGGAAAAGGCCTTGCCGGCGTTCTTCCCGGAAGGTCAGGAAATGATCACTGCGTCGTTTGCCGCCTGGGCTGATTCGGTGGTGTTCCAGCATGCGGTCAGCCTGGTGTTCCAGCCGGAATCGATAGCGGTGCGCTTTGGCAATTTATCGCCGGAAGCGATCAAGGCGTTTCTGGCCGACCGTGCCGGTTTGTTCAGTGGTGGCAGCGCGACAAAATTGTCTACCGAACAGGCGAAGCATCAGTGGCCAACGATCATGTCGCGACTGGAGCAACAGCTGCAGCGCGAGGAGGGTGACTACCTGTTTGGCGAGCCATCGATTGCCGACTTCGCTCTGGCCCATTGCCTCTGGTTCCTCAAGGCCACGCCGGTGACGGCTCCGCTGGTCGAAGCTTATCCGGCAGTCAATGCATGGCATGCGCGGGTGTTGGGCTTCGGTCATGGTGCGTCCAGCGAGATGACGTCCGAGGAGGCACTGGAGGTTGCGCGCACGTCCACGCCAGCGGCATTGCCGGATGAGCAATTCGTCGATCCCAATGGATTCAAGGCAGGGCCGCGGGTAGTGATCGCAGCCACGGACTACGGTGTGGATCCGGTGGCCGGGGAGTTGTTGTTTGCCGGCCGCGAAGAGCTGATTGTGCGACGAGAGGACGAGCGTGGCGGTGTGGTGCACGTGCACTTCCCGCGGTTTGGTTTCCGGATTGAAGTGCAGTAACCGTCGTAACAGATATGGGTTTTGACTCGAACCTGTGGCGAGGGGGCTTGCCCCCGTTGGGCAGCGAAGCGGCCCCAGTATTTCAATGGGCCAAATCGCATTTGTAGGATTGCGACTGCTGCGCAGCCGAACGGGAGCAAGCCCCCTCGCCACAGGGTTGGGTGAATCTGATGGGTTACTTCAACGCCGCCAGAATCGCATCCGGGTCATACCCGCGAATCAGTGTCCCGTTCACATCGATGATCGGAATGCCGCCACCGCCCAGCGCCTGATAGTCCCCGCGCGCGACGGCATCCTTCTCGATATCGAATTCCTTGTACGCAATGCCTTTCTGATCGAGGAAGCGCCGGGTCAGCTTGCAGTAACCACACCATTCGGTGGCGTAGAGCACGACATTGGCCTTGGCCTGGGTCTGCTCCGGCACCACTTGCGATGGGTTGAACACCCGCTCGATCTTGCCCCAGTTCTGATAGGCCACGACCACCAGCAGGATCAGCAGGAATTTCTTCAGTACGCCGCCGAGCATCAGTTGCGACGCTTCAGCTGATCGGTGAGCGAAGTGGGCAGGCCCTTGATGATCAACGTGCCGGCTTCTTCGTCGTACTCGATCTTCGAGCCCAGCAGGTGCGCTTCGAAACTGATCGACAGGCCTTCGGCGCGGCCGGTGAATCGGCGGAACTGGTTCAAGGTGCGTTTATCGGCCGGGATTTCCGGCGAGAGGCCGTAATCCTTGTTGCGGATGTGGTCGTAGAAGGCCTTCGGGCGTTCTTCGTCGATCAGCCCCGACAACTCCTCCAGGCCCATTGGCTCACCGAGCTTGGCCTGGCTGCTGGCGTAATCCACCAGGGTCTTGGTCTTCTCGCGAGCGTCGTCTTCCGGCAGGTCTTCGCTTTCAACGAAATCGCTGAAGGCCTTGAGCAGGGTGCGGGTTTCACCCGGACCGTCGACGCCTTCCTGGCAGCCAATGAAGTCGCGGAAATACTCAGAAACCTTTTTGCCGTTCTTGCCTTTGATGAACGAAATGTACTGCTTGGATTGTTTGTTGTTCTGCCACTCGGAAACGTTGATCCGCGCTGCGAGGTGCAACTGGCCAAGGTCGAGGTGGCGGGACGGGGTCACGTCCAGTTCGTCGGTCACGGCCACGCCTTCGCTGTGGTGCAGCAGGGCGATAGCCAGGTAGTCGGTCATGCCTTGCTGATAGTGTGCGAACAGCACGTGGCCGCCGACCGACAGGTTCGATTCTTCCATCAGCTTTTGCAGATGCTCGACCGCCACGCGGCTGAACGCAGTGAAATCCTGGCCGCCCTCGAGGTACTCCTTCAGCCAGCCGCTGAACGGGAACGCGCCGGATTCCGGATGGAACAGGCCCCAGGCTTTACCCTGTTTGGCGTTATAGCTTTCGTTGAGGTCGGCGAGCATGTTCTCGATGGCCGCGGACTCAGCCAGTTCAGAGTCACGGGCGTGGAGAACTGCGGGTGTGCCGTCGGGTTTTTTGTCGATCAGGTGGACGATGCAATGACGGATCGGCATGGGCTTCTCGGCTGAATGAGGAGAGGAGGGCGTGCTCCCCCGAAAAAGCGCCCAGTGTACCGCAACCACTGGTTTTGGCGCGGTGCGAAGGGCAATTGAAGGGCGACCGACGGCGCTTATGCAGTTTTTTCCTGTTTTAGCGCAATAAAGCTGACCAAATGGGTAGCTAGAGGCGGATATTTCCACGCCTGTGTGCTAGCTTTGCCCGGTCTTGCGCGAAGTCACTGCGTTAAGCGTGCAGTCAGCATTTGTCAGGTCGAACCAAACCCTGATTTCGGTATCTATAACCCCGATCCCGAGGTTATTTGGCCGAGGGTGCCAGATCCAAAAGATCGGGCTCGATGGCTGACATTGCACTCTGCAATCCATATGAATTTGATAGGGAAGGAACACTAAATGGCTCTTACTAAAGACCAACTGATCGCCGACATCGCTGAAGCTATCGACGCGCCGAAAACCACCGCGCGTAACGCTCTGGACCAACTGGGCCAAATCGTTGCCGATCAGCTGGAAAACGGCGGCGAAATCACTCTGCCAGGTATCGGCAAACTGAAAGTGACTGAGCGTCCTGCCCGTACTGGCCGCAACCCTTCGACTGGCGCCGCCATCGAAATCGCTGCCAAGAAAGTGATCAAGCTGGTTGTGGCCAAAGGCCTGACCGACGCTGTTAACAAGTAAGACTTGTTAAGAAAAAACCGTGCACCGGAGCGATCCGGGCACGGTTTTTTTGTGGGCGCGATAAAGCGCTCACTACGCTGAAGCGTTGCTCCATCGTGCCTGGCGCCAGGCCTCTTGCTGCGCTTTGGTCTGGAAGGTCCAGGCGACGAAGCGGCTCTGCTTCTGCCCTTGGGACATTTCCACTACCTGGCTTTCCAGGGCACCGGCCTTTTTCAGGGCGGTCTGGATCGCCGGCAGGTTGGACGCCTTTGACACCAATGTACTGAACCACAGCACTTGCTGAGCGACCTGCACGCTTTCGCTGACCAGTTGGGTCACGAAGCGTACTTCACCGCCTTCACACCACAACTCGGCCGACTGGCCGCCAAAGTTCAACACCGGCAGCTTGCGTTTCGGATCGGCTTTGCCCAGGGCGCGCCATTTGCGCGTGCTGCCCCGCGTGGCCTCGTCCAGCGAGGCGTGGAATGGCGGGTTGCACATGGTCAGGTCAAAGCGCTCTGCGCTCTCCAGCAGGCCTGTGAGGATCTGCTTGGGATTGCTCTGCTGGCGTACCTGGATCGCTTTGTTCAGGCCATTGGATTGAACGATGGCCTTCGCCGCGGCGATGGCGGTCGCATCGATATCGGAGCCGAGGAACTGCCAGCGATAGTCGCTGTAACCGATCAGCGGATACACGCAGTTGGCGCCCATGCCGATGTCCAGCACCTTCACGGCGGCGCCACGGGGGATCACGCCGTCATTGCCACTGGCCAGCAGGTCGGCGAGGAAGTGCACGTAATCGGCGCGGCCTGGCACCGGCGGGCACAGGTAGTCGGCCGGGATGTCCCAGTGAGCGATGCCATAGAACGACTTGAGCAGCGCCCGGTTGAACACCCGCACGGCTTCCGGGCTGGCGAAGTCGATGCTTTCCTTGCCGTAAGGATTGATGATCACGAACTTCTTCAGTTCCGGCGCGCTTTTGATCAGCGTCGGAAAGTCGTAGCGACCCTGATGGCGATTGCGCGGGTGCAGGCTGGCCTTTTCCTTCGGGGCGACGGCCGTGGCCGGGGTCTTGGGGGCAGGCTTTTTGCGCGCAGGCTTGGGGGAGCGGGGGGCGGTCATGGCGGTGGTCGATTCGGGTATGGCTAAAAGTGGCGGGCATTGTCCCACATCTGTGGGGCAACACTGATCAAATGTGGGATCTGCATTGGATGCAGGAAAGTGACAGGCATAAAAAAGGGAGGCCGCATGGGCCTCCCTCATTTATTGCGATTTACCGTTACAGGCTGGCAATCCGCGCATGCTGCTCGGCCAGCTTGCCCAGGGCCTGTTCGGCCTCGGCCAGTTTGGCGCGTTCTTTCTCGATGACTTCGGCTGGGGCCTTGTCAACGAAGCCGGCGTTGGACAGCTTGCCGCCGACACGTTGCACTTCACCTTGCAGACGCTGGATTTCCTTGTCCAGACGCGCCAGTTCCGCACCTTTGTCGATCAGGCCGGCCATTGGTACCAGTACTTCCATCTCGCCGACCAGTGCGGTAGCGGACAGCGGTGCTTCTTCGCCAGCAACCAGCACGGTGATCGATTCGAGGCGCGCCAGCTTCTTCAGCAGGGCTTCGTTCTCGGTCAGGCGACGCTGATCCTCGGCGCTGGCGTTCTTCAGGAACAGCGGCAGCGGTTTGCCCGGGCCGATGTTCATTTCGCCACGGATGTTGCGAGTGCCGAGCATCAGGCCCTTGAGCCATTCGATGTCATCTTCGGCGGCCTGATCGATGCGTGTTTCGTTGGCCACTGGCCAAGGTTGCAGCATGATCGTCTTGCCATCGATGCCGGCCAGCGGCGCGATGCGCTGCCAGATTTCTTCGGTGATGAACGGCATGAACGGATGCGCCAGGCGCAGGGCGACTTCCAGCACGCGCACCAGGGTGCGACGGGTGCCGCGCTGGCGTTCGACCGGTGCGTTTTCGTCCCACAGCACAGGCTTGGACAGTTCCAGGTACCAGTCGCAATACTGGTTCCAGATGAACTCGTACAAGGCTTGTGCGGCCAGGTCGAAACGGAACTGGTCGAGTTGGCGGGTCACTTCGGCTTCGGTGCGTTGCAGCTGCGAAATGATCCAGCGATCGGCCAGGGACAGTTCATAGGCTTCGCCGTTCTGGCCGCAGTCTTCGCCCTTGTCCAGCACGTAGCGCGCCGCGTTCCAGATCTTGTTGCAGAAGTTGCGATAGCCTTCGACGCGGCCCATGTCGAACTTGATGTCGCGACCGGTGGACGCCAGCGAGCAGAAGGTGAAGCGCAGGGCGTCAGTGCCGTAGCTGGCGATGCCTTCGGCGAACTCGTCGCGGGTCTGCTTCTCGATCTTCTTCGCCAGTTTCGGCTGCATCATGCCGGAGGTGCGTTTCTGCACCAGGGCTTCGAGTTCGATGCCGTCGATGATGTCCAGCGGGTCCAGGACGTTGCCCTTGGACTTGGACATCTTCTGGCCCTGGCCGTCACGCACCAGGCCGTGCACGTACACGGTCTTGAACGGAACCTGCGGCGTGCCGTCTTCGTTTTTCACCAAATGCATGGTGAGCATGATCATCCGGGCAACCCAGAAGAAAATGATGTCGAAGCCAGTCACCAGGACGTCGGTGGAGTGGAATTTCTTCAGGAACTCGGTTTTTTCCGGCCAGCCGAGGGTGGAGAAGGTCCATAGGCCCGAGCTGAACCAGGTGTCGAGAACGTCGTTGTCCTGTTGCAGCGCAACGTCCGGGCCGAGGTTGTGCTTGGCCCGCACTTCGGCTTCGTCGCGACCGACGTAGACCTTGCCCGACTCGTCGTACCAGGCCGGAATCCGGTGGCCCCACCACAGCTGACGGCTGATGCACCAGTCCTGGATGTCGCGCATCCACGAGAAGTACATGTTTTCGTACTGTTTCGGCACGAACTGGATACGGCCGTCTTCAACGGCGGCAATCGCAGGTTCGGCCAAAGGCTTGGTGGACACGTACCACTGGTCGGTCAGCCAAGGCTCGATGACGGTGCCGGAGCGGTCGCCTTTCGGCACTTTCAGGGCGTGATCGTCAACGCTGACCAGCAGGCCGGCAGCGTCGAACGCGGCTACGATCTGCTTGCGCGCTTCGAAGCGGTCGAGACCGGCGTATTCGGCCGGGATCTTGCCGTCGATGGTTTCGTTCAGTGTGCCGTCGAGGTTGAACACCTGGCACGCTGGAAGAACGGCAGCGTTCTTGTCGAAGATGTTCAGCAGCGGCAGGTTGTGACGCTTGCCGACTTCATAGTCGTTGAAGTCGTGGGCCGGGGTGATTTTCACGCAACCGGTGCCGAATTCTGGGTCGCAGTAATCGTCGGCGATGATCGGGATGCGGCGGCCAACCAGTGGCAGCTCGACAAATTTGCCGATCAGGGCTTTGTAGCGTTCATCGTTCGGGTTAACGGCCACGGCGGAGTCGCCGAGCATGGTTTCCGGGCGAGTGGTCGCGACGATCAGGAAATCGTTGCCTTCAGCAGTCTTGGCGCCGTCGGCCAGCGGGTATTTCAGGTTCCACAGGAAACCTTTCTCGTCGTGGTTCTCCACTTCGAGGTCGGAAATCGCCGTGTGCAGCTTGGTGTCCCAGTTGACCAGGCGCTTGCCGCGATAGATCAGGCCGTCTTCGTGCAAACGGACGAACGCTTCCTTTACGGCTTCCGAGAGGCCGTCGTCCATGGTGAAGCGCTCGCGGCTCCAATCTACGGATGAACCGAGGCGACGGATCTGACGGCTGATGTTGCCACCGGACTCATCCTTCCACTCCCAGACTTTCTCGAGGAATTTCTCGCGGCCCAGGTCATGGCGGCTCTGGCCCTTGGCTTCGAGCTGACGCTCTACCAGCATCTGCGTGGCGATACCAGCGTGGTCGGTACCCGGCTGCCACAGGGTGTTGCGACCCTGCATGCGGCGGAAACGGATCAGGGCGTCCATGATCGCGTTGTTGAAGCCGTGACCCATGTGCAGGCTGCCGGTGACGTTCGGCGGCGGGATCATGATGGTGTAGGACTCGCCCGCGCCTTGCGGGGCGAAGTAATTCTCTGACTCCCAGGTGTTGTACCAGGAAGTTTCAATGGCGTGCGGCTGGTAGGTCTTATCCATGCGCGGCGGGACCCTATTGGCATTTATTCAGGAAAAGCCGGGAAGTATAGCGGGGATGAGCCGATGCGCGTAGAGCGAGGTGACAATGGGTGGGGGAAAGTTGTGGTTTTTCAGGGGGGGGTGTTTTGTCTGCAATGACGCCATTGCGGGCAAGCCACGCTCCCACAGGATCAATGTCGATCACAAAATAGTGGTTCGACAAAAGACCTGTGGGAGCGAGCCTGCTCGCGATGACTATCTGTCAGACAACCTGATTCAGGTCGTTATGCCGCGTTTCCTTCAGGCACAGCACCGCAATCAAACTCAGCACCGCCGCTCCGGACACGTAACCGCCGACATAGCTCAACCCGCCCATCGCCACCAGTTTCTGGGCGAAGAACGGCGCCGCGGAAGCACCCACGATACCGCCCAGGTTGTAGGCCGCCGAGGCGCCGGTGTAGCGCACGTGGGTGGGGAACAGCTCCGGCAGCAGCGCACCCATCGGCGCAAACGTCACGCCCATCAGAAACAGTTCGATGCACAGGAACAACGCCACACCCCAGGTCGAGCCTTGGGTCAACAGCGGCTCCATGAGGAAGCCGGACAGGATCGCCAGTACACCGCCGATGATCAGCACCGGTTTGCGTCCGTAACGGTCGCTGGCCCAGGCCGACAGCGGGGTGGCGGCAGCCATGAACAGCACCGCGAAGCACAGCAGGGCGAGGAAGGTTTCGCGGCTGTAGCCGAGTGTTGCCACACCGTAACTCAGGGAAAACACGGTGGAGATGTAAAACAGCGCGTAGCACACGACCATCGCCCCGGCGCCCAGCAATACGGGCGCCCAGTATTGGCCAAACAGCTCGAACAGGGGGATCTTCACTCGTTCCTGACGCGCCATGGCGTTGGCGAATACCGGGGTCTCATGCAGCTTGAGGCGCACGTAAAGGCCGACCATCACCAGTGCGGCGCTGAGCAGAAACGGAATACGCCAGCCCCATGAGCGGAACTGTTCATCGTCCAGCACCACGGCCAGGGTCAGGAACAGGCCGTTGGCCGCCAGAAAGCCGATGGATGGACCCAGCTGCGGGAACATGCCGAACCACGCGCGTTTGCCTTTCGGCGCGTTCTCCGTGGCCAGCAATGCCGCGCCACCCCATTCACCGCCCAAACCAAGGCCTTGGCCGAAGCGCAGGACGCAAAGCAGGATCGGTGCCCAGGCGCCAATGCTGTCGTATCCCGGCAGCACGCCGATCAGCGTGGTGCACACACCCATCAGCAGCAGCGAGGCGACCAGGGTCGACTTGCGGCCGATACGGTCGCCGAAGTGACCGAAAAGGGCCGAACCCAAGGGGCGCGCAAGGAAGGCGATGCCGAACGTGAGAAACGCCGAAAGCATCTGGGCGGTACCGGATGTCTGCGGAAAGAACACCGGGCCGATCACCAGCGCGGCGGCGGTGGCATAGACGTAGAAGTCGTAGAACTCGATGGCGGTCCCGATGAAGCTCGCGGTGGCCACGCGGGTGGCGGAGTTCGTTGGTTGCGTGGGTGTGGAGTCGCTGTAAGTCGTGCTGGTCGTCATGCGGTTATCCCTGACAGTCATGTGCTCCAGTGGAGCGAATTATTATGGTCGAGAACCCAGGGATGTGGGTGGAGGAACGGTCGCTGTTCAAGGTAGGAACAGTCGTCGGTTTGTTGCGGACTTTGCTGGTGGACAGGCCGGAAGCTGCGAAGTGCGGGGTAAGCACGGGGCCGGCAAGGCTTGGGTAAGCGCTTCGATTATAGGAAGGTGGCTAACGATCGAGCAAGAGTGCTTGCGAGGACATTGTGGCGAGGGGGCTTGCCCCCGTTCGGCTGCGAAGCAGTCGTAAAGTCGGCAGCCACGGTGTACCAGATGAAAAGTAGTTGTATGGTTTAGCACTGCTTCGCAGCGCAACGGGGGCAAGCCCCCTCGCCACAGGGATTTGCGCCAGGCGTTAGATAACCACAGGCATCGAGCTGGTCTGCCAGATCAGCACCCGCGTGACACGGTTGTCCTCGGTCTCGAGAATTTCCAGGCGATACCGGCCGATCTTCAGGCACACCGCGCTTTCAGGAATGGTTTCCAGCGCCTCGGTGACCAGGCCGTTCAGGGTTTTCGGGCCATCGCTGGGCAGGTGCCAGCCGAGGCTCTTGTTCAGCTCGCGAATGGACGCGGCACCGTCGATCACCAGGCGCCCGTCGGCTTGCGGATGAATGTGCGGATTGTCCAGGCTCTGCTGGCTTTCGAACTCGCCGACGATTTCTTCGAGAATGTCTTCCAGGGTGACGATGCCCAGCACTTCACCGTATTCGTCGACCACCATGCCCAGGCGCCGCTGCTGCTTGTGGAAGTTGAGCAGTTGCAGCTGCAACGGCGTACTTTCCGGCACGAAGTACGGCTCGTGGCTGGCCGCCAGCAAGGCTTCCCTGGTCAGGCTCGCATCGGGCAGCAAGTGAAGGATGTGCCGGGTGTTGAGGACAGCTTCGACCTGGTTGATATCACTGTGGAACACCGGCAGGCGAGTACGTCTGTTGTGGCGCAATTGTTCGATGATTTCTTCGATGGAGTCATCGAGATTGATGCCATCCACGTCGCTGCGCGGTACCAGGATGTCATTGACGGTGATGTTGTCCAGCGCATGGATGCCTGGCAGCGGGTGAGGGCGGCTTACGGTTTCGGAGGGCGCATGCCGCTCCGTCAGCGTTTCGTCCTCACTCTGTTGCACCACTTTGGCTTTACGGGCGAATGGCCGCGTCAGCAACTGACTGATGCTGCTGAGCAGCCATGCCGCGGGATAGATGATTTTCAGCGGCACCCGCAGCAGGTTGTTGCCCTGGGCCAGGATCGCATCCGGATAGCGAGCGGCGAGGGTGCGTGGCAAATAGTCGGAAAACACCAGCAAAATGGCGCCCGCCCCGAGGCAGGCGACCCACGGGCCGTTCTCGGCCCAGGTGAACATGGCCAGCAAGGTGCTGATGACCACCACCAGTGCACGGCACAGGGTGTTGCAAAAAATCAGGCTGGCCAGGGGAAAGCTGAGTTTCGCCACCGGTTTGTCGCTGGAACGCGTTGCGGTGCGCTGGGCCAGCAAATGCTGGTGCGCCGCTTCGATGGCGGTAAACAGCCCCGACCATAAAACCAGCAGGGTCACTACCGCGAGCATCGGCCCTATGGGCAAGTCGTCCATTAATGCCGCCCGTCAGATATGCAGGATGTATTCACGAACCAGCTTGCTGCCGAAATACGCCAGCATCAACAGGCAAAAACCGGCCAGGGTCCAGCGAATGGCTTTGTGCCCGCGCCAGCCGAGGCGATTGCGTCCCCACAGCAGCACGCTGAAAACGACCCAGGCCAGGCAGGCCAGCAGGGTTTTGTGCACCAGATGCTGGGCGAACAGGTTCTCGACGAACAGCCAGCCGGAAATCAGCGATAGCGACAACAGCGTCCAGCCGGCCCAGAGGAAACCGAACAGCAGGCTTTCCATGGTTTGCAGCGGCGGGAAGTTCTTGATCAGCCCGGACGGGTGCTTGTGCTTGAGCTGGTGGTCTTGAATCAGCAGCAGCAAGGACTGGAACACCGCGATGGTGAACATGCCGTAGGCCAGAATCGAAAGCAGGATGTGGGCGAGGATGCCCGGCTCCTCATCGATGACCTGTACCGTGCCGGCGGGGGCAAAGTGCGCCAGCAACACGGTCAGGGCCCCAAGCGGGAAAAGCAGGACCAGCAGGTTCTCCACCGGAATCCGCGAGCAGGCCAGCAGGGTCAGCGCGATGACCGCCACGGCAATCAGGCTGGCGGCACTGAAGAAGTCCAGGGCCAGGCCGGTCGGGGTCAGCAGGTGGGTGAGCAGGCTGACGCTGTGGGCCAATACGGCGAGCACGCCGAGCATGACCAGCAGGCGTTTGTTGACCTTGGCGCCGGACGCCAGGCGAGTGCCCTGGTAAATGGTCGCAGCGGCATACAAGCAGGCGGCGGCGAGGGTAGTTAGCAAGCTGGGTGACAAGGGGAGCATAAATCCTGTTAGGCAAGCCCGAAAGTCGCTGAGTTTGGCATAGAACCCCCGCCACACGAAAGACCGCGCAACCTGACAGCGAGGTGTCCGCCGGCCACAGTCTTCGCTATAATCCGCGACCTGCCCACGCCGCAGGCTCGCCGAGCACACGTTTAGTCCGGTCCGGGCCGCCATTATCCCGGTCTACACAGGGCCTGAAAGGATCGCGCAATGTTTGAAAACTTAACCGACCGTCTCTCGCAGACGCTGCGCCATGTCACCGGCAAGGCAAAGCTGACTGAAGACAACATCAAAGACACCCTGCGTGAAGTGCGTATGGCGTTGCTTGAAGCCGACGTCGCCCTGCCGGTGGTCAAGGACTTCGTCAATTCGGTCAAGGAACGCGCCGTAGGCACCGAGGTGTCGCGCAGCCTGACGCCGGGCCAGGCCTTCGTGAAAATCGTCCAGGCCGAACTCGAAAGCCTGATGGGCGCGGCCAACGAAGATTTGAACCTGAGCGCCGTGCCGCCAGCGGTCATTTTGATGGCCGGTTTGCAGGGCGCGGGTAAAACCACCACCGCCGGCAAACTCGCGCGCTTCCTTAAAGAGCGCAAGAAGAAGTCCGTCATGGTCGTGTCCGCCGACGTTTATCGTCCAGCGGCGATCAAACAGCTGGAAATGCTTGCCGGTGAAGTCGGCGTTACCTTCTTCCCGTCCGACCTGAGCCAGAAGCCGGTTGAGATCGCGCAAGCGGCTATTAAAGAGGCAAAACTCAAATTCATCGACGTGGTCATCGTCGATACCGCCGGTCGCCTGCACATCGATGAAGAGATGATGGGCGAGATCAAGGCACTGCATGCCGCGATCAACCCGGTAGAAACCCTGTTCGTGGTCGACGCCATGACCGGCCAGGACGCCGCCAACACGGCCAAGGCCTTCGGCGATGCATTGCCGCTGACCGGTGTGATCCTGACCAAGGTCGACGGCGACGCCCGTGGCGGTGCCGCGCTGTCGGTGCGAGCCATTACCGGCAAGCCGATCAAGTTCATCGGTATGGGCGAGAAGAGCGAAGCGCTCGATCCGTTCCACCCTGAGCGTATCGCCTCGCGCATCCTCGGCATGGGCGACGTGCTCAGCCTGATCGAGCAGGCGGAAGCGACCCTCGACAAGGACAAGGCCGACAAACTGGCCAAGAAGCTGAAGAAGGGCAAGGGCTTCGACCTCGAAGACTTCCGCGACCAGCTGCAACAGATGAAAAACATGGGCGGCCTCGGCGGGCTCATGGACAAGCTGCCGAACATGGGTGGCGTGAACCTGGCGCAAATGGGCAATGCCCAAGGCGCGGCAGAGAAGCAATTCAAACAGATGGAAGCCATCATCAACTCCATGACCCCGGCCGAGCGCCGCGACCCTGAGATGATCAGCGGTTCGCGCAAGCGCCGGATCGCCATGGGCTCCGGCACCCAGGTGCAGGACATCGGCCGCTTGATCAAGCAGCACAAGCAGATGCAGAAGATGATGAAGAAGTTCTCCGCGAAAGGCGGAATGGCCAAGATGATGCGCGGCATGGGTGGAATGCTACCCGGCGGCGGCATGCCGAAAATATAGTGTCCTTTCACGCCAATACTGCTCAATTTTGGCGGCGTCTGGTGCCCTCATGCGGCGTTGCCGCTCCTCGCCATAGCGGGCTATGACTCGTCGCGGCGCCTTGCCTGAGGGCACCAGTCACTCGCCAAAATGTGAGCGTATTGGCGAGAAAGGACACACGAATCTGCGCCGGTCGTCGCACCGGCGCTAACCCACACGGACGTGGGATACACAGCAAACCCGCACTTGGCGGGAGCTGACCGGCCGTTTTCAACGACGGCTCTATAGCAAATCTGCATGGCGGCCGATAGACCGCCGGAAAAAGTCATTTGCAAAAGTCCGGATATTCCTTAGAATATGCGGCCTTTCGGGCACCCATGCCCGCTGTGCCTTTAGATTTGCAGCACCGACTACAGGAACGATGTTCACATGCTAACAATCCGTCTTGCCCTTGGCGGCTCCAAAAAGCGCCCGTTTTACCACTTGACCGTAACCGACAGCCGCAACCCGCGCGACGGTTCGCACAAGGAACAGGTTGGCTACTTCAACCCTGTTGCCCGTGGTCAGGAAGTTCGTCTGTCCGTGAACCAAGAGCGCGTAGCCTACTGGCTGAGCGTTGGTGCACAACCTTCTGAGCGCGTTGCTCAGTTGTTGAAGGAATCTGCTAAGGCTGCGGCCTGAGCAATATGAACGCGACGCCTGCCATTGCTGATGATTTGATCGTTATCGGCAAGATTTATTCTGTTCACGGCGTTCGCGGCGAAGTGAAGGTGTACTCCTTTACTGATCCGATTAAAAACCTGCTGGACTACAAAACCTGGACGCTCAAGCGTGACGGTAATGTAAAGCAGGTAGAGCTGGTCAGCGGACGCGGGAACGACAAGTTCCTGGTCGCAAAGCTCAAGGATCTCGATGATCGCGAAGAAGCTCGTCTTCTGGCCGGTTATGAGATCTGCGTGCCGCGCAACCTGTTCCCTGAACTCACCGACGGCGAGTACTACTGGTACCAGCTGGAAGGTCTCAAGGTCATCGACACCCTCGGACAACTGTTCGGGAAAATCGATCACCTGCTGGAGACCGGCTCGAACGATGTCATGGTGGTCAAGCCTTGCGCTGGCAGCCTGGATGATCGCGAACGCCTGTTGCCCTATACGGAGCAATGCGTGTTGGCCATCGACCTGGCCGCGGGCGAGATGAAGGTGGATTGGGACGCGGATTTCTAAGCGTGGCTAACTTGCGCGTAGAAGTGATCAGTCTGTTTCCCGAGATGTTTTCCGCCATCAGCGAGTACGGCATCACCAGTCGGGCGGTGAAACAGGGGCTCTTGCAGCTCACCTGTTGGAATCCGCGAGACTACACGACGGATCGACATCACACTGTGGACGATCGCCCGTTTGGCGGTGGTCCGGGCATGGTGATGAAGATCAAGCCCCTGGAAGATGCTCTGGTTCAGGCCAAGGCAGCAGCCGGGGAGGCGGCGAAGGTAATTTACCTGTCCCCCCAAGGCCGTCAACTGACTCAGTCGGCGGTACGTGAGTTGGCGAATCTGGATGCATTGATCCTGATTGCCGGCCGCTATGAAGGCATTGACGAGCGTTTTATTGATGCTCATGTCGATGAAGAGTGGTCGATTGGCGACTATGTACTGTCTGGCGGCGAGCTGCCGGCGATGGTCCTGATCGATGCGGTTACACGACTGCTGCCTGGAGCTTTAGGGCATGCGGACTCCGCCGAGGAAGATTCCTTTACGGATGGTTTGCTGGATTGCCCGCACTACACCCGACCGGAGGTGTATGCGGATCAGCGTGTTCCCGACGTATTGCTAAGTGGCAATCACGCGCACATCCGGCGTTGGCGTTTACAGCAGTCCCTTGGTCGGACCTTTGAACGACGCGCCGATCTTCTGGAAAGCCGCTCGCTTTCTGGAGAAGAGAAGAAGCTGCTCGAGGAATACATCCGCGAGCGGGACGATAGTTAACAACGTATCGATGGTAGATCCGACGATTTACCTTAGGAGCACAGCATGACTAACAAAATCATCCTTGCACTCGAAGCAGAGCAGATGACCAAAGAGATCCCTACCTTTGCCCCGGGCGACACCATTGTCGTTCAGGTGAAAGTGAAGGAAGGCGACCGTTCGCGTCTGCAAGCGTTCGAAGGTGTTGTTATCGCCAAGCGTAACCGCGGCGTAAACAGTGCATTCACCGTTCGTAAAATCTCCAACGGTGTTGGCGTAGAGCGTACTTTCCAGACCTACTCCCCGCAAATCGACAGCATGGCTGTCAAGCGTCGCGGTGACGTACGTAAAGCCAAGCTGTACTACCTGCGTGACCTGTCGGGTAAAGCAGCTCGCATCAAGGAAAAACTGGCTTAAGTCCAGCTTCCGATGCAAAAAAAGCAGCCTGCGGGCTGCTTTTTTGTTGCCTGCGATTTACCCCACCCTGTAGGAGCTGGTAAGCCAGCTCCTACAGGGCGGATCGTTCTGTCAGGCGCTGCTCGTCTCCGGCTGAATCAACGCCAACAACGTCCACCCCGCCGCGGGCTTGATCGTGCTTGCCGGCGTTACCACGTGCACCCAACCGCTGTCGTCGCGCACGAACAGCAGGGTCGCACGCTCGCCATGCAGCGCGCGGTAATCGTCCCAACTGAAACCGTCCGTCAACGTTGTGCTGTACAGCTCTGAGCCCTGGCTCAATTGGCTGGCGAGCTTGGCGTAGGTCAGCGCTTCGCTGCCCAGTTGATTGCCGCGATGTTCCAGGCTGGTACGGTGCTTGTCGGTGCGGCGGCTTTCCTGGCCGCTGGCCAGGCCGAACATGCGTTGATGGCCCAGTTCATGACGAAACCGCATCAGCGCCAGGGTGTTCATCTCGCCGGAGGGTGACAGCGCCAGCAAATGCCCGAGGCCGACCAGGTCCAGATGCGCATCGGCATGTTGCGACGCTGGGTTGCCAAAATAGGTCGGCAAGCCTTCCATCCGCGCTGCACGAATGTTTTCCCAGCTCGAATCCGTCAACAGTACGCGACTGCCCAGCTGTTGCAGTGCCTTACCCAGCGTGCGCGCAGGTCCGTTGGCGCCGATGATCAGGAAACCGCTCGGTGCCGGTTCCGCCACCTTCAGCAGGCGTGCCAGCGGTCGTGCCGTCGCGCTTTGCAACACCACCGTGCCGATGATCACCGCAAAGGTGAGCGGCACCAGCAGCAACGCTCCCTGATGACCGGCGTCATGCAGGCGAATGGCGAAGATGGCCGACACCGCCGCTGCCACGATGCCCCTTGGGGCAATCCATGCCAGCAACGCTCGCTCGCGCCAACCCAGGCTGGAGCCCGCCGTGCTCAGCAGCACATTCAAAGGGCGGGCGATGAACTGAATTACCAGCAGCAAAATCAGCACCAGAGGCCCAAGGCCGATCATGGCGTTCAGGTCCAGCCGGGCCGCCAGCAGAATGAACAGGCCGGAGATCAGCAGCACGCTGAGGTTCTCCTTGAAGTGCAGGATGTGCCGCACGTCCACGCCTTTCATGTTGGCCAGCCACATGCCCATCAAGGTCACGGCCAGCAACCCGGATTCGTTGGTGACTTCGTTGGAGCCAATGAAAATACTCAGGACTGCCGCGAGCGCTGCCAGGTTGTGCAGGTATTCCGGCAGCCACTGACGGCGAATCAGGGTACCGAGCAACCAGCCACCAAAAACACCGAACAGGCTGCCGCACAGAATCACGCCACCGAAGGTCAGCAGGCTTTCCTCGAGGCCGTTACCTTTGGAGCTGGCGATGATGAAGCTATAGACGACCACCGCCAGCAGGGCACCGATGGGGTCGATGGCAATGCCTTCCCAGCGCAGGATGTTGGCAATCGACGCTTTCGGGCGCACGACGCGCAGCATCGGCACGATCACGGTCGGCCCGGTCACCAGGGTCAGGCTGCCGAACAGGATGGCCAGCATCCAGTCGAAATCCAGCAGCCAGTGAGTGGCGACAGCAATGACCACCCAGGTGGAGAGGGCGCCAATGGTGACCAAGCGATGGACGACGCTGCCGATTTCGCGCCATTCGGACAGATGCAGAGTCAGGCTGCCTTCGAACAGGATCAGCGCCACTGCCAGGGACACCAGCGGCATCAACAGTGGTCCGAACATCTCCTGAGGGTCGAGCAAATGCAGCACGGGGCCGGCCAGGATGCCGGTCAGCAGCAGGAATAGAATCGCCGGCAATTTCAAACGCCAGGCCAGCCATTGGCAAAGCAGCGCCGCCGCGCCTATCCCGCCAAATGCCAATAAAATCTGCTGCTCGCTCATTGCTGCTCCCTGTTCCTTGAAATCGCGGCCTATGAAAGACTAGCGGCCGTTTCCATGTCCAATTTTAATTTTGTGCGCAGTCCCAAGGCTGCGTGATTCGAGTGCCCATGCCTGCCATCGATCACCCGCTGATAGACCAATTCCTCGATGCCTTGTGGCTGGAGAAAGGCCTTTCCGATAACACCCGCGATGCCTATCGCAGTGACCTGACGCTGTTCAACGGCTGGTTACAGGACAAAGGACTGGAGCTGGTCAATGCCGGTCGCGAGTTGATACTCGACCACTTGGCCTGGCGCCTGGAGCAAAACTACAAGCCACGTTCCACTGCGCGATTTCTCTCGGGTGTGCGTGGCTTTTATCGTTACCTGCTGCGGGAAAAGATGATCTCGGTCGATCCGACATTACGCGTTGATATGCCGCAACTCGGCAGGCCGTTGCCAAAGTCCTTGTCTGAGGCGGATGTGGAAGCCTTGCTGAAGGCGCCTGACTTGAGCGAGGCCATCGGTCAGCGCGACCGGGCCATGCTTGAAGTGCTGTATGCCTGTGGCTTGCGGGTGACTGAGCTGATCAGCCTCACCCTGGAACAAGTCAATTTGCGTCAAGGCGTGTTGCGGGTAATGGGCAAGGGTAGCAAGGAGCGGCTGGTGCCGATGGGCGAGGAGGCGATTGTCTGGGTCGAGCGCTACATGCGTGATGCCCGCGGCGAGCTGCTGGGCGGACGTCCCAGCGACGTGTTGTTCCCAAGTCTGCGTGGCGAGCAGATGACCCGCCAGACCTTCTGGCACCGGATCAAGCACCAGGCCAAGGTGGCCGGGATCGGCAAGTCGCTGTCGCCGCACACCTTGCGCCATGCCTTCGCCACGCACCTGCTCAACCACGGCGCAGACCTGAGGGTGGTGCAGATGCTGCTGGGGCACAGCGATTTGTCGACGACGCAGATCTACACCCATGTTGCCCGGGCGCGGTTGCAGGATTTGCATGCCAAACATCATCCGCGGGGATAACCGAAAAACCTGTGGGAGCGAGCTTGCTCGCGATAGCGGCCTGACAGTCGATACATGTTCTGGATGTGATGCCGTCATCGCGAGCAGGCTCGCTCCCACAGGGGATTGTGTCGCCACAAATGTCTTGCATCAGGTGCATTCGGCCATGTGGACCTTATGTGATAGGCTGGGCCGGTTTGCACGATGGGCGGTTATGACCCGGTGTTTCGGCACGGGCGTTCTGATCGTCCCATATGTTCGCCTTCAGGAGTTCTCATGCGTCTGACCCAGATTTTCGCCGCCGCAGCCATTGCGTTGGTCAGCACCTTTGCCGTCGCCGATGACGCGGCCGACAAAGCCATTCGTAAAAGCCTGGAAAACCTCCAGCTCGAAGTGCCGGTAGAGAGCATCACCGCCAGCCCGTTGCCAGGCCTGTATGAAGTCAAGCTCAAGGGCAGCCGCGTGCTGTACGCCAGCGCCGATGGCCAGTACGTGGTCCAGGGCTACCTGTTCGATCTCAAGGACGGCAAGCCGGTCAACCTGACCGAGAAGACCGAGCGCCTGGGCATCTCCAAGCTGATCAACGACATCCCGGTTGCCGAAACCGTTGTCTACCCGGCCATTGGCGAAACCAAGTCGCACATCACCGTATTCACCGACACCACCTGCCCGTACTGCCACAAGCTGCACGCCGAAGTGCCTGAGCTGAACAAGCGCGGCATCGAAGTGCGCTACGTCGCGTTCCCGCGCCAGGGCCTGGGCTCGCCGGGTGACGAGCAACTGCAAGCGGTGTGGTGCTCGAAAGACAAGAAAGCGGCCATGGACAAAATGGTCGACGGCAAGGAAATCAAGGCCGCCAAGTGCGATAACCCGGTTTCCAAACAGTTCGCACTCGGCCAGTCGATCGGCGTGAACGGCACACCGGCCATCGTTTTGGCCGACGGTCAGGTCATTCCGGGCTACCAGCCTGCGCCACAAGTCGCCAAACTGGCGCTGGGCGCGAAGTAAATTCGCATCGTCACGGCAAGCCTTGACGATCATGGTCCGGCAGCGACATTCGCCGGGCCATCAATAGAGAGCCGCGAGTAAGCGGTTGTTTTCACGGCCGGCCTCGAGTCGGCCGTTTTATGGGGAGTTCACAGTGAAACCGGTCAAAGTAGGCATCTGTGGGTTAGGAACCGTCGGTGGCGGTACCTTCAACGTACTTCAGCGCAACGCCGAGGAAATTGCTCGTCGTGCCGGGCGTGGGATCGAAGTGGCACAAATTGCCATGCGCACGCCAAAGCCTCAGTTCCAAACGACCGGTATTGCGATTACCAACGATGTCTTCGAAGTGGCCACGAACCCTGAGATCGACATCGTTATAGAGCTGATGGGCGGCTACACCGTTGCCCGCGAGCTGGTACTCAAGGCCATCGAGAATGGCAAGCATGTGGTCACCGCGAACAAGGCGCTTATCGCCGTTCACGGTAATGAAATTTTCGCCAAGGCCCGCGAGAAGGGCGTGATCGTTGCGTTCGAAGCGGCGGTGGCCGGTGGCATCCCGGTGATCAAGGCGATCCGCGAAGGCCTGTCCGCCAACCGCATCAACTGGGTAGCCGGCATCATCAACGGCACCGGTAACTTCATCCTGACGGAAATGCGCGAGAAGGGTCGCACCTTCGAAGACGTATTGGCCGAAGCCCAGGCCCTGGGTTACGCCGAAGCCGATCCGACCTTCGACGTCGAGGGTATCGACGCGGCTCACAAGCTGACGATCCTGGCGTCCATCGCGTTCGGTATTCCGTTGCAGTTCGACAAGGCTTACACCGAAGGCATCACCAAGCTGACCACCGCCGACGTCAACTACGCCGAAGCGCTGGGCTACCGCATCAAGCACCTGGGCGTGGCGCGCAGCACCGCGGCCGGTATCGAACTGCGCGTGCACCCGACGCTGATCCCGGCCGATCGCCTGATCGCCAACGTCAACGGCGTGATGAACGCGGTGATGGTCAACGGTGATGCTGCCGGTTCGACCCTGTTCTACGGTGCTGGTGCCGGCATGGAGCCGACCGCTTCGTCGGTGATCGCCGACCTGGTGGACGTGGTCCGCGCCATGACTTCCGACCCGGAAAACCGCGTGCCGCACCTCGCATTCCAACCGGATTCACTGTCGGATCACCCGATCCTGCCGATCGAAGCCTGCGAAAGTGCCTACTACCTGCGCATTCAGGCCAAGGACCATCCGGGCGTATTGGCTCAGGTCGCGAGCATCCTCTCGGAGCGCGGCATCAACATCGAGTCGATCATGCAGAAGGAAGCCGAGGAGCACGACGGCCTGGTGCCGATGATCCTGCTGACCCACCGCGTGCTGGAACAGCACATCAACGATGCCATCGCTGCTTTGGAAGCCTTGGCGGGTGTGGTCGGTCCGGTCGTACGGATCCGTGTCGAGCACCTTAACTAAAACAGCTGCAAGCTATCAGCTCCAAGCTGCAAGCCAGAAGCCAGTGATGCTCAGCTTGAAGCTTGAAGCTTGAAGCTTGAAGCTCAAACCGAAGGTTTGAAAACATGCGCTACATCAGTACCCGCGGCCAGGCACCGGCCCTGAATTTCGAAGACGTCCTGCTGGCAGGCCTTGCCACCGACGGCGGTCTGTACGTCCCGGAAAACCTGCCACGTTTCACCCAGGAAGAAATCGCTTCGTGGGCCGGCCTGCCGTATCACGAGCTGGCTTTCCGCGTCATGCGCCCGTTCGTCACCGGCAGCATTCCGGACGCCGATTTCAAAAAGATTCTTGAAGAAACCTATGGTGTATTCGCCCATAGCGCCGTTGCGCCGCTGCGTCAGCTGAACGGCAACGAATGGGTGCTGGAGCTGTTCCACGGCCCGACCCTGGCGTTCAAGGACTTCGCCCTGCAATTGCTCGGTCGCCTGCTCGACTACGTGCTGGAAAAGCGCGGCGAGCGCGTGGTGATTGTCGGCGCCACCTCCGGTGATACCGGCTCGGCCGCCATCGAAGGCTGCAAGCACTGCGAAAACGTCGACATCTTCATCCTGCATCCGCACAACCGGGTGTCCGAAGTGCAGCGTCGGCAGATGACCACCATCTTCGGTGAGAACATCCACAACATCGCCATCGAAGGCAACTTCGATGACTGCCAGGAAATGGTCAAGGCGAGCTTCGCCGACCAGGGCTTCCTCAAGGGCACTCGCCTGGTCGCCGTGAACTCGATCAACTGGGCGCGGATCATGGCCCAGATCGTTTACTACTTCCACGCAGCCCTGCAACTGGGCGGCCCGGCGCGTTCGGTGTCGTTCTCGGTGCCGACCGGCAACTTCGGCGACATCTTCGCCGGTTACCTGGCGCGCAACATGGGCCTGCCGATCAACCAGTTGATCGTCGCCACCAACCGCAACGACATCCTGCACCGCTTCATGAGCGGCAACCAGTACGTCAAGGAAACCCTGCACGCCACGCTGTCGCCGTCCATGGACATCATGGTGTCGTCGAACTTCGAACGCCTGCTGTTCGACCTGCATGGTCGCAACGGCGCGGCCATCGCCGGGCTGATGGATTCGTTCAAGCAGGGTGGCGGTTTCAGCGTCGAGCAAGAGCGCTGGACCGAAGCCCGCAAGTTGTTCGACTCGCTGGCCGTGGATGACGCACAAACCTGCGAAACCATCGCCGAAGTCTACGAGCAGACTGGTGAAGTGCTGGATCCACACACGGCCATCGGCGTGAAAGCTGCGCGGGAATGCCGTCGTAGCCTGGACATTCCAATGGTGATCCTGGGCACCGCCCACCCGGTCAAATTCCCGGACGCCGTGGAAAAAGCCGGTGTAGGAAAAACGCTCGAACTGCCGGTACATCTTTCTGATTTGTTTGAGCGAGACGAACGTTGCACCATATTGCCAAATGACCTGAAGGCCGTGCAGGCCTTTGTCAGTCAGCATGGCAACCGCGGCAAGCCGCTGTAACCGGTCAGCGCTGTAACATTTTGAAGCCCGTCTCCTGACGGGCTTTTTCATTTCTGCATGCACACTTGTCGTGTTATCGCCGCGAAGGGACAGGCGAATGGATCACCAAGGACGTGGGAATGCTGTTTACAAGTGTGTTCAAGCCAGTCGCGCGCTGGCTGTTTTTATTCGGCATGCTGGGAATCGCCGAATGGGGAGGGGCGAGCCCTGCATCGATTCAGGAGCGTGGAAAGTCTGTCGCACGTTCCATGATCGTGCTGGATGACCAGGAGTTGCAGTGGATGGCCAGCCATCCACGGGTCGTGGTCACGGCACTGGAATACCCGTTGTACCTGTTCAAGGATGAACATGGCCGATGGACGGGCTTGAACAGTGACCTGCTCAAGCGCATCAGTGACATGACGGGGTTGCAGTTCGTTTACCAGGAGTCTTTTTCCACCGATCAGATGCTGGCCCATCTGGAAAGCGGCGCTGCGGATTTGAGTACGACCCTGGCGATGAATGACGAACGCAAGGCGTTTCTCGATTTCAGTCATGCGTACGGCGGTGCAGGATGGGTCTTTGTCGGGCAGGCCGGGGCACCGCCGGTGCAGTCGCTGGAGGACATGACGAAGCGGGTACTGGTGCTACCGACCCGGCATGCACTGGAAGCGATGATCCGTCGCAATTACCCGTCCATCGAGTTGCGTTCGGTTAAAACCTACGCCGAGGCCCGTGCCTGGGTGGAAAGCGGTGAAGCCTACGCCACCATCGAAAGCGAAATCGGTGCCCAGCTTATTCCGTCGGGCCGGCTACAGATCGGCGCCGTGGTACCGGGCAAATGGGATGCGGATTATCTGGCGGTGCGTAAAGGCCAGCCGCAGCTGCTGAGTATCCTCAACAAGGCGCTGGAGGCGTTTCCTGAACAGGAGTTGCGCGACCTTCGCCGGAAGTGGTTCGGCGGCGCTACCGTGCCACAGGCGCCTGGCCTCTGGCAGCGGATTGACCGGTGGGTTTGCTGGGGCGTGTTGGTGGTCAGCCTGTTCGGTCTGCTTTCCCTGCTCTGGAATCGGCGGTTGGCGGTGGTCGTCAGGCAACGGGTCGAGGCCCAAAGCAGTCTGCGTGATCAGCTCGCCTTCCAGCATGCCCTGATGGATGCCATGCCTGACCCGATGTTTGTCCGTGATCTGCAAGGGCGCTTGATCATGTGCAACAAAAGTTATGAGGACGCCTTGTCGACGCGTTTTGACCGGATGCAGGGGCGGCAGTTGTTCGAGGTCGATGCCATGCCCAGGCAAACCGCGGAACTGCTGCATGCCGAGTACATGACGCAATTGAGTACACGAAGGACGCGCTTTTTTGAGCGTCAATTGATGTTCAAGGACGGTGTCAGGGATATCTACCAGTGGACAGTGCCGTTTTACACGGCCGATGGCCAGCTGCGAGGATTGTTGGGAGGCTGGGCCGACATCGCCCGGCGCACCCGACAAACGTGATGGTGGCGTTTTTTCTCTGTCATGTTCGCCGTGCATGCTCACTTGACTGGGTTGCAGGTTCGCCTGCGGTCGGTATCCAGAACTTTCTTCTCGGGCCAGCGGTCATTTGTTGTAGGCATGCCCCAGGCACGTTGTTTTCGGACTATTGAGTGGTGATCGGGATGGAAAGTATCAGTCTGTTGCTCGGTGAGGCGCTGAGCCCGTATCAGGTTACGTTGACCCCGTCAGGCATTCGTGGCGAATGCCGGGTGACCCTGAAGAATGCTATCGGCGCGACCGTGGTCGAGCGCGAGTTCAATCAGGCCCAGTTGAATGACAAACGCCTGTTGACGGATGTGGTCGACGGCTTGCATCGCGACGTGCTGATCGCTGAGGGACGCCTTGAGCCTTGTGTCATCGCGGCATTGCGCAATGCGGCGCAGGACAAGCTGCTGGCCAGTCGCAATTGAACGGATTTTTACGGGAACCTTCCCGCGCCCAGGTCAGTCAGACTTTGTAACAGCAGGATCAAGCATTGTGCTCCGGTGCTTGTAGCTTGCTGCTACTGGTCTCCAAACGGACCATGTTTAACCCCGGGTCGTCTCCCCACTTCTCGGGGTTTCTTTTGCCCGGGATTTGTCAGGGTTGCACCAGATTGTCGAAAAACGCCTTGGTGTCTTTCAGGTAATCGCTGCGACTCTCCGGATCCAGCCAGGCGGCGTAGGCCTCGTCAAGTCGTTCACGGGGAAGGGTACGCAGCACCTGGTTGATCTCGACAATGGCCTGCCGGCCCTTGGGGGTGTCGGTGCAACCGATGTAGCCGGACAGGTATTTGCCCGTGCCACGGATCGGATAGAACTGCAATTCATCCTCGGCAATGCCTTGCAGCGAGGCCTGGTAGCGAATTTCCGGGCGATAACCCAACAGCAGACGCAAGCGTCCCAGGCGCTGCATCTGCAGCAGGCTGCCCAAGGCGTCGTTGCCGTAATGAGCGGTCAGCGCGTCGGCTGGCGCTTGCTTGAGCAGCCCGTCGAGGTATTCGCCGTAATTGCGCTCGGCAATGATCCCCAGCTTTTCGCTGCCGCTGGCGAGCAGCGCCGCCAGGTCCACTTCGCCGTCCTTGATAAAGGGTGCCAGCACTTTCTGGTCGACGCGCCGCACGGCCAGGCCATTGCTCATGGCGCGAAAGACCGGAATGGAAAAGGCGATCCACTGTTCCCGTTCCTTGCTCCAGTTCAGCGCCGCGTCGCAGACGAGGGACGGCTCGTGGAGCATTTGCAACCCACGCGCGCGATTGACCCTCATCACGTTGTGCTGGTATTGCGGCATGCCGGCAATCAACAGTGGAAGCAGTTGATCGATAACGCCCTGGCCCTTTTTCGGACCGTCGAAGATTGTCAGCGGCGGCAGGTCGCGCTTGAGCCAGATCAGGGTTTCCCTGGTTTGCGCCAGGGCTGAGGGGACCGGTTCAAGGAGCAGGAGCGACATCGCCAGCACGCACAGCAGCCACCCGCCGAGTGACGGGCAGTGTCCAATGGCCCATGCAGGCAGGCGCCTCAGTTCAGATGGCTCCGTCTTTGCGCAACTGTGCGATCTGCGTCGCGTCATAGCCAAGTTCCTGGAGTACCTGTGCGTTGTGCTCACCCAGTTGTGGCCCGACCCATTCACATTCCCCGGGTGTCTCTGAGAGTTTCGGCACAATGCCCGGCATCTTGAAGTCTTTGCCGTCCGGCAGCTTGGCTTGCAGGAACATTTCCCGCGCCAGGTACTGAGGGTCATTGAACATGTCTTCGGCGCTGAAGATCCGGCTGGCCGGCACCTCGGCCTGATTGAGCTGCGCCAGCACCCTGTCCAGCGGCAACGAGTTGACCCAGCGATCGATGACGCCATAAATCTCGTCGCGTCGGGCATCGCGGCCATCGTTGCTGGCAAGCAGGGGGTCGTTGGCCAGGTCTTCCCGGCCAATGATCAGCATGAAGCGTTTAAAAATCGCGTCGCCATTGGCGCCGATCTGCACGTGCTTGCCATCGGCGCTGGTGTGGATCGAGGACGGGGTGATGCCCGGCATGATATTGCCCGTGCGTTCACGGATGAAGCCGAACACGTCGAACTCCGGGACCATGCTTTCCATCATCGCGAAGATGGCTTCGTACAGCGCCACGTCCACCACTTGCCCCTGGCCGCCGTTGACTTCGCGATGACGCAGGGCCATCAACGCGCCAATCACGCCCCAGAGCGCGGCAATCGAGTCGCCGATGGAAATGCCGGTGCGCACCGGTGGCCGGTCTTCGAAGCCGGTGATGTAGCGCAGGCCCCCCATGGACTCACCGACCGCGCCAAAGCCGGGCTGATCCTTCATCGGGCCGGTCTGTCCGAAACCTGATAGCCGCACCATGACCAGTTTCGGGTTCAAGGCGTGCAGGACGTCCCAGCCCAGGCCGAGTTTTTCCAGGACCCCGGGACGAAAGTTTTCGATCAGGATGTCTGCCTCACCCAGCAGCTGTTTCAGGATCGCCTGACCGTCGGAGTGTTTGAGATTGAGGGTCAGGGACTTTTTGTTGCGGGCCTGGACGAACCACCACAACGAAGTGCCTTCATACAACTTGCGCCATTTGCGTAATGGATCACCGCCGTCCGGGGATTCGATCTTGATCACGTCGGCACCGAATTCCGCGCAAATGCGCGAGGCAAACGGGCCGGCAATCAAGGTGCCCAATTCGATGACTTTCAGACCGGAAAGCGGTTTGGCGGTGAACGGCATGCTGGATCCTGTGGGGCAAAAGTTGGGCGAATAGAGCGTTTTAGCATAGCCGACTGTCCGACGCTCCAGCTTGATTGTGTTCAATTCGTGGATTGCCCGTCGCATCGGTTAGACTTGCCGCCTTTCCTCGTATCAAGAAGCCCGTTCATGGCCCAGCCGTCCACGACCTACAAGTTTGAACTGAACCTCACCGACCTCGACCGCAGCGTCTATGAGAGCGTAAAGCAGACCATCGCCCGTCATCCTTCGGAAACCGAAGAGCGTATGACCGTGCGCCTGCTGGCCTACGCCCTCTGGTACAACGAGCAGCTGTCTTTTGGCCGTGGTCTGTCGGAAGTGGATGAACCGGCCTTGTGGGAAAAAAGCCTGGATGACCGCGTCCTGCACTGGATAGAAGTCGGCCAGCCGGATGCCGAGCGCCTGACCTGGTGCTCGCGCCGCACTGAACGCACCAGCCTGCTGGCCTACGGCAGCCTGCGCGTGTGGGAAGGCAAAGTGGTGCCGGCGGTGAAAAACCTGAAGAACGTCAACATCGCTGCCGTGCCTCAGGAGGTCCTGGAAACCCTGGCCAAAGACATGCCCCGCGTTATCAAGTGGGACGTGATGATCAGCGAAGGGACGATTTTCGTCACCGACGACCGTGGTCAGCACGAAGTTCAGTTGCAGTGGCTGGCCGGTGAGCGCGGCTGATTTTTCGCTGCTGCCCCGCGTCACCCGGTTTTATCCTACGTATTGAAGAGAAGCATCTTTCACCCCATGCGCATCGAACCTCGCCTGCTGCCCGACACCCTGCCATTCCTCGGTGATATTCCGCCGCTGTTGACCCGCCTGTACGCGGCTCGGGGCGTGCTGTCCGAGGCGGAACTGGACAAGAGCCTGGCGCGGTTGATTCCGTTCCAGCAACTCAAGGGCATCGATGCAGCGGTGGATTTGCTGGTGACTGCGCTCGAACAGCGCCAGCGCATCCTGATCGTCGGCGACTTTGATGCCGACGGCGCGACGGCCAGCACCGTGGGCACGCTGGGCCTGCGTTTGCTGGGTGCGGCACATGTCGATTATCTGGTGCCCAACCGATTCGATTACGGCTACGGTCTGACACCTGAAATCGTCGCGGTGGCGCTCGAGCGTCAGCCGCATTTGTTGATCACCGTCGACAACGGCATCTCCAGCGTCGAAGGCGTGGCAGCGGCGAAAAAGGCCGGGCTCAAGGTGCTCGTCACCGACCACCACTTGCCCGGCGACGAGCTGCCGCTGGCCGATGCCATCGTCAATCCGAACCAGCCAGGTTGCGAGTTTCCGAGCAAGGCGCTGGCCGGTGTCGGGGTGATTTTCTATGTGTTGATGGCCCTGCGCGCGCGATTGCGCGAACTCGGCTGGTACACAAGCAAGCCGCAGCCGAATATCGGCGAACTGCTTGATCTGGTGGCTCTGGGCAGTGTGGCCGACGTGGTGCCGTTGGATGCCAACAACCGGATTCTGGTGCATCAGGGCCTGGAACGGATTCGCGCCGGACGTGCCCGGCCGGGGATCAAGGCGATCCTCGAAGTGGCCAAGCGCGATCATGCGCGCATCACGTCCACCGATCTGGGTTTCATTGTCGGCCCACGCCTGAACGCCGCAGGGCGCCTGGATGACATGAGCCTGGGTATCGAATGCCTGCTGACCGAAGACGCAGGTCTGGCCCGTGAGATGGCGGCGCAACTGGACGGCATGAACCAGGATCGCAAATCCATCGAGCAAGGCATGCAGCGTGAAGCGCTGGCGCAGCTCAAGGATCTGCCGGTGGAGTCGATGCCGTTCGGCTTGTGCCTGTTCGATCCCGAGTGGCACCAGGGTGTCATCGGTATCCTCGCGTCACGGATGAAAGAGCGCTATTTCCGCCCGACCATCGCCTTTGCCGATGCCGGGGATGGCCTGCTCAAGGGCTCGGGGCGTTCGGTCCAGGGCTTTCACATCCGCGACGCCTTGAGCGTGGTGGCGGCGCAGCATCCGAATCTGATTACCAAATACGGTGGCCACGCGATGGCGGCCGGCCTGACGCTGCCGGAAGCGAATTTCCCCTTGTTCGCCGAAGCCTTCGACGCTGAAGTGCGCCGGCAACTGCGCGAGGAAGACCTGACGGGCCGCCTGTTGTCGGACGGCACCCTGGCGGTGGAAGAGTTCCACCTGGAACTGGCCCGTGCCCTGCGGCATGCCGGCCCTTGGGGCCAGCACTTCCCGGAGCCGTTGTTTCATGGGGTGTTCCAGTTGGTCGAGCAGCGTGTCGTTGGCGAGCGGCACCTTAAAGTCGTGCTCAAAAGTGAATGTGGTTCGGTGAAGCTCGACGGCATTGCCTTCGGGATCGACCGCGACATCTGGCCGAATCCGACCATCAAGTGGGTGGAACTGGCCTACAAGCTCGACCTCAACGAGTTTCGTGGCAACGAGACGGTTCAACTGATGATTGCCCACATCGAACCGCGGTAGCTTTTGTGGCGAGGGAGCTTGCTCCCGCTGGTGCGCGCAGCACACCCAAATGGTCAGACGTGGTTATTTTGATAGTCCGCAGTGACAGGTTTTGGGGTGGCTACGCCACCCAGCGGGAGCAAGCTCCCTCGCCACAGAGGTCGCATTGAACGCTGATTGAAGTGTTTCAATTCTTGAGCCCTCCCTGATCCGTCGATGTCGACTAGGCTCTAAGCACTGCTTGATTTTGGCCTTGTGACGTCTTGTCGAATTTTTTGCCCGCGGGGGCGGGTGTTGTACCTTTTTCCTGTCACTCGTCGACTATTCAAACAGAACCTGGAGCCTGCCCACTGATTCGAGAGGTGCCCCATGAGTCTGCTGCTTGAACCCTTTACCCTTCGCCAATTGACCCTGCCCAACCGCATCGCGGTATCGCCGATGTGCCAGTACTCCAGTGCCGATGGCCTGGCCAATGACTGGCACCTGGTCCACCTCGGCAGCCGCGCTGTCGGCGGGGCCGGGCTGGTGTTTACCGAAGCCACGGCGGTCACCGCCGACGGGCGTATCACGGCCGAGGACCTCGGTCTGTGGAATGACGAACAGATTGAACCCCTGCAACGCATCACCCGCTTCATCAACGCCCAGGGCGCCGTTGCCGGCATTCAGCTGGCCCATGCCGGGCGCAAGGCCAGCACCTACCGGCCGTGGCTCGGCAAGCATGGCAGCGTCAAGCCCGATGAGGGTGGCTGGGTGCCGGTCGGCCCTTCACCGATTGCATTCGATCCACAGCACACCCAACCCAGGCAACTCGATGACGGCGAGATCGCCAAGGTCATCCAGGCCTTTGTCGATGCGGCAAAGCGGTCACTGACGGCCGGTTTCAAGGTGGTCGAAGTGCACGCGGCCCATGGTTACCTGCTGCATCAATTCCTGTCGCCGTTGAGCAATCAACGTCGCGATCAATATGGCGGTTCGTTCGAAAATCGTATTCGGCTGGTGCTGCAGGTCACCGAAGCGGTGCGCGCGGTGTGGCCTGAAGAGTTGCCGGTGTTTGTCCGGGTCTCGGCCACCGACTGGGTGGAAGACGGCTGGAACCCCGATGAAACCGTGGAGCTGGCACGCCGCCTCAAAGCCCAGGGGGTCGACCTGATCGACGTCTCGTCGGGCGGGACGGCGGCGAATGCGGAGATTCCCACTGGACCGGGTTACCAGACCCGCTTCGCCGAGCGTGTGCGCAAGGAATCGGGCATGGCCACCGGCACAGTCGGCATGATTACCGAGCCGGCCCAGGCCGAGCACATCCTGCGTACCTGTCAGGCGGACATCATCTTCCTGGCCCGTGAGTTGTTGCGCGATCCGTACTGGGCGCTGCACGCGGATGACGACCTGGGCGGGCACAAGGCCGTATGGCCGGCGCAGTATCAGCGGGCGACTCATCGTGAGCAGCCGATTCATGAATCGGATCTGCGCGACTGAAATCCATCGATACGAAAAAGCCCCTGAATCGCGAGATTCAGGGGCTTTTGTTTATGCCGATGACTGATCAGGCCGCTTCGATCTTGCTGCGGTTCTGTTCGACCTGGCTCAGGTAGCCCTTGAGCTTTTCCTGTTCGGCCACCGTCGTGAACAAGCCGAGCTTACTGCGACGCCAGAGGATGTCGTGGGCACTGGTTGCCCATTCTTCACTGCACAGATAGTCAACTTCGCGAGTGTAGAGACCGCCGCCGATGTGCTCGCCCATATCGCTGAGGTCCTGTACGCCTTCGAGCATGCGCCAGGTGCGGCTGCCGTAGGTAGTGGCCCAGCGGCGAGCGATCTCGCTCGGTACCCAGTCGAATTTGTCGCGGATACGCGAGCTCAAGGCTTGCGGGGTGGTCATGTCTTCACCGCCCGGCAGCGTGGCGCTGGCGGTCCAGCTTGGCTTTATGTGCTTGAAGTAGGGTGCCAGTTGCGCCAGCGCCGACTCGGCCAGTTTGCGATAGGTGGTGAGCTTGCCGCCGAACACCGACAGCAATGGAGCCTCTTCGCCTGTGCCAGACAGCGCCAGGGTGTAATCGCGGGTCACGGCCGACGGGTTGTCGGATTCGTCGTTGCACAGCGGGCGCACACCTGAATAGCTGTGCAGGATGTCGTCGCGGCTGATTTGCTTTTTGAAATGAGCGTTGACCACGTTCAACAGGTAATCGGTTTCGCCGTCGGTAATCGCCACTTTTGCCGGATCGCCGGTGTACTCGCGGTCGGTGGTGCCGATCAGGGTGAAGTGATTCAGGTACGGAATGGTGAACACGATGCGCTGATCTTCGTTTTGCAGAATGTGCGCGTGTTCGCCTTCGTACAGTTTCGGCACGATCAGGTGGCTGCCCTGAATCAGGCGGATGCCATATGGCGATTCCATCTTCAAGTCATCACGAATGAACTTGGCGACCCATGGCCCGGCTGCGTTCACCAATGCCTTGGCGCGAATCGAAAACAGGCTGCCATCGGCGCGTTCCAGGTGCAGGTGCCACAAGCCCTTGGCGCGGCGTGCGCTGACGCAGCGGGTCTGGGTATGAACGTGGGCGCCTTTTTCCCGGGCGGCCATAGCGTTCAAAACTACCAGGCGCGCATCGTCGACCCAGCAATCGGAGTATTCAAAGCCCTTTGTGATCTCGCTTTTGAGCGCGCTGTCGGTGCCGAACTTCAGGCTTTTCGAACCTTGCAGTTGCTCGCGCTTGCCCAGGTTGTCATAGAGGAACAGACCGGCGCGAATCATCCACGCCGGGCGCAGGTGCGGGCGGTGCGGCAACACGAAACGCATTTGCTTGACGATGTGTGGAGCCTTGGCCAACAGCACTTCACGTTCGGCCAGGGCTTCACGCACCAGGCGGAATTCGTAATGTTCGAGATAGCGCAGGCCACCGTGGATCAGCTTGCTGCTGGCCGACGAGGTATGGCTGGCCAGGTCATCCTTTTCACAAAGGAACACCGAGAGACCGCGACCGGCGGCATCCGCTGCGATCCCCACGCCATTGATCCCGCCACCGATGACGGCGATATCGTAGACCTCGGCGAGAGGGGGCGTAGGCAAGGTGGAATTGGGCATCGGCACGGCCTCGGAATTCTTTGATGTTCTGTATTTGAATTCGAACATTAATGTTCATTTGCGAAAATACTAGCCCATAAAGACGCGCACAGCCAGTCAGCTTCGATTGAAAATACTCATCGAAGGGCCGTTAAAGGAAAATTTACGAACATTGAAAGGTAGCAGGCTGCTTTTGTGGCGAGGGGGCTTGCCCCCGTTCGGCGGCGAAGCCGTCGCAGGTTGGGGCTATGGATGTGCCTGCCTGAACTCGGCTGAATGGTTTTAGGGCCGCTTCGCGACCCAACGGGGCGGTGCGGCGATCCGACAAGCCCCCTCGCCACAGGGGGGCGGTGTGCTTAAACGACCTCCAGCCGAACCTTGTGCTGGTTCAACAACTGCGCCAGTGCCGGGGAAGGCTGCTGATCGGTGACCAGGCAATCGACCAGGCTGATCGGCCCCAAGCGAATCATGGCGTTGCGCCCGAACTTGCTGGAGTCGGCAGCGAGGATCACTTGTCGGGCATTGGCGATGATCGCCTGGGATACCCGCACTTCCTGATAGTCGAAGTCCAGCAGGCTGCCGTCTTCATCGATGCCGCTGATGCCGACCAGGGCGAAGTCGACCTTGAACTGGTTGATGAAGTCGACACTGGCCTGACCCACCACGCCACCATCGCGCCGCACGTTGCCGCCGGTCAGCAGGACATCGAAATCGTCCTTGGCGCTGAGCATGGAGGCGACGTGCAGGTTGTTGGTGATGATCTTCAGGTGATTGTGATTGAGCAGTGCCCGGGCAATGGATTCGGTGGTCGTGCCGATGTTGATGAACAACGAGGCATGGTCGGGAATCTGCGCGGCAATGGCTTCGCCGATACGCTGTTTCTCATCGCGCATCTGATCGGCGCGCATGGCGTAGGCGGTGTTTTCAACGCTGGAGTCGTAAGCCGCGCCGCCGTGGTAGCGACGCAGTAAATTGGCTTCCGCGAGCTGGTTGATGTCGCGGCGAATGGTTTGCGGGGTAACTACGAACAGCGTGGCCATTTCCTCGATGCTGACATAGCCGCGTTCGCGAACCAGTTCGAGGATTTGCTGCTGACGGGGAGGCAGATTCATGGGGCGTCCTTTGGGCTGCCGTGCAAAATTTGCCCATGATGACGCAGGAATCTGCTCCCGACCAGTTTCCAAACAACGTGAAAACTACTGCGCTCGGAAATCCTGCGTTAAAAACAGGCTCGGACTGCTCATTTACAACCTCGTAAAGTCGGGTGCGACCCCAGCCGGTCCTCGCCTGTTTTTGCCTTGTCTTTCCTTCGCTCGCTACGTTTTCACGCTGTTTGGACATACAGATACGGGGACTGGAGTTCGCTTATTCAGCTTCGTCTTCAGCCGCCCAATTACGGGTGCGGCTGACCGCTTTTTTCCAGCCTGCGTAGAGTTTTTCCTTCGCCGTTTCATCCAGCGTCGGCTCGAACTTGCGCTCAATCACGGCCTTGCCGCGCAACTCCTCCAGGCTGCCCCAGAAGCCACAGGCCAGGCCTGCCAGGTAAGCTGCACCCAGTGCCGTGGTTTCGCGCATTTGCGGGCGCTCGACCTGTGTGCCGAGGATGTCGGCCTGGAACTGCATGAGGAAATTGTTCGCCACCGCGCCGCCATCCACGCGCAGGGCCTTGAGGCGTTCGCCGGAGTCCTGCTGCATGGCGTCGAGCACGTCGCGGGTCTGGTAGGCAATCGACTCCAGCGCGGCACGAATGATGTGATCCACGCGTACGCCGCGGGTCAGGCCGAACAATGCGCCACGGGCGTACGGATCCCAGTAGGGAGCGCCAAGACCGGTGAAGGCCGGCACCAGGTACACGCCGTTGCTGTCCTTGACCTTGTTGGCGAAGTATTCGGTGTCGTGGGCGTCGTTGATGATTTTCAGCTCGTCACGCAGCCACTGTACGGTGGAGCCGCCGTTGAACACCGCACCTTCCAGCGCATAGGCCACTTCGCCACGTGGGCCGCAAGCGATGGTGGTGAGCATGCCGTGTTGGGATTTCACGGCTTTGTCGCCGGTGTTCATCAACAGGAAGCAGCCAGTGCCGTAGGTGTTTTTCGCCTGGCCTGGCTCGACGCACATCTGGCCGAACAGGGCGGCTTGCTGGTCGCCAGCGATGCCGCCGATGGCGATGCCGCTTTTGGTACGGCCATAAATTTCCGAGGACGATTTAACTTCCGGCAGCATTTCGCGCGGAATATCCAGCACCTCCAGCATCTTCGCGTCCCACTCCAGGGTGTGGATGTTGAAGAGCATGGTGCGCGAAGCGTTGGTGTAGTCGGTGACATGCACCTTGCCGCCGGTAAATTTCCAGATCAGCCAGCTGTCGACGGTGCCGAACAGCAGTTCACCGTTGCGTGCGCGTTCGCGGCTGCCTTCGACATTGTCGAGGATCCACTTGAGCTTGGTGCCGGAGAAATACGGGTCGGTGACCAGGCCGGTAGTGTCGCTGATGTATTGCTCGTGGCCATCGCGTTTGAGCTGCTGACAGATCTCGGTGCTGCGTCGGCACTGCCAGACGATGGCGTTGTAGATCGGCCGGCCGGTGTTCTTGTCCCAGACCACTGTGGTTTCGCGCTGGTTGGTGATGCCTATCGCGGCCACCTGGTCGTGGTGCAGGCCGGCTTGCGCCAGGGCCTCGACCATCACGGCGCTTTGGGTGGCGAAGATTTCCATCGGATCGTGTTCGACCCAGCCGGCTTGCGGGTAGTGCTGTGCGAACTCCCGTTGGGCGGTGCAGACCACGTTCGCGTCGCGGTCGAAAATGATCGCGCGGGAGCTGGTCGTACCCTGATCGAGGGCAATGATGTAGTTCTTATTCTGTGTGTCGGTCATGTCGATTGCCTTGGACGAAATAAGGGAGTGAGGTCTGGCGCGCGATCAAAGGGCAGGGGCACGCGCCAACGGTATCAAGAAGTTCTGGGTTTGCCGTCAATGGCAGCTGTTGCATCCTTTGTAGCAGGTACGGCGCTGGGCAGATGGCGGGCAATCAGCCCGCGATAGGCGGCAGCACCGAGGCAAGCACCAACAATCGGTGCAAAAACAGGAATCAGGAAATACGGAATATCGCGTCCGCCGGTGAAGGAAATTTCACCCCAGCCAGCGAAGAAAGTCATCAGTTTAGGGCCGAAGTCTCGCGCAGGGTTCATGGCAAAACCGGTCAGCGGCCCCATCGAACTGCCGATCACCGCAATCAGCAGGCCAATCAGCAGCGGTGCCAGCGGGCCTTTGGGCAGGCCATTGTTGTCATCGGTCAGGGACATGATCACGCCCATCAGGATGGCCGTAATGATCACCTCGACCAGAAATGCCTGGGCGGTGGTCAACACTTGATTCGGGAAGGTGGAGAACACGGAGGCCAACTCGAGGCTGGCTTGAGTGCCGCGAACCATGTGGTGAGTTTGTTCGAATTCGAAGAATAGATTGCTGTAGAGGGTGTAGACCAACAGCGCTCCGCAGAAGGCGCCCGCCACTTGGGCGAGTATGTAGAAAGGCAATTTACGCTTTTCGAAGTCCGCGAAAATGCTCAGGGCAATGCTGACGGCAGGGTTCAGATGAGCACCGGAAACACCGGCGGTGAGGTAGATCGCCATGCTGACGCCGACGCCCCAGATAATGCTGATTTCCCACAAACCAAAACTGGCACCCGCGACCTTGAGCGCGGCAACACATCCTGTACCAAAAAAGATCAGCAGCGCCGTACCCAGAAACTCGGCCATGCATTGGCTCGAGAGCGACGGTTGTTGTAAAGCAGTTGTCATTGAAACCTCATTTTTTTTGTTGTCTGGCGCTTTTTTCCATCATGGTCGAAGCGCGTTTTTCGCCGAGGCAGGATCCCCATCCTGGTCGCGGTTTACTGCTGGGTGCAGCGGTAGGACGTTTCGTACAGTTTCAGAAACGAAAAAATATAGACAAGAAACGCTGCTGTCAAAGGTCGAAAGTGAACCGTCGGTCACAAAAAAACTATTCGTTGCATGAATGAGTGAGTCATTGGGGGATGGGATGGCCAGGCAATGGCGTCATGGATGCGCCGCCGTAGAGCCTTTTATTGATCAATGCCCTAGAATCGGGCGCAGTATTTTTCTTCTGCCGCCCAGTCTGGAGCTGTCATGACCCCCGCATTGGATTTGTTGAAAAAGGTTCGGGCCGAACATCGCGTACACAGTTACGAACATGATCCCAAGGCTGCCTCCTACGGGCTGGAAGCGGCGGAAAAACTCGGGCTCGATCCGGCGCAGGTGTTCAAGACCTTGCTGGCGGCCAGCGAGAAGGGCGAGTTGCTGGTGGCTGTGGTGCCGGTTGTCGGCAGTCTGGACTTGAAGGGACTGGCCCACGCCGCGGGCGTTAAAAAGGTCGAAATGGCCGACCCGGCGGCAGCACAGCGCTCTACCGGCTATCTGTTGGGCGGGATCAGTCCGTTGGGGCAGAAGAAGCGTTTGCGTACCTTCATTGATAGTTCGGCCCAGCCCTTCGCCAGCATTTTTGTCAGTGCGGGCCGACGTGGATTGGAAGTCGAACTGGCACCGGCGGTGCTGGCCGAACACACCCAGGCGAAGTTTGCCGATATCGGCCGTGCGTGAGCCTCGAAGCGGGTGCAGTGCTGTATGGTGAAAATCAGCCTGCTCTGTCACTGGTGCCGGCCGGGCCAGCGCGGCATGCTCGGCGGTCTGACAAAGGGAGAAAGTTATGCAACTGGAGTTCCATCAGGTCGACGCGTTCAGCAGTCAGCCATTCAGCGGCAATCCGGCGATGGTCTATCGGCTAGATACCTGGCTCGCCGATGAGTTGATGCAAAAGATTGCCGCCGAACACAACCTCGCCGAAACGGCGTTTGTCGTGCGTGAAGGGCAGGGCTGGCACATCCGCTGGTTTACGCCGACCACCGAGGTGCCATTGTGCGGTCACGCGACGCTGGCTAGCGCCTATGTGCTGTTTGAGATCTATAAAGAGCCTGTCGAGCGACTGGACTTCACCTGCAAATCCGGCCCGTTGAGTGTGACGCGGGAGGGCGGAGGCCTGTGGCTGGACTTCCCGGCGATCACTGCGTTGCCGGTGAACGTGATCTCGGACATCGAGCGTGCACTGGGCGTGAAGGCTGTCGAGGTACTGGCCTCGAATGAGCTGTTCGTGGTGCTGGAGTCGGAGCAAGCCGTGCTCGACTGCAAGCCGGACATGGTGGCCCTGGCGAAACTGCCATGGTTGGGCGCCATCGTGACGGCACGGGGCGAGCAACACGATTTCGTTTCCCGTTACTTCGCCCCGGCAATCGGCATCAATGAGGACCCGGTGACCGGATCGACCCATTGCCTTCTGATTCCGTACTGGTCAAAGCGTTTGGGCAAGTCGAGCCTGACGGCTTTTCAGCGTTCGGCGCGGGGTGGGGAATTGTTCTGTCGCCTGGAAGGCGATCGGGTGAAGATCGGCGGCAATGCGACGCTCGTAGCAAGCGGAACGCTGATGTTGGGCTGATCCAAAACCACTGTAGGAGCGAGCCTGCTCGCGATAGCGGTATCACATTCAACAGAGGTGTTGACTGATCCATCGCAATCGCGAGCAAGCGCGCTCCCACAGGGATTGTGTTGTTCAGTTAGCGGTGTTGTAGCGGCGGACACCGGATTCAACCGTCGGAATCTGCGCCGCCGTGCTACCGGACGCCTGGAACAGCACCAGGTGTTCAGCCGCGACACGAATACCCACCTCCGCCCCAACCTGACGGTCGACATGGCTCGGGAAGATCGATTCCAGCTGTGCACCTGTCGGCAGTTGCAAGCGATACAGGGTCGATGCACCCAGGAACGTCTTGCCGGCAATTCGCGCCTTCAGTGCGCTGTCCGGCGCATAGACGATATCGTCCGGGCGCAGCAGTACATCCACGGCGCCGCCTACCGGCCAGGTGTAGGCCCGATTGCCGCGCAACTCACCCAGTTCGGTTTGCACCGATTCGGGGCTGCTCAACTGACCGCGAATGAAATAGCCCTGGCCGATGAAACTCGCCACGAAGGGTGTCAGCGGTTCGTGATACAGGTTGTAGGGCGTGTCCCACTGTTCCAGGCGACCTTCCTTGAACACCCCAACGTGGTCGCTGACCGCGAAGGCTTCTTCCTGGTCGTGAGTCACCAGAATCGCGCTGGTGCCACGGGCCTTGAGGATGTCGCGTACTTCATGGCTGAGCTTGCGGCGCAATTCGCCATCGAGGTTGGAGAACGGTTCGTCGAGCAACAGCAGTTGCGGCTCCGGCGCCAGGGCACGGGCCAGGGCGACACGTTGCTGCTGACCACCGGAAAGCTCGTGGGGGAAGCGTTTGCCGAGGTTCTTCAGGTTAACCAGTTCCAGTAGCTCTTCGGTCACGCGATCCTTTTGCGGATGCTTGCGAATGCCGAAGGCGATGTTGTCGGCCACGCTCAAATGCGGAAACAGCGCGTAGTCCTGGAACACCATGCCGATGCGACGCTTCTCCGGAGCAAGGGTGAAGCCGGCGCTGGAGATGGTCTCGCCAGCCAGCTGGATTTCGCCTTCGTGAACCGGTTCGAAACCGGCAATCGCCCGCAGGGTAGTGGTCTTGCCGCAGCCCGACGAGCCCAGCAGGCAACCGATGTCGCCTGCGTTCAGGTGCAGGTTGAGGTTCTGCACCACGCGCTGGTCTTGATAGCCGCAGGCGAGTTTGCGCAGGTTAAGCAGTAATGGCTGGCTCATGCGTGGTGATACGCCGGTTCGACGAGGAACTCGAGCAGGGCTTTTTGCGCATGAAGACGGTTTTCGGCTTGATCCCAGGCCACCGAGCGCTTGTCATCGAGCAGGTCGACGCTGATTTCCTCGCCACGGTGCGCCGGCAGGCAGTGCATGAACAGCACGTCGTCAACGGCCAGGTCGAGCAGGGCGCGGTTGACCTGATACGGTGCGAACAGCTGCAGACGCTTGGCGGTTTCTTCTTCCTGGCCCATGGAGGTCCAGACGTCGGTGCTCACCAGGTGTGCACCACGCACGGCTTCCTTCGGGTCGCGAACGATGGTGACCCGATCGCCGGCCTTGGCCAGGAACACCGGGTTGGGCTCGTAGCCTTCCGGGCAGGCAACGCGTAACTGGAAGTCGAACTGGATCGCCGCTTCTATATAGCTGTTGCACATGTTGTTGCCGTCGCCGATCCAGGCCACGGTCTTGCCCTGGATGGAGCCGCGGTGTTCGAGGAAGGTCTGCATGTCGGCCAGCAACTGGCACGGGTGCAGGTCATCGGACAGGCCGTTGATCACTGGCACGCGGGAGTTGGCGGCGAACTCGGTCAGGTTGCTGTGGGCAAAGGTACGGATCATCACCGCGTCGAGCATGCTCGACATGACGATGGCGCAGTCGCCGATCGGCTCGCCACGGCCCAGTTGGGTGTCACGGGGCGACAGGAAGATCGCCTGCCCGCCGAGCTGGATCATGCCGGCCTCGAAGGAGATCCGGGTACGGGTCGAGGATTTCTCGAAAATCATCCCCAAGACGCGGTTTTTCAGAGGCTCGAACAGTACGCCGCGGTTACGCAGGTCCTTGAGCTCAACGCCTCGACGGATCACGCTGACCAGCTCTTCGGGCGTGCAATCCATCAGGGAGAGAAAGTGCCTTGCGCTCATCATTGACTACCTTTTGCTACAAACCGCAGATACTCAAAGCCTTGTTTAACGGAACAACGGGCGAGACCTGCGGCGTAAGCCGCACGGGGCGACGAAATAGGGGAAGGCGCGATCTTATAATTAAATGTCGCGTCTTACCAATAGGGCTACAGTTTTTAGGGAGTTTCAGAGGTGCTACGGGTTCACCGAGGTAGCGCTTTTGAAGCCTGTTTCCTGATAGCAGCGGTTCATTTGTACACCGGCCCCTCGGGGCTTGGCAATCAGGCTGGGCGGCAATGGTGCGCTGACAGTCGGTTTCTGACCTGTCATTCATCAGCGCCGGGCTCGACGAACACTGGCGCCTGATCGGCGAGCTGACCGGCGTGCATGGCCCCCACGGGCCGATTGAAACCCTTCAGGAAATCCAGTTGCAGGCGCCGCCCAGGCTGCCTTCGAACTGAATTCGGGCGGCCATCGGCTGGCCTGATAACCCTCGATTCACAAGACGAACGTCGCTGGCGTGGCGGCGGCTCCGGCGCCATAGTTTTGTTTCCGCGGCCAACGTTGCCCGCCCAAAACAAGACAGAAACTGGCCATGACCAAGACTCTCCATCACCGTGCGTGCCATTTGTGCGAAGCCATCTGTGGCCTGACCATCGAAACCACCAGGGGCGAAGGCGGTAACGTCCAGATCACTTCGATCAAGGGCGACCCCCAGGATACGTTCAGCCGTGGGCACATCTGCCCCAAGGCCGTGGCCCTGCAAGACATTCAGAACGATCCGGATCGCCTGCATCAGCCGATGCAGCGGGTGGGCAATGAGTGGCATCCCATCGAGTGGCAAGCGGCATTCAATCTGGTCGCCGAACGCCTCGCCGCCATTCAGGAGCGTCACGGGCAAAACGCCGTGGCGGTCTATCAGGGCAATCCGAGCGTGCACAATTACGGGCTGATGACCCACAGCAATTACTTCCTCGGACTGCTGAAAACCCGCAATCGGTTTTCCGCAACGTCGGTCGATCAATTGCCCCATCACCTGACCAGTCATTTGATGTACGGCCACGGTTTGCTGCTGCCGATCCCGGACATCGATCACACTGATTTCATGCTGATCCTGGGGGGCAATCCACTGGCTTCGAACGGCAGCATCATGACCGTGCCGGATGTGGAAAAACGCTTGAAGGCGATACAGGCCCGGGGTGGCAAAGTGGTGGTGGTCGATCCGCGCCGTAGTGAGACAGCGGCGATTGCCGATCAGCATCTGTTCGTTCGCCCGGGCGGTGATGCCGCGCTGTTGTTCGGCCTGCTCAATACCTTGTTCGCTGAAGGTCTGACTCGCGACAGCCATCTGCCGGTGGATGGCCTGGAGGACGTACGGAAGGCCGTCGCGCCGTTCACCGCCGAGGCCATGAGTCCGTTGTGCGCCGTGCCGGCCGAACAGATCCGCCAATTGGCGCGGGACTTCGCCGCGGCGCCGAGTGCCGTCTGCTATGGCCGCATGGGCGTTTCGACCCAGGCCTTCGGTACGCTGTGTCACTGGGTGGTGCAGTTGATCAATCTGGTCACCGGCAATCTCGATCGCGTGGGTGGTGCCTTGTGCACCGAGCCAGCAGTGGACCTGGTGGCGTCGACCTCGGGCGGGCATTTCAATCTGTGGCAGAGCCGGGTTTCCGGGCGGCCGGAATACGCCGGAGAACTACCTGTTTCGGCGCTGGCCGAAGAGATGCTCACCGAAGGGGAAGGGCAAGTCCGCGCGTTGATCACCGTGGCGGGCAATCCGGTGCTGTCCACACCCAATGGCCGACAACTCGAACAGGCGCTGGACGGGCTGGAGTTCATGGTCAGCATCGATCTGTACATCAATGAAACCACGCGTTACGCCGACCTGATCCTGCCGTCCACGTCGGCGCTGGAAAACGACCATTACGACACCACCTTCAACCTGTTCGCGGTGCGCAATGTCAGTCGTTTCAACCGTGCCATCCTCGCCAAGCCCGAAGGTGCCTTGCACGACTGGGAGATCTTCGTCGGGCTGGCCAAGGCATTTGCCGCCATGACCGGCAAAGAGTTGAAACCCACTATCGCCCCCGCACAAATGATCGATCGCGGCCTGCGCATCGGGATGTACGGTGACAATTCAGAGCACAAGCTGTCGCTGGCGACGTTGTTCGATCATCCCCATGGCGTCGATCTGGGCGCGCTCAAGCCTAACCTGACGCCCCGCCTGAAGACTGCCAATCAACGCATCCAGGCAGCACCGATCGAGATTCTCGCTGACCTGGCGCGCTTCGCAGCCTTGCAGGCACCGGCCGCCGACGAGTTGTTGATGATTGGCCGCCGACATGTACGCAGCAACAACTCATGGATGCATAACTATCATCGGTTGGTGAAAGGCAAGCCGCGTCACCAGTTGCTGATGCATCCGGACGATCTGGCGAGTCGCGGGCTCAGTGACGGGCAGCGTGTTCGGGTCAGCTCGCGGGTGGGTGTGATCGAAGTCGAAGTGCTTGGCAGTCTGGACATGATGAAAGGCGTGGTCAGCCTGCCTCACGGCTGGGGCCATGCGCGGCCTGGCGTGCAAATGTCGATTGCCAGCAGCCAGCCAGGCTCCAGCGCCAACGACCTGACCGACGAACGCCAGATTGACGAACTGTCGGGAAATGCCGCGCTCAATGGCGTGCCGGTGACCGTGGCGGCGGCTTGAATCAGTCTGACGGAGAGACCGAGCAGGGCGCTCGGCTTTCCGTTACAATGCGCCACCGTGCCGACCCATGAGTCGGAAAGTTCAGCCGAGGTGCTCCATGGATATCATCGAAACGATTAAAGAGCAGATTGCCAACAACACCATTCTGCTTTACATGAAAGGTTCGCCGAATGCCCCGCAGTGCGGCTTCTCCGCGAAAGCCGCGCAGGCCGTGATGGCGTGTGGCGAAAAGTTTGCGTACGTGGACATCCTGCAGAACCCGGAAATCCGCGCCAACCTGCCAAAATACGCCAACTGGCCAACCTTCCCGCAGCTGTGGGTCGGCGGTGAGCTGGTCGGCGGTAGCGACATCATGACTGAAATGGCTGCTGACGGTTCGCTGCAGAGCCTGATCAAGGACGCCGCCGCCAAGGCCGCTGCTCCAAAGACCGAAGCCTGATTCGCTTCTGCCCGGGTTTCGGCCAAACCTGAAACCCGGGTAACAAAAAGCCCCGCCACTCGAAAGAGGGCGGGGCTTTTTATTGGTGCGCCAGGCATGGCGCGTTGCGCGTAAGCGCAACCAGCTTGGCTGTGGTGGCCACGCTGGTGACTTGGAGGTGAAAGTCCTCTACACACCCGGCAAGGGGAAGTGTTAGCCAGAGGCAAGGGTGTCGCGGGTGACTGCGAATCTGAAGGAAGCCCGAGGCAAAATGCTGGCCTGACGAACAGGAAGCGGATAGAGGCGGCGCAGCGGGGTAAGAAGGCCAATATCTTCAAAGCCCGATACTTGCACGGAACGCTGCGACGTAGATCCGACAGGCATAAGCAGGAAGGTCGCGCGAATTACCCTGGGAGATCTGTTTAGCCTGCCATGTGCTACCGGCGTCGCGAGATGACGGGATGGGCGACAGAAGTCAGCAGAGGCCGTAGTAGTTGCTCGAAACCGGAGTAATGAAGGGCTGAACCTGCCATGAGTGGATAGTCGGGTGTGATCTCTGTTGGAGCGTAAAGCAGAAACTCCGCGTAGCGGAGGTCAAGACCATTAGGAGGTAGGAGCCGGAAGCTCCGAGGGCCGGTCTGGGCGCTTAGATACCGCAGGCGACACATCAACGGAACCAAGCTCGCTGACGTTGTTTGTCAGTAGGCAGGAACCGCCGTATACGGAACCGTACGTACGGTGGTGTGAGAGGACGGCGGGGGCAACCCCGCCTCCTACTCGATCATCGAAATTAATGGCGTAGAACTTACTCGTCTTCGCCCATCTGCGATTGCAGGTAGTTCTCAAGGCCCACTTTATCGATCAGGCCCAACTGGGTTTCCAGCCAGTCGATATGTTCTTCTTCGGACTCGAGGATATCTTCAAGCAGCTCACGGCTGCCGAAGTCGCCAACTGTTTCGCAATGCGCGATGGCAACTTTCAGGTCTGCATGGCCGGTTTTCTCGATACGCAGGTCGCACTCCAGCATTTCCTTGGTGTGCTCGCCGATGTGCAGCTTGCCCAGGTCCTGGACGTTCGGCAGGCCTTCAAGGAACAGGATGCGCTTGATCAGCTTGTCCGCGTGCTTCATCTCGTCGATGGATTCGTGGTACTCGTGCTTGCCGAGCTTGTTCAGGCCCCAATCTTCATACATGCGTGCATGCAGGAAATATTGATTGATCGCGACCAGCTCATTGGCAAGGATCTTGTTGAGATGCTGGATGACTGTAACGTCGCCTTTCATGATGGGGTCCTGCCCTGTATTAGCTGTCAATAGAGCAGAGTTTGAGCCGCGTATTTAAGAGTGTCAAACCTAAGTTATTGAAACTTAAATGAAAATTAATCGGAATAAGAATGTTTGTGTTCCGCGTCTAGAGCATAACTAGTTGATTTTGAGGCATAAAAAAACCGGACATATGTCCGGTTCTTTGAAATTCGATATTTAAGCTGCTGTAAATTCTGTTGGAAAAGGAATTGCAGCCTGGGCCGTTTGCAGTTTGGTCAGAGTCTCGCGGACCACTTCCTTGGCAAGGCAGGCACATTTGCCGCACTGACTGGCAACGCCGGTAGCCACACGGACTTCCTTGTAGCTGCAGCATCCTTCATAGATCGCATCGCGGATTTGACCGTCGGTGACGCCAGTGCAGAGGCAAACATACATAAGGAAGGTCCGTCGCTGATTGTGACTCAATTGCGATGGATCTTAATGTTAACGAGAATGATTGTCAAAGTGGTTTCAGGGCACTTTCTGCCATAAGCGGGTATGGCTGACGAACGGTCGGTCTGGCAAATCGGTGATACAAAACCGTCGGGGATTTCATCGCACGGGGAAAAAACAGCTAAGCCAGCTCAAACACGCGGTGTATGATGGCCGGTCTTTTGCGACCGGGGATCGTGTCACAGGGCTGTCGCCTCAGGGTGGCAGGCTGATGCGAACCCCGTTTCTCACGCTATTACACCAGGAGATATCCAATGAGCGTACTCGTAGGCAAGCAAGCCCCTGACTTCACCGTACCGGCCGTACTCGGCAATGGCGAGATCGTTGACAGCTTCACCCTGTCCTCGGCGATCAAAGGCAAATATGGCCTGGTGTTCTTCTACCCACTGGACTTCACCTTCGTTTGCCCGTCCGAGTTGATCGCTCTGGACAACCGCATGTCCGAGTTCAAGGCACGCAACGTTGAAGTGATCGCTGTTTCGATCGACTCGCACTTCACCCACAACGCATGGCGCAACACTCCAGTGAACAATGGCGGTATCGGCCAGGTTCGCTACACCATGGCTGCCGACATCAAGCAGGACATCATGAAGGCCTACGACGTTCAGTCCGCTGACGGCGTGGCTTTCCGTGGCGCGTTCCTGATCGACGACAAAGGCGTTGTCCGCTCGCAGATCATCAACGACCTGCCGCTGGGTCGTAACATGGAAGAGCTGATCCGTCTGGTCGACGCTCTGCAATTCCACGAAGCGCACGGCGAAGTCTGCCCTGCCAACTGGAAAAAAGGCGACAAAGGCATGAACGCTTCGCCAGAAGGCGTTGCGGCTTACCTGACCGAGCACGCTGCCGCTCTGTAAGGCGCACGCTCCAGCTATAAAAAGCAGGTACAAAAAAACCGGCCATCAAGGCTAATGCCAGTCAGTTAAGCTGACTGGCATTTTTATTTCTGATCGGATACTTCGGTGATTTGAGCCGGATGGCGCGAGGATAAATACGCTCCTCTCGCCGATGAGGCAGGACATAGTGCGGGGCTGAGGCATGAAGCTCGGCCAGGTACTTGGGGATGTTCCCGGAGCGGTCTGCCGAGACACTGTTGATAAACCCTAAAATCGCCCAGGTACACGCGCTAAA